>JBHIXO010000079.1:0-13701 GCA_041984725.1 Acidimicrobiales bacterium | reverse complement strand
CGCCCGCTTCGGGGCCTCGTTGGAGACGATGTACTCGACCCGTACCGCGGTCGAGCACCTCGTCGCGACGGCCGACCTCGTCGTCGGGGCCGTGCTCGTCAAGGGCTCGCGTGCCCCGAAGCTCGTGACCGAGGCGATGGTGCGAACCATGCGGCCCGGGTCCGTGCTGGTCGACGTCGCCATCGACCAGGGCGGCTGCTTCGAGACCTCGCGGGCGACCACGCACGCCGAGCCGACCTTCGTGCTGCACGACGTCGTGCACTACTGCGTGGCGAACATGCCGGGCGCGGTGCCCCGCACGTCGACCTACGCCCTCAACAACGCGACGCTCCCCTTCACGCTGGCGCTCGCCGATCGGGGGGTCGTCGACGCCATGCGTCACGACGAACACCTGCGCAACGGCCTCAACGTCGCGCTCGGGATGGTGACCGAACCGGCCGTCGCCGAGGCGCTGGGCTACGAACGTCACGACGCCCTCGCCGTGCTCGACCGCCTGGCCTGACGCTCACGACGCCGTTCGCAGCGCACGCGCGATCGCGTCGTCGAGCGCCTGCCGATCGGGGCGCAGCGGGATCTCGAAGCCGAGCACGCCGGGTTCGTCGATCCACACGTCACCGCCGGCCCGGGACACGAGACCTCGCGCCGGGCCGTTGTCGACGAGCACGTGGCCCCGGAGCCTCGTGATCCCGGCGGCGACGGCGTCCTCGACGAGGAGCCGCAGCAGCCGGTGGCCGATGCCCTCGCCCTGCCAGGGGTCGCCGACCGTCACCGCGACCTCGGCGGCACCGGGCCGCTCCGGGTCGAGGATCCACCGGGCTCCGCCGACGAGGCCACCGCGACGGTCGAACGCGAGGAGGACGTGGTGGCCCGGTCGGAGGCCGACCACCTCCACGAGTCGGTCGTGCCCGAGGCGGATGATCGTGTCGTTGAAGAACCGCCGACGAGCCGTCGCCGGGGAGAGGTGCTCGAACGCCGAGACCACGAGGTCGTCGTCGTCCGAGGTCATCGGCCGCACGAGGAGGACCTCGCCCGTCCGGGTGACGATGGTGCGTTCGTTCATGAAACGAACTTCGCACAGTGCGTTCGTTCGAGCAACTGACTAGGATGGTGACATGCGTCGCACCCGATTCGACGACTGGGACTGCCCGGTCGCGCGCACCGTCGACGTCCTCGGCGACTGGTGGACCCCGCTCGTCATCCGCTCGGCGTTCCTCGGCGCGCGACGGTTCGAGGACTTCACCGAAGCCCTCGGCATCCCGCGCAACGTGCTCGCCGAGCGCCTCCGCCGCCTCACCGACGAGGGCATCCTCCACCGGGTCGAGTACCAGGACCGTCCGGTCCGCCACGAGTACCGCCTCACCGAGAAGGGCGTGGCGCTGTTCCCCGTCATCGTGGCGCTGCTCGAGTGGGGGAACCACTGGCTCGACTGGGACGGCACCGACTCGGGCGTCGGCCTCGTCGACCGCGAGACGGGCGAGCCGCTGGAACCGGTGCTCGTCGATCGACGGACGGGCACCCCGCTCGACCCACGCCACATCCGCGTCGCCTATCGGGGCGTCGAGGCGTGGGGGCGTCCCGTCGCCGATCGCTGAGGTCGGCGACCGGTCAGTGCGAGTGGACCATGGTCTGGTGCAGCCGGTCGGCGTAGTGCTCACCGAAGAGCCGGGCGACGAGCTCGCCCCGGCTCGACACCCCGACCTTCTCGAACACGGTCTTGACGTGGTCGCGGACGGTGTGCGGTGACAGGTGCAGCTCGGCGGCGATCTCGGACGTCGCCCCGCCCCGGGCGATCGAACCGAGGACATCCCGCTCGCGGGGCGTGAGCGCGTAGGCGTCGATCACGATCGGCGCGATCTCGGCACTCTTGGCCGCCTCGATCACGACCGCCACCTGCCCGGCATCCTCCGCGCCGGCGGCGCCGATCAGGGTCGAGGCGTGGAGGACCAGCCATCGGCCCCGGGCGTCGCGCAGCCGCAGGCGCGCGGGTGCCCGCTCGCGCCCGGCGGCGACCGCTCGGGCCCGGGAGATCAGCGCGTGCACCGGCGTGGGCGCGTCGACACCGCGGCTGCGCAGCACCAGCGGCGCGCCCGGCCCGTCGCCCCCGTCGGCGACGTCATCGGCGACGCCGTCGATGCCGGGCCACAGGTCACGGAGCCACCCGCGGGCGTCGTGGTTCGCCGAGACGACCCGGCCGGCACCGTCGATCACGAGCAGCCCCGGCGCCGAGGGCTGGCCGAGCCATGGCGCCTCGCGCCGGACGTGACGGCGGAGCGCATCGGCGACGGGACGTCCGATCGCCCGCAGGACCGAGACGTCGTCCTCGGTGAACGGCTGCGTCGTGCTCTCGCGGTAGAGCCCGGCCATGCCCCAGACGCTCTCGCCCGACCGGAAGACGGCGCGGAGCTCGTCGCCGTAGCCCTGGGGCGCGAGGAACTCCCGGAAACGTGGGCTGCGGCCCACGCCGTCGTCGAGGGAGATGCGCAAGGCGGCTGCGGTGTCGCCGCGAGCGAGATCGGCGAACAACCCGACATCGTGCTCGTGGAACTCGAGGTGCCAGAACGTGTCGCAGAGCTCGGGGTCCAGGGCCTCGACCCGGCTCGGGGCGGCGCCGAGCAGCGTGACCGGATCGACCCCGAACCAGGCCGAGCCGTCGTGGGGAACGATGCGATGCAGTTCGGCCGACAGCGCGGCCAGCAGTTCGTCGGGCTCGTCGGCCGTGCGACACGTCCGCTCGACGGCCTGGACGGCCCGATCGACGTCGACGGTGGTTCTCACGCGCGAAACGTACTCCTGTCTCGGAAACGGCGATACCCCCTCAGACGGGGGATCGGGCCCGCCTGGTTCCCCCCGGACGCGGGATCGTCAGCCGCCCGCCGGTTCGTCATCGTCCATCTCGACCCGTCCGATCCCCGACAGGAGCCCGACATGCTTCCCCACGAGATCGCTCCCGACACCTTCCTGATCCCCAACCTCGCCCCCGGCGGACCCGGGCTGTGGCTCGCCGTCAACTCGGTCGTCATCCGCGGCGCCGAGCCGATCATCGTCGACACCGGCGCCCCGATGCATCGCGAGGAGTGGCTCGAGAAGGCGTTCTCCGTCGTCGAACCCGAGGACGTCCGCTGGATCTTCCTCTCCCACGACGACCCCGACCACACCGGCGGGCTCCAGGAGGTGCTGCGCCGCTGCCCCCACGCCACGCTCGTCACGAACTTCTTCTCCGTCGAGCGCCTGGCACTGGAGCAGCCCGCACTCCCCCTCGACCGGATGCGCTGGATCGAGCCCGGGGGCAGCTTCGACGCGGGCGATCGGACGATCCACCTGTTCCGGCCACCGATCTTCGACGGCCCGACGACGCGGGGTCTGTACGACCCGACCACCGCGTTCATGTGGGCGGTCGACAGCTTCGCCTGCCTCCTGACCGACCCGGAGTCGGTGTACGACGTCCACCTGCTCGACGCCGACCACGTCGACGAGCAACTGCCGGCGATGCAGAGCCTGGTGTCGCCGTGGCACGCCTGGCTCGACCGGACGGCCTACGCGCGGCACGTCGACGACGTCGAGGCGCTCGGTGTGCTGACGGTCGCCACCGCGCACGGACCGGTGCTGACCGGCGACGCCGTCCATCGCGCCTTCGACAGCGCTCGCGCCCTCGCCGGCCGGCCGATCGTCCCCGGCCCGGGCGAGGACGTTCTGGACGATCTCGTCGCCCAGGTCCTCGCCGGCGACGCCGCCTGACGCGACACTGCCCAGGCCGGTGCGGGCGGGCCGCTGGCCTGGGCAGATGTGACCCTCGCCGACGGCGAGGTGGCACCCCGTACGGGATTCGAACCCGTGTTGCCGGCGTGAGAGGCCGGTGTCCTGGGCCGCTAGACGAACGGGGCAGCGGCGGGCGATCCTACCCCGGAAGGCAGGCGCACCCAAGGTGATCCGCCGGCCCGTGCGGGGCCGCGGAGCGTTCGGGAGGGAGGACTTGAACCCCCAATGGCTGGACCAGAACCAGCTGTGTTGCCAATTACACCACTCCCGAGAGCAGGACGGGACACGCTATCGAATGGGTCGTCGGGAACGCACACCCGATCGGATGGCCACCGGACCCGGCAGCGGGACGACGAGGGGCAGGGCGACGGCGGCCGAGCCGATGGGGCCGAGGCTGTTCAGGGAGTCGTCGAGGTCGACGAGGCGGCGGAAGCCGATCAGACGCCCGACCGCCACGGCCACCGTCTCGCGGCCCATGGCCCGGGCCCGCCCCGTCGTCGACAGGCCCGGATCGACGGGCGAGATTTGGGCGTCGAGGCCGAGCTCGTCGGCGATCCGCTCCAGCCGGTAGGCGTGGTAGTCGTCGGACACGAGGACCACGTCGTCGATGTCCTGGGGTTCGAGGAACCGGGCCGCCGCAGCCAGCTGGTCCCAGGTGTTCGCCCCCTGCTCCTCGCGCAGGATCGCGAACTCGGGGACGCCGTTGTCCCGGAGGTAGCGGTAGCCGGCGGCGGCCTCGGTGAAGCGGTCGCCCGGCTGCTTGCCCCCGGTGACGACGAGGGTCGGGGCGACCCCCGCCTCGTACAGCTCGATGGCGTGGTCGAGGCGCCCCCGCAGGACCGGTGACGGGACGCCGTCGTACTGCGCCGCCCCCAGGACGATGATCGCCTCGGCGGCGTCGTGGGAGTCCTGGGTGCTGGCCCGCCACACCTGGAGGAACGTGATGCCCAGGTAGAAGCCGACGGCGAGGACGAGCACGGAGGCGGCCTTCACCGCCACACGCATCCACCGGAGCACGGAGGCCCGGTTCCCTTCGACCTGGCCCGTCGACACCGGGTCGAACGTAGTGGCCGCCCGGCCGCACGGTGCGGCAGACGGTCGGTGCCACGCCCTCGAGGCCGTCGCGTGGTTCCCTGCACGGCATGCAGTCCGCCACCGGAACCGCCTGGCCGTCGCCGCCCGCCCCCGATCTCACGGAGGTCGGCGACCGCACCGTCATCACGGTGGCGTGTGCGGCCGCGTCGCCGCCCGCCCACGTCTGGTATGCGCTCGTGGACCGGACGGCGGACTGGTGGGGGCAGCCCTACGTGCCGCCCGGCGCCGAGCCGTTGCGGATGGAGCCCTACCCGGGCGGGCGCGTGTGGTCGGGAGACGAACACGCGAACGACGGTGTCCTGCACGGCACGATCCGGGCCTTCGACCCGCCCGAGCGGCTCGAGATCGGCGGCATCCTCGTCCCGGGCGCCTACAACGGCTCGATCGCGTTCACGATCGCCGGTTCGAGCCTCGGCTCCCAGGTGCGGGTCGAGCACCGCGCCCAGGGCCGCATCGACCCGGTGGTCGAGGAGCGGATCTCCTCGGGGTGGAGCGCGCTGCTCGCCCGCCTCACGGCCCTCGCCGACGAGTAGCGGTCGGGCTCAGCTCGCCGGGTCGACGCCGAGGGCGAGTCGCCCGAGGAAGCGGTCGGCCCTGGGCGTGGGGAGCGGATGGAAGGCGGCGCCCATGGCGTCGCGGTAGAGGCGCTCGATCGGCAGCCCGCGGTGGAAGCCGGCGCCGCCGGCGATGGTGACCGCGGTGCGCGCCACCGCCTCGACGGCCTCGGCCGCGTTGACCTTCCGGGCGAGCGCGGCGCGGCCCTGGTCGTCGGTGGCCTCGAACGCGTACTCGTCGACCCGCCGCACCTCGGCGGCGACGGCGTCCTCGGCGACCGCCCGGTGCCGGAGCATCTCCCCGACGAGCGGGGCGACGTGGTGATCCTCGGCGCGTGGCCCCGCGAGCTCGACGACCTCGTCGACGATGCGATCCGCGATGCCGAGGTACGCACTCATGATCAGCGGCAGCGCCACGCCCGCGACCGTGTTGAAGACCGGGTGCCAGCGGTCGGCCGGGCGCTCGAGTGCGACCGACTCGGCCGGGACGTAGACGTCGTCGAGCACGACGGTGTGCGAGCCGGTGGCCCGCTGCCCCATGGTGTCCCAGGTCTCCTCGATCGAGACGCCGTCGGCGGTGAAGGGGACCGAGCAGTGCAGGACGGTGGGGCCGTCGGCCCCGTCCTCACGACGCACGGACGTGACGAGGACGTCGCCCGCCGGGCACCCGCTGGCCGGCGACTTGCGGGCCCGCACCCGGTAGCCGCCGTCGACGGCCGTGGCCTCGCCGTTGGACGAGAGCCAGTCGGACGCGCCGGTGGAGATGAGGACGAGGTCGCCCTCCGCGACCCGCGCGAGGGCCGGCGCCGGCAGCTCACGCACGTGCCGCCAGCACTGCGCGGCGAGCAGGTGGTAGTGCATCGAGAGCGTGACCGCCGTCGGCCCGCAGCCCCGTCCGAGCGCTCGCAGGACGGCGCTCGTCGTCGCGTACGACGCGCCGCCACCACCGAGGTCGGCCGGCACGGGGGCCGAGACCAACCCGACCTCCCGGAGCCGGGCGACGTTCTCGGCACAGAACGCCCCGGTCCGGTCGAGCTCCTCCGCCCGCTTGTCGAAGTCCGTGGCCAGGTCGGCGGCGACGCCGACCCAGTCGGTCTGCTCGTTGCTCATGCTCGCTCCTCGGTTCGTGACTGCCCCGACCGTACGAAGCGGCCGGATCCCTGCCCAGTACAACGTCTGCACCACGGATCACCCGTCGCGTGGACTACGACTGATTCCATGACCTCGCGCAGCTACGGGCAGTACTGCCCGATCACCCGCGCCCTCGACATCCTCGGCGAGCGCTGGACGCTCCTGATCGTGCGCGACCTACTGGTCGGCACGACCCGCTTCAACGAACTGGCGAGGGGGCTGCCCGGGCTCTCCCGGAGCCTCCTCGCCGCGCGTCTGCGGGGACTCCAGCGCGACGGCATCGTCGCGAAGGACGGCCAGGACTACGTGTTGACGGCGGCCGGGCGCGCCCTGGAGCCGGTGGTGTTCGGCATCGGCGCCTGGGGCGCCGCCCACGCCTTCGGCGAACCGATCCCCGAGGAACTCGACCCCGAGCTCCTGGTCTGGTGGGCCCACGATCGCATCGACGCCGCATGTTTCGATGCCGAACGCACGGTCCTGGCCTTCGAGCTGCGGGAACCGGTCTTCCGGGCGTGGCTCGTGATCGAACGCGGTGGCACCTCGGTCTGCACGCACGACCCCGGGTTCGAGGTCGGAGCGACGCTGCGGGCGAGAGTCGCCGACCTGCTCGAGGTCTGGCTGGGACGCCGTCCCCTCGTCGACTCGCTGCGCGACGGCACGGTCGAGGCCGTCGGCCTCCGTCCCGTCGTCGACGCCCTACCGGAGGCGCTCCGGCTCAGCCCGGCGGCCGGGCTGGTGCAGCAGGCTCAGGCGTCGACGGTGAGCTGATCGCGCCAGTCGGCCTCGTAGCGCGCGAGCACCTGCTGGGGCGTCTGGCCGAGGATCTCGGCGGGCACGACGTCGGCGATGTGGCGCAGCTCGGCGTAGTGGTGGAAGTGACCGACCTCCTCGAAGGCCGCCTTCCGCCAACGGACCAGGGCGGGGTCGGCACCGGAGTCGAGGAACCCGAAGAGCGTGGCCGCGACACGCAGGTCGTGGATGACGGGGGCGCGGCCGACGATCGACGCCCGCTTGAGCCCGACGGCGACGATGCCGGCGATGGCGTCGCGCGCGTGCTCGCCCGAGGTGAGCTGGAGCTCGGGCTCGAGGATCCGGGCCAGCTTCAGGGCGTAGCCCTGGTCGGGTCCCTGGCTGCCGAGCCGGTCGCCGGAGGGCTGGCGGGACTCGTCGGCGAAGTCGGCGGGCCGGGCCGCCTTCCACTGATCGGGGCGGCGCGGCGGGGACGCGTACACGCGCACCTGCTCGGCGGGCTTGACGGGGACGTGCTCGGGCGCGGCCATCGGCGGCGATCCTAGGCCCGGACCCGCAACAGGCCGTAGACGATGGCGTCGAGCAGCGCCATCCACGACGCCTCGATCACGTTCTCGGACACGCCGACCGTGAACCAGGTGTCGTCGCCGTCGGACGACTCGATGAGCACCCGGGTGACGGCCTCGGTCCCGACAGCCGTGTCGAGGACGCGGACCCGGTAGTCGACGAGGTGGATGCCCGACAGGGCGTCGAAGTGCCCGTTGAGCGCGCGGCGCAGCGCGGAGTCGAGGGCGTTGACAGGACCGTTGCCCTCGCCGACGGCGAGCAGGCGCTCGTCGCCGACCCACACCTTGACCGTGGCCTCGTTGGTGAGGTCGATCCCCTCCCCCGGCCAGGCGGCGCCCTCCCGGTGGTAGCTGGTGACCCGGTACGACTCGACGGCGAAGAAGTCCTGCTCCCACCCCGTGGCCCGGCGCATGAGCAGCTCGAGCGAGGCGTCGGCCGCCTCGAACACCCAGCCGCGCGACTCGAGGTCGGCGACGGTCTGGGCGAGCTCGGCCGAGGCCGGTCCGTCGAGGTCGATGCCGAACTCCTCGGCCTTCATCCGCATGCCGGCGCGGCCACCGAGGTCGGAGACGAGGACCCGGGTGTGGTTGCCGACCGACTCGGGCGCGACGTGCTCGTAGGACTTCGACCCGACCTTGCCGAGGGCCGACGTGTGCAGGCCCCCCTTGTGGGCGAACGCCGACGACCCGACGTAGGGGTCGGCGGCATGGGGCGGCAGGTTGACCAGCTCGCTGATGTGGCGGGACACCGCGGTCAGCCGCCCGATGTTGCCCTCGGGCAGGCAGCGGATGCCCATCTTCAGCTCGAGGTTCGGGATGCAGGTCATCAGGTTGGCGTTGCCGGTGCGCTCGCCGTAGCCGTTGGCGGTGCCCTGGACGTGCGTGGCGCCGCCGACCACGGCCGCGATCGAGTTGGCGACCGCGCAGCCCGTGTCGTTCTGGGTGTGGATGCCGAGCTGCACGTCGTCGCCGAAGTGGGCGTTGACCTCGGCGGTGATGCGCTGCACCTCGTGCGGGAGCGACCCGCCGTTGGTGTCGCACAGGACGAGGCACTCGGCCCCGGCCATCGCCGCCGCCTCGAGGACCCGGAGCGTGAACTCGGGATTGGCCTTGTAGCCGTCGAAGCAGTGCTCGGCGTCGAAGAACACGCGCAGGCCCTGACCGCGGAGGAACTCGACCGAGTCGCGCACCATGGCGACACCCTCGTCGAGGGTGGTGCCGAGCGCCTCGGTCACGTGGAAGTCCCAGGACTTCCCGACGATGCACGCCGTCTGGGCACCCGACTCGACGAGCGCCAGGAGGGTGGGGTCGGAGTCGCGCTTGCCGAGCGGCTTGCGCGTCGAACCGAACGCGACGACCTCGGCGGTGGACAGGGTCAACTCGCCCGGCGCCCGCTTGAAGAACTCGGCGTCCTTGGGGTTGGCCTGTGGGTAGCCGCCCTCGATCCAGCGGACGCCGAGGTGGTCGAGCTGCTCGGCGATGCGCAGCTTGTCGTCGACCGAGAGGGAGATGCCCTCGAACTGGGCGCCGTCTCGCAGCGTCGTGTCGAAGATGTCGACCGAGGCGGGGAGCGCGGGGGGCGGTGGGGTGGCGGCGCTCACGAGACCAGCTCCACCCAGTCCTTGTACTTCGGGATCTCACCGCGAACGGTCTTCGCGTACTCCTCTGCGATGGTGGCCGTCATGGGGCCGGGGCAGGGGATGACGCGGTCGTCGACGCTGTTGACGGCGGACACCTCGGCGGCGGTGCCGCACACGAACAGCTCGTCGGCGATGTAGAGGTCGGAACGGGCGAGCTCGCCGACGACGACCTCGAAGCCGTGGTCCGCGGCGATCGCCATCACGGTCGACTGCGTGATGCCCTCGAGCGCACCCGACGTGATCGGCGGCGTGATGAGCTTGCCGTGGCGGGCGGCGAAGATGTTCTCGCCCGTGCACTCGGCGACGAGGCCCTGCGGGTTGAGCATGATCGCCTCGTCGTACCCGGCCTTGAGGGCCTCGACCTTGGCCAGGCTCGAGTTGACGTAGTTGCCCGTCGTCTTGGACGCCGGCGGCATCGTGTTGTGCTCGTGGCGGGTCCACGACGAGATCTTCATCCGGACGCCCTTGGTGACCGCGTCGTCGCCGAGGTAGGCGCCCCACGGCCAGCAGGCGATGGCGACGTCGACCGAACACGGCAGGGTGTTCAGGCCCATCTCGCCGTAGCCGTAGTAGGCGATCGGGCGGATGTAGCACGACGGCAGACCCGACTCGCGCACGACGAGCTTGGTGGCCTCGACCAGCTCGTCGACCGAGTACGGCAGGTCCATCATCATGATCTGCGCCGACTTGTGGAGCCGCTCGATGTGCTCGGTGAGCCGGAACACGCCCGGTCCCGCCGACGTCTCGTAGGCCCGGATCCCCTCGAACACGCCCATGCCGTAGTGCAGCGAGTGCGTCAGCACGTGGATCTGCGCGGCGTCCCAGTCGACGAGTTCGCCGTTCATCCAGATCTTGTCGGTGGGCGTGATGGGCATCGGGGTTCTCCTCCGAGCGGGTGGTCGCGCAATGGTACGCGGTCGACTGTCGACACCCCGTCCCGATCCCGGCCGTCCCGGAACCGACGGCGCTCCGATCGGAGTGACGTCGCTCCGATCCTCCGAGCACGGCCCTCCGATCGGAGCGTGATCACACCACGGGTGTGAACGCGCTCCTCCTGTGCCTCACCGAACGCCGAGGTCCCGGCGGATCCGGTGCAGCCAGTCCTCTCGACCGGGAACGAGATGGCCCCGGTGCAGCGTGTCGATTCTCCAGCCGACCGCCTCGATCCGCTGCCGCCGGAGCTCGTCCACCTCCAACCGGGGCTCGCCGTGGTGGCGATGCGAGTCGTACTCGCGGGCCACCCGGTGCTCCGGCCACGCGAGATCGACGCGAGCGACGAAGGTTCCGGCAGGGTCCCTGATCTCGAACTGCGGCGTCGGGACGGGGAGTCCCGCCTCGACGATCCGCCGGAAGACGACGGCCTCGGCGACCGAATCCGGGCCGATGCGCTCGGTCCACGGTGCGAGTGCGACGCGGAGACGTCCGAGGCCGCTGCGCCCCGGCGACCGCTCGACCGCGGCCATCGTGTCGACCACGTCGTCGATCCTGATTCGCTGCTTGCCGACCAAGGTCTCGACGAGGGTCCCGAGGGCGCGGACGTCGAGCTCCTCGGCGGCATCCACGACGGAACGGGCGAGCGCTGTCGTCGGGATCCCGTGCACGAGCACGATCTCTGCGGGGTCGAGAGGGGAACGGTGGATGGAGCCCAGCGGCGAACGACTGGTCCGGCCGGGCGGCAGCGTCACCTGTGGGCGGCGCGCCCGCCGAGCGTCCTCGCCGTGGAGCTCGATGGCGCTCAGGTGCGAGACGGCCGACCCTCGATGCCGACGCTGGAGCGCGGCCATGTCCTGGAGGCGTGTCCTGGTCCCAGCGATGCGGTAGAGGGCCTGGATGACGCGTTCGAGGAACCCGTCGGCGTGCAGCCGCTGGATCTGGGTGTGCCCCAGTCCCTCGGCGAGCAACTCGGTCGTCGACAGGAGGTCGTGTTGGTGACGGGCACGTTCGACCGCCCGGGCCAATGCTCGTGTGAGATCCATGCAAACAGCATGAAGTGACCCTCTGACAGGAACACCCGAACGCGGAGCGCGATCACACCCGTGGTGCCAGCGCCCTCCGATCGGAGCGTGCTGGGTCGAGGATCGGAGCGGGTTCGCTCCGGTCGGAGCGCCGTGGGGTCAGCCGGCGACCCGGGCCGCGATGACGTCGCCGACCTCGGTCGTCGAGCCGGACGGCACGTCGACGCAGGCGTCGCGGATGCGGGCGGCGGCGTCGGATTCGCCGAGGAAGTCGAGCATCATCGCCGCGGACAGGACCGCGGCCGTCGGGTTGGCGACGTTCTGGCCGGCGATGTCGGGGGCTGAGCCGTGGACGGGCTCGAACATCGACGGCGCGGTGCGGTCGGGGTTCATGTTGGCGCTGCTGGCGAGCCCGATGCCACCGGCGATCGCGCCGCCCAGGTCGGTGAGGATGTCGCCGAAGATGTTGTCGGTCACGATCACCGAGTACTGGTGCGGGTTGTTCACGAAGTGGATGCACGCCGCGTCGATGTGCTGGTAGTTCGTCTCGACCTGGGGGTACTCGGCGGCCACCTCGTCGAAGGTCCGCTGCCAGAGGTCGCCGGAGAACTGCAGCACATTCGTCTTGTGCACGAGCGTGAGGTGCTTCGGCTCACGCGAGTCGGCGAGTTCGAACGCGTAGCGGACGCAGCGCTCGACGCCGTGACGGGTGTTGACCGACCCCTGCGTCGCGATCTCCTGGGCGGTGCCCTTGCGCAGGAAGCCGCCCTCGCCCGCGTACATGCCCTCGGTGTTCTCGCGGATCACGACGAAGTCGAGGGGACCACCGGCGTGGTCGGGGTCGAGGAAGGGGCGCTGGTTGATGTACTGGTCGAACTCGAACCGCATGCGCAGGATGATCCCGCGCTCGATGATCCCACCGGGCACCTCGCCCGGTCGGCCGCCGACCGCACCGAAGTAGATGGCGTCGTGCTCGCGGAGGGCGACCATCGTCTCGTCCGACATGACCTCGCCGTCGCGCAGGTAGCGCTGGGCACCGAGGTCGAAGTCGGTGGTCTCGATGTCGACGCCTGCGGCCCGGACGACCTTGAGGCCCTCGGCCACGACGTCGGGACCGATGTAGTCGCCTCCGATGACGGCGATGCGGTGTGCCATGGCGCCAAACGTAGGAGCCCGACGACTCCCGTGCGAACCGGCGGCGTCGGCGCTACTCGGCCTGGGTGCTGAAGATGGGCTGACCCGGGGCCGAGACGCTCGGCTTGATGGCGCTGTCGAGCAGCGACGTCCGGATCGACTCGCGCCGCTCCCGCTCGATGTCCTGTTGGATGATCTCCCAGCTCATCTCCTCCAGGGCGCCACCGGGGTCGCCCCCGTCGACCAGACCGACGAAGGCGAGCACGGCCCCGATGATCACGGTGTCGGCGTCGAGCTCGGCGGTGGGCTCGGGTTCGAACGTGCCGCCGGTGCGGTCCTCACCCGTGAGGCGCCCCTGTCCCTCGGCGCCGGGATCGAGCACGAGGATCCGGTCGAATCCCGCGCCGGCCCGACGCGCCGACTCGGGCTCGTCCTCGACGTCGGCTCGGCCCTGGAGCACCCGGTACTCCCGGCTGCCGTCGTAGCGCAACGGAATGGTGCGGGCCGAGAGCGCGAACGACAGCACCCACCGCCCGGCCCGGTAGTCGGCGGCGTCGAGCGCGCACCCGGCACCAGCACCGGCGCAGTCGAAGACCTCGCCCGCCCGGTCGCCGAGCCGCCCGGCCTCCTCGTCGTCGAGGTCGAGATGCAGCGTGTAGGTGCCGACCAGATCGACGCCGGGTGGCAGCGAGGTGTCGCCGTTCTCGTCGTCGTTCCTCGGGTCGTCGACGACGACGAGGTCGTCCCAGAGCTCGCCCGGCACGCCGAGGTCGGTGAGGATGGCCGCGACCTGCTCGGGCAGCTGCACCCCCGCCGACCCGCCGGCACCGTCGCCACCACCCGCACCGTCGCCGTCGCCGTCGCCGTCGCCGTCGCCGTCTCCCCCGCCGCCGCCGCCCCCGCCCCCGCCCCCGCCGGAGGGGATGGTGGTGACGCTGGTCGTGACCGGGCTCTCGGTCCCGGGGTCGCAGGTCCAGTCGGCGACGAAGGGCACGGCGCCCGCCGGGTCACCCTTCACCGCGAAGGCGACGCGGGCGACGCCCCCGAGCGGATAGGTCCCCGGCTCGGCGCACACGAAGCTGGTGGCGTCGAGCACGTCCAGGCCGGGCTCGGTCGAGGA
>JBHIXO010000078.1:0-13846 GCA_041984725.1 Acidimicrobiales bacterium | reverse complement strand
CGGGCCACGGCAGCGCGGCCCCGTAGGGGTTCGCGGGGTCGGTCGCCGCGAGCGTCACCGCCACCGGATCGGCCGGCGGGGCGTCGCCCGGCGGCGGCGCGAAGGTGCGCAGCCGGTCCACGGTCGCGGGCGTCGCGAACTGGGCCGCGCCGAGACCCTCGACGAAGTAGCCGCGCCGGGTGCGTCCGGTCTCCTCCAGCCCGGCGAGCACCTTGTAGGCGAGCGCGAACCCCCCGACCACCCCCTCCGACTGCACCGCCCCGCGGGTCACCACGCCGTGCCGCTCGAGCAGCTGCTCGGCGAGCGCGGTGGCCCGGGCGGTCGCGTTCTGCTCGGGCGCGGGCAGCAGGCTCCACCGTCCGGCGACGGTCGGCGGCCCCGCCTGCACGGCGCGCGTCGACATGCGGCCACGCCCGCGGTACGACCGGCCGCGCGGCGTCGCCCGCGGCCGCGTCGGCGTGGCGCCCAGCCGGGCCCGCAGCGGCGCGAGGGTGTCGTTGCCGACGAGCCCCGCCCACACCAGGTCCCAGAGCGCCCGTGCCAGGTCGGTGTCGTCGATCCCGTGGGTCGACGCCGCGTCGTCGTCGGCGGCGGCGGCGAGCGGGCCGGCCGCCGCGATCGCCCCCGCGAGCTGGCGGAAGAAGAACGCCCCGCCGCCGGCCAGCGCGTCGACGATGCGCCCGTGCAGCTCGCCGAACCCGCTGAGCGGCGCCGGCTCGGCCAGCGTGAACGGCGCCGAGTCGGCCAGGTGCAGCGCGAGCCAGCCGTCGCCGCCGGGCAGCTCGCCCCGCCCCGACCACAGCACCTCGCCCGAGGTGGTCAGCTCGTCGAGCATCCCCGAGTGGTAGTCGCGCACGCGGGCGGGCAGCACGAACCCCTCCCAGGCGGATGCCGGCAGCGCCACCCCGCCGAGCTGGTCGATCGCGGTGACCAGGCCGTCGACCCCGCGCAGCCCGGGCGCGGCGGATCCTCCGACCCCCGGCGTGCCCACGTGCTGCCAGGCGGGCAGGAACCGTCCCAGCGCGAGTTGCGGAACCGGCTCGACCTCGGCGCGCAGGGCCGCGAGCGAGCGCCGGCGCAGGCGGCGCAGCACCTCGGCGTCCACCCACTCGGTGCCGGAGGTGCCGGGTCGGAACTCGCCCTCCACGACGCGGCGGTCGGCGGCGAGGCGACGCAGGACATCCGTCACCACGGCCACGCCCAGGCCGAGTCGCGCGGCGGCGTCCTGCGCCAGGAACGGGCCGTGGCTGCGCACGTAGCGGTGCACCAGGTCGCCGACCGGGTCGTCCACCGGCTCGAGGAACGCGGTGGGCACCCCGATCGGCAGCGGCACGCCGAGCGCGTCGCGCAGGCGGGCCGCATCCTCGACCACCGCCCATCGCGCGTCGCCGGCGATGGTCGCCGGGATGACGCGGTTCGCGCGCGCCAGCTCCGCCATCGCGGCAGCCGGGTCGACCCCGTCGACGCTGCGGGCGGCCAGCTCGTCGGTCGACAGCGGGCCGAGCAGACGCAGCAGGTCGACCAGCCCCTCGGCGTCCTTCGCGCGGCGGTCGGGGGCGAGCCGCTGCAGCTCCGCCTCGGTCTCTGCGATCACCTCCGGGTCGAGCAGCTCGCGCAGCTCCGCACGGCCGAGCAGCTCGGCCAGCAGCACCGGGTCGAGCGACAGGGCCGCCGCCCGCCGCTCCGCCAGTGGGGAGTCGCCCTCGTACATGAACGCGGCGACGTAGCCGAACAGCAGCGAGCGCGCGAACGGCGACGGGGTCGGGGTGTCGACCTCGACCATCCGGATGCGGCGGCCCGCGATGTCGCGGGTGATCGCGGCGAGCGCGGGCAGGTCGTAGGCGTCCTGCAGCACCTCGCGGATCGTCTCGAGGATGATCGGGAACGACGGGTACTTGCGCGCCACCTCGAGCAGCTGCGCGCTGCGCTGCCGCTGCTGCCAGAGCGGGGATCGCCGGCCGGGGTTGTAGCGGGGGAGCAGCAGGGCGCGCGCCGCGTTCTCGCGGAACCGCGACGCGAACAGCGCCGAACCGCCCACCTCGGTCGTCACCAGCTCGTCGAGCTCCTCCGGCTCGAACAGGAACAGCTCCGCGCCGGGGGGCTCGGCATCCGTCTCGGGCAGCCGCACCACGATGCCGTCGTCGCCGGCCATCGCGGAGCCGTCGACCCCGAGCCGCTCCCGGATGCGGGCCGACACGGCGAGCGCCCACGGTGCGTGCACGGGCGTGCCGTAAGGCGAGTGCAGCACGAGCCGCCAGTCACCGAGCTCGTCGCGGAACCGCTCCACCAGCAGGGTCGTGTCGGTCGGCACGCTCCCGGTCGCCTCGACCTGTTCCGCCACGAAGCGCAGCAGGTTGGTGGTGGCGAACTCGTCGAGACCGGCCTCCGCGATACGACGGCGGACGTCGGCCGTGCCGCCCGTCGCGGCGGCGAGTTCCTGCGTGAAGGCGCCGATCGCCGCCCCCAGCTCCGCCGGCCGGCCGAGTCCGTCGCCCTTCCAGAACGGCACGCGGCCCGGCTGCCCGAACGCGGGGGTCACGAGCACGCGGTCGGAGGTGATCTCCTCGATGCGCCACGAGGTGGCGCCGAGTGCGAACACGTCGCCGACGCGGGACTCGTAGACCATCTCCTCGTCGAGTTCGCCGACCCGGCGGGCGCCGTCCTCCGACCCGATGATGAAGACGCCGAACATGCCGCGGTCGGGGATCGTGCCGCCGCTCGTCACCGCGAGCCGCTGCGCCCCCGGCCGTCCGGTGATCTCGCCCGCCACGCGATCCCACACGATGCGCGGGCGCAGCTCGGCGAACTCGTCGCTCGGGTAGCGGCCGGCGAGCAGGTCGAGGGTCGCCTCGTACGCCGACCGCGGCAGGGTGGCGAACGGGGCCGAACGCCGCACCGTGTCGTACCAGTCGTCGACGCCGAGCGCCCCGTCGTCGTCGGTCAGCGCCACCGCGGCGACCGTCTGCTGGGCGAGCACGTCGAGCGGGTTCTGCGGCACCCGCATCTCCTCGATGAGCCCTTGCCGCATCCGCTCGCTCACCACCGTCGTGCCGAGCAGGTCGGCCCGGTGCTTGGGGAAGAACACGCCCTGCGAGATCTCGCCCACCTGGTGCCCGGCGCGCCCCACGCGCTGCAGCCCGCTCGCCACGCTCGGCGGCGTCTCGACCTGGATGACGAGGTCGACGGCGCCCATGTCGATGCCGAGCTCGAGCGACGACGTCGCCACCACGCAGCGCAGCCGGCCCGACTTGAGGTCGTCCTCGATCTGGGCGCGCTGCTCCTTGCTCACCGAGCCGTGGTGCGCGCGCGCGAGTACCGGCGGCTCCTCGGCGATCGCCGTGCCGATCTTCGCCGCGGAGGTCACCCCCGACCCGCCCACCATCTGCGCCGGGAACTTCTCGGGCGGCGAGCCGGTCACGATCTCTTCGTAAATGTCGTTCATCGCCGCCGTCAGCCGCTCCGCGAGCCGCCGAGAGTTGGCGAACACGATCGTCGAGCGGTGGGCGAGCACGTGCTCGACGATGGCCCGATCCACGTGCGGCCAGATCGACCCGGCGCTCTGCAGCCCCGTCTCGTCGGGCTCGCCCGGGCCCGGCGTCACCGGGTCGGTCGAGCGCACGCCCAGCTCCGTCATGTCCTCGACGGGAACGACGACCTTCAGGTCGAATGTCTTCGCCGCCGGCGGCTGCACGATCGTCACCGGCGCCTGCCCGCCGAGGAACCGCGCCACCTCCTCGATCGGCCGCACCGTCGCCGACAGGCCGATGCGCTGCGCCGGCCGCTCGAGCAGCGCGTCGAGGCGTTCGAGCGACACCGCCAGGTGCGCGCCGCGCTTCGTCGCGGCGACCGCGTGGATCTCGTCGACGATCACCGTCTCGACGCCCGTCAGGGTCGCGCGGGCGCTCGACGTCAGCATCAGGTACAGCGACTCCGGCGTCGTGATGAGGATGTCCGGGGGCTCGCGCTGGAGCAGCCGACGGTCCGCCGAACTCGTGTCGCCCGACCGCACCCCCACCGTGACGCCCGGGGTGTCGACGCCGAGCCGCTTCGCCGTCTGCGTGATGCCGACCAGGGGCGACCGCAGGTTGCGCTCCACGTCGACGCCGAGCGCCTTGAGCGGGGAGATGTAGAGCACCCTCGTGCGGGCCTTCGCGCTCGCGGGAGCCGCCTCGCGCGTCACGAGCCGGTCGAGCGACCAGAGGAAGGCGCTGAGCGTCTTGCCGGACCCGGTCGGCGCGACGACGAGCGCGTGGCGCCCCGTCGAGATCGCCTCCCACGCGCCGGCCTGCGCCGGGGTGGGCGCCGGGAACGCGCCCGCGAACCACTCCGCCGTCGCGGCGGAGAAGCGCTCGAGGGCGGCATCCATCGCACCATCATCCCCGCGGATGCCGACACCGCGCCGAGAGAGCCCGCGACGGCCCGGTCGGAGCCACCTCCGCGCCCCCGCGCCGCCGCGGGATACTGAACCGGTGACCGAGCCCGACGGACCCGCCCCCGCCATCCGTCGCCGCCTGCTGCTGCGCGACATCGAGTCGCCGCGCGACCTGCTGCTCAACCTGACGCCCACCTGGTACGCGTCGGTGATGGGCACCGGCATCGTCGCGATCGCGGCCGCCGTCGTGCCCGGGCTCGCCAACCCGCTGCGCCCCGTCGCGGTCACCATGTGGGCGCTCTCCGCGGTGCTGCTGGTCGGTCTGATCGTGCTCAGCGTCGCGCAGGCGATCGTCCACCCGCAGGTCTGGCGCCGGCACCTGCGCAGCCCGGTGACCGCCCACTTCCTCGGCACCATCCCGATGGCGATCCTCGTCGTCGGGGCGGGGGCCGACCTGGTGGGCCGGGACCTGGTCGGGCTCGAGGTCGCGTTCCCGGTGCACCTGGTGGTCTGGTGCATCGGCACGGCGCTCGGCGTCGCGGTCGCCGTCGGCGTTCCGGTCGCCACCGTGCTGCGCAGCGACGTCGCCCCCGATCAGGCGAACGGGTCGTGGCTGCTCTCGGTCGTGCCGCCGTTCGTCTCGGCGTCGTCGGCCTACCTGCTCATCCCGCAGCTCCCGGCCGGTCAGGCGCAGGCGACGATGCTGTTCGGGTCGTATGCGCTGCTCGGCATGAGTCTGATCGCGGCGGCGCTCACCACGATGCTCATCTGGTTCCGGCTCGTGCACCACGACGCCGGACCGGTCGGCCTCGCGCCGACGCTCTGGATCGTGCTCGGCCCGCTGGGCCAGTCGGCCACCGCCGTCGGCACCCTCGGGCTGGTCGCCCCGGGCGTCGTCGCCGGCCTCGACGTCGACCCGCTGCTCGGCTCGGTGCTCTGGGGTGTCGGCGCGGCGCTCGGACTGCCGCTGCTCGGCGCCGCCGCGCTGTGGACCCTGCTGGCGACGGTGATGACCGTGCGGGCGCTGCGCGCCGGGATGCCGTTCGGCCTCGGCTGGTGGTCGTTCACCTTCCCGATCGGCGTCACCTGCACCGGCGCCGCGGCGGTCGGCGAGGTGACCGGCTCGGTGCTCGTCGACGGGATGGCGGTCGCCTATTTCGTCGCCCTCGCGCTCGCCTGGGCGGTCGTCGCGGTGCGCACGGCGTGGGGCAGCGTCGTGCGCGGCACGCTGTTCATGCCGTCCTGAGCGCTCGCCCGCGGGCCCTCGCCGAGCCGCCGTGCGGGGTCGGCGTGAGGCCGAACGCGGTCAGGCCAGACGCGCGCGCAGGAAGTCGACCACGTCGGCCAGCTCCGCCTCCGACACCGAGTGGCCGAGCCCCTCGTACACGCGCTCCGTGAGGTCGGTGTGCCCCGGCAGCCAGCCGGCGAGCCGCGCCACCCGGGCGTCGTCGATCACGACGTCCGCGGTTCCGCGCCCCCAGAACACCGGTGGCCGGGATGCCGCGAGCGCGTCGTCGCCGGGGTCGGCATCCGGACCCATCAGCCCCGACAGCACGACGGCGTAGTCGGCGAGGCCGGGATGGCGGCGCAGCGTCTGGATCGAGATCGAGCCGCCCTGCGAGAACCCGAGCAGCCCCACGCTCGGCGCGTCGCCGCGCGCGTCGCGCAGCCACGCCGCGAACTCGTCGGTCGCCCCGTCGAGCCGGGCCGTGCCATCCGCCTCCACCGGGATCGGGTACCACTGGAACCCGCCCATCGGCCCCTGCTCGGGCGCGCGCACCGAGGCGACCGCGAACTCGAGCGGCAGGTAGGGCGACAGCCCGAACAGGTCACCCTCGTGCGAGCCGTAGCCGTGCAGCAGCACCAGCAGGGGCTTGCCCGCCCGCTCCGCCTCGGCGGAGCTCCACATGACGGCGTCGGGATCGAACGGCATGCCGCCACGCTATCCGCCGCGCCGCCCGTCCGCCGGGCGCGGCGGGTCGGCACGCGATCCGGCACGCCGCGCACCGAGCCCGCGCGGATGCGGTCAGAATGGAGCATGGCCTCCGTCGGAACCCCCGACCCGAACTCGTCCTGGCTCTCCGACGACGAGCTGGCCGAGGTGCGCCGGCGCATCCCGGTGCTCTACGTCGAGGCGATCCCGGTGCGGGTCGACGGGATGGGCGTGGTCACCGACGTCGGGCTGCTGCTGCGGGCGAACGCTGCGGGCGCAATCTCGCGCACGGTCGTCAGCGGGCGGGTCATGTTCGGCGAGACCCTGCGCGACGCGCTCTACCGGCACCTGGAGAAGGACCTGGGGCCGCTCGCCTTCCCGCAGCTGCCGGCCAGCCCGATCCCGTTCCAGGTGGCCGAATACTTCCCGATCCCCGGTCTCAGCCCCTACACCGATGACCGGCAGCACGCCGTGTCGCTCGCCTACGTCGTGCCGGTGACCGGAACCTGCGAGCCGCGGCAGGACGCCCTCGAGCTCACCTGGATGTCGCCCGCCGAGGCGTCGTCGAACGCGGTGCACTCCGAGATGGAGGGCGGACGCGGCACCCTGCTGCGCGCGGCCCTCGCGTCGGTCGGCGTGCTCGGCTGACCGGCACCCCGACGCGGTCCCCGAGACCGCTCTCCGGATCCCTCCCGCCCGCATCCGCACCGCCCACCGGCACCGGGGGACAGGTGTCCGCCGCTCGGGGGACACGTTTGTCCCCCCACCGGGTCGCACCCCCACTGGGCGGTGACACCCCTCTCATGTCTCCCTAACGTCGGAGGTGCGGTCACCCGAGCCGCACTGACAGGGACGGTCACGCTCGGAATCGCACGAAGTCTGGGGGATTCCGTCATGTCGTCACGTCCGCGCGCACTGCGCGCTGCCGGCTTCCGCGCTGCACTCGCGTCGGCGCTCATCGCGCTCGTCGGCGGAGCGGTGCTCGTTCCGACCGCTCCGGCGGTCGCCGCCGACCCCGACCCGGCGTACGTCAGCTTCGTCAAGTCGGCCTCGCCCGCACCGCCGACCGCGGTCGGCCCCGGCGAGACGGTCACCTTCACGTTCAGCATCAACTGCTCCTCGGATGTGGCCGGCTGCGTCGACCTGCAGGTCACCGACGAGCTGCCCGATCCGTTCGTGCTCGAGAACGTGTCGATGTCGAGCAGTAGCGCCGAGGGCGACTTCGAGACGACCGACGACTCGTTCACCCTGACCTTCACCAACGACCTCGGCGGCGGCGAGCAGGGGCTCCCCGACGGCTACAGCGTCGAGTTCATCGCCACCGGCCGCGTGCCCGCCGACGTGTCCGCGTCGTACGACGGGCAGACCGTCGTCAACGAGGCGTTCGCCACCCTCGCCTACACGCCGAGCAACACCTCCGACACCGCGAGCGTGCTGCTCGAGGTGCCGACCGTGCTGGCGTCGGACCTCGACAAGACGGTCGACCCGACCGTCGCGGATGCGGTCCCCGGCGAGCCGGTCGAGTACACCTTCGAGGTCGCCAACACCTCGAACTCCGACGTCGACGCGCTCGTCGTGCAGGACCCGGTGACCGTCGGCGTCTCGCCGTTCCACTACCTCGAGCCGACCGACCTCGAGGTGGAGACCTGGCCGTCCGGCGCCGACCGCCTGCAGGTGGACTGGTACGACGGCTCCACCTGGCAGACCGGGTCGCCGTCCGCCTCGCCGGTCATCCCGACGCCCGGCGTCGGCGACGAGATCGAGGGCCTGCGCTTCACCTTCACCAGCAGCAGCGGCTCCGTCGCCGAGGACGCGACCGGCGTCATCCTGCTCGGCACCGAGGCCCGCGACAACGTCGCCGGCATCTCGGGTTCGGCCACCGTCACCAACACGGCGTCGTCGTGGGTGCGCCTCGACTCGGCCACCAGCAGCCCGGTGAGCGATTCCGCCACCGTGCGCCTCGACGAGGTGTCGGTCGCGGCGCTGGCGACCAAGACCTTCAGCCCCGACAGCCTCGTCGGCGGGCAGACCACAACGGTCACGCTGCGCGGTGAGGTGGGCGGCGACTTCGACGCGGCCGACCTGGTCATCACCGAGCCGGCCACCGGCCAGCCCGACCTCGTCGACCAGGGCCTGACCTTCGACGGCTGGGTCGACGGCGACCTGCAGTGGCCGATCGGCGCGAGCTCGGCCGACGTGGCCTTCTTCTACGACGGCGACGCCGACTTCTCGGCGGCCACGACGATCGCGGCCGGGGCCGCGATGCCCGACCCGGCCGCGGGCGTCGTGCGCGCCATCCGCATCGCATTCCACGGCGTGATGGAGCCGGGCCAGTACGCGGTCGTCGCCTTCGACGCGGTGGCGGATGCCGCATCCAGCGACGTCACCTCGACCGACACCATCTCGGTCGACGTCGTCACGACCGGACCCGACCCGCGGTCGGCGTCGACGACCGCGTCCGACGACCTCACCCGCCGCTCCGCGCGCGTCGAGTCGTTCATCACCAAGACCGCCCGCCCCGACGACCTGTACGCGGTCGAGGGCGCCACCACCGTGCTGACCCTGGTGGGCGGCGTCTCGCCGCGCCCGACCACGCCCGGCGACTCGGGCGGGTCGACGATCGGCGCGTCGAGCCTCGTCATCACCGACCCGGTCGACGCCGGCGCCGACTTCTGGGAGTCGTTCGCGCTCGACCGCATCTCGGCCACCGACGTCCCCGCCGGCTCGGCGCTCACCGTGGAGTATCTCGACGTGAGCGGGGAGCCCACCTGGACGCAGCTCGGCGCCGTCACCACCGGGCCGACCCTGTTCAGCCACGTGCTCAGCTCCGGCGAGCGTCCGGCGCTGGGCGGCATCCGGTTCAGCTACGCACCGGTCGGCCAGGACGAGCTGCCGCCGGGCTTCACCGTGCAGATCAACATGCGCGTCGCGCTGCTCGCCGCCGGCATCGACGGCGAGGCGAGCGAGGACTACCCGATCGTCAACGTCGCCGAGGCGACCGTGCAGAACGACGGCGCCACGCCGCCGACCTTCTCCGACACCGACCCGGTGACGTTCACGATGACGCCCGTCGGCGGCGGCTCGGGCGGCTCCGGCGGCGGTCCGGGCAGCCTGCCGCTCGTCGACAAGGCGTGGGACGACGAGCTCGTCAACGCGCGCTCCGGCGACACCGCGGGCGTCACGATCTCGTGGGGCACCGGCGGGCTCGGCTACGACTCGGTGGTCGTCTCCGACACCGCGTCCGACCCGGATGCCGGCGGCTTCGACGTCGCCGACACCGTGTACGACGCCTTCGACCTGGTCGCGATCGAGCCGATCACCTCCGGCGACGACGCGCTGCTGCGCTACGACCGGGTGACCGCCGTCGAGCTCTACATCCCCGGATCCGGCTGGGTCGCCACCGCGACCGACCCGTGCGCGGGATCGGCGTGCGACGGGGCGTTCCCCGGGTACACGCTGAGCGAGACCGAGCGCGAGCAGGCCATCGGCGTGCGCCTCGTCTTCGAGGAGAGCCCGACCCGCGCGTCGCGGATCAGCGCCTCCGACCCGTACGCGCCGCCGGTCGGCTCCGGCGTCGCGGCCTCCACCGCGCGCGACCGCGACATCGAGCTGGTGTTCCAGCTGCGCGACGAGCGCCGCTCCGACGCGAGCCCGGTGCTCGGCAGCAGCCGCGGCGTGATCTACAACACCGGCGAGGCCGGCGTGGTCAGCAACAGCGCGCTCGTCGAGGGCCGCGACGAGTCGGAGACCGTGCTCGCCTCCGACGTCGCCGACGACACCATCCAGCTCGTCGACCGCCCGCTCAACGTCACCGCCGGCAAGGCGTGGACCGGCGGGCCGCTCGGCGTGCCCGAGGTCGGCACCCCGGCCGAGCTGTTCCCGCAGAGCCGGATGACGCTGAGCGCCACCAACGCGACCGTCGTGCCCGTCGACGAACTCTCGCTGCTCGAGCCCGGCATCGACGGCGCCGGCACCGTGCCCGACCCGTTCGACGTGGTCGACCTGGTCGACATCGTGTCGATCTCCGTGCCCGCGGGCGCCGAGACGACCACCGTCACGCTCGGCCCGGCGTCGTCCTACCCCGACCCGTTCACCCTCTCCGAGGCGCTCGCCCTCACCACCACCGAGCTCGCCGACGCGACCTCCATCGAGGTGTCGCACACCGGGCGCATCGCGGCCGGCGCGCAGACCGTCGTCGTGCTCGACGCCCGACTCCGCGAGTTCCTGCGCAGCGACTCGGGCACCCGCGTCGGCACCGCGCACAGCCCGGTTGCCAACAGCGTGCTCGCCCAGGTGAGCGACGAGGGCGGCCTGTGGGCCGGCGACCCCGAGGACGCCCCGGCGCCCGGCGAGGTCAGCATCGTCTCGGACCAGGCGGATGCGAGCATCACCATCGAGGCGCCGGTCACCGGCGTCACCGCCACGAAGCTGATCACCGCCGGCACCTCCGCCACCTCGAGCGTGCCCGCCATCCAGTACGCCGGCTCGTCGACCACGGCGACCGTGTCGCTGCGCGGCCAGCCCGGCGGCAACGTGCGCTACACCGAGATGATCCTCGAGGACGACGCGGCCACCTTCTGGAACGCGTACGTGTTCACCGGCTTCTCGTCGCACTCGTTCGCCAACCCGCTCAACCGGGTGCAGGTCGACGCCCTCGTCGGGGTCACCTACGGCGTCGACGGCGAGGACATCACCGAGACCGGCGGCAGCTGGGTGCTCGGCACCCCGAGCACCACGCTCGCCCTGCCGGCGGGGGTGAGCGCGGCCGACGTGCGCGGCCTGCGCTTCACCTACACCCGCGCCGACTACTCCGCGTGGGAGCGCCCGTACAACCCGCAGCAGACGGTCACCTTCACCGTCTCGCGGCGGGACGACCTGCTCACCGGCGGTCCGGTGCCGTCGACCCTCTACATCCACGACCCCGGCATCGCGCCGGGCGAGACTGAGCGGGCGACGTTCACCGACGACCTCGACGTGACGGTCAACGCGCGGGAGACGCCCGAGTCGCCCGCCCTGTGGACGGCCAGCGACTCCGACACCAAGCAGCTGCGCTACCAGCACCTGCCGGCGAAGGTCGAGATCCGCACCTCGCCGACCGGCGAGATCGCGCTCGGCGACACCATCGACTACCGGATCACCGCCTACAACTTCGGCGGCGCCGGCGACAAGCCGCTCACCGGCGTGGTCATCACCGACCTGCTGCCGGTCGACGGCCTCGGCGACCCGTACCTGGTGTTCCCCGACGACCCCGACACCGACGCGCCCTACGACCCGAACGTCGCCGCGGACGCCGCCGAGCTGTTCACCTTCGAGCTGCGCAACGCGTCGAACGTGCTGCAGCCGACGCCGACCGTCGGCGTGGTGCTCGACACCGTCGAGACCTCGCCCGGCTCGGGCGTGTATCAGCCGCGGCTCACCTTCACGCTGAGCGGCAGCCTGCCGGTCGGATACACCCTGAGCATCGCGGCGCCGATGCAGTTCCGCGAGCAGCTGGAAGCCGGCACCCCGGTGACCACGACCGCGACCGTCGTCTCCGACCAGGAGTTCGACAGCTGCGGCCGCCACTACATCGACAACAGCGAGGTCACGTCGGGCAGCCTCGGCTCGGGCACCCCGCCGTTCACCGAGACCGAGTCGTGCTCGACCTCGACCACCGTGTCGCCGCTCCCGAGCGCGCCGCTCACCGTGGCGAAGGGCGTCAAGGGCATCGAGGCGGGCCCGCTCGACGCGTCGGGCGACCTGATCGACGACCCCGACACCAGCGCGCCCTACGACGACCTCGGCGTGGTCAACGTGTCGTCGTCGAGCACCCTCGACTGCTCGGTGCCGAACACGTCGATCACCGTCGACGGCGGCGACTACTACCGCTACCCGTGCGTGCCGATCACCCGGCCGGGCGCCACCGAGCAGTGGGCGTCGAGCTTCACCAACAGCGGAAACGTCAGCGTGCGCCAGATCGTCGCCATCGACGTGCTGCCGCGCCCGGGTGACACCGGCGTGACCATCTCCACGCCGCGCGGGTCGCAGTGGACGGCGCAGCTCTCCAGCTACCCGACCGCCCCCGGCCTGCCCGCCGGCGCGACCCTGACGGTGTACTACACCGACCAGACGGGGGTCGCGACGGCCCGCTGCAACGGCGCCGACATCCAGGACACGATGGGGATGACGCCGACGAGCGACCCGCCCATGCAGTCCTCGTACCAGTCGTGCCTCACCGACACCGGAGCCGACGACGACCTGCCCAACCGGGTGTGGTCGGTGCTGCCGAACGACCCCGAGGTGTGGGAGACGGTCGTCGCGCTGAAGTTCGTCATCCTGATGGACGACAGCGACGGGCTCACCAACCTGCTGCCCCCGGGCGGCCAGGCATCGGTGATCTACCGCACGACGACCGCGCTCGTGCCCGAGCTGGTGAACACCACCAGCAACCTCGGACTCGACTCGATCGCCTACAACTCGATCGCCGCCGCCGCCACCGGCCGCATCTACGAGGACACCGCCGCTCTCGACCTCGCGTACCGCCTCGTCACCGAGCCGCGCAAGGTGGGCGTCGCGCTCGCCGTCGGCGAGCTGGAGCTGCGCAAGGAGAACACGGGCGCGGCCGCGTCGTACGCGCCGTCGACCGTGCAGGTCACCCTGGCCTGCACCGTCGACGTGGACGGCGAGCCGCAGGCGATCGACCTGCTGAACAGCTCCGGCGCCGACCGCAGCACGCTCACCCTCACGCCGGGCGTGACCACGCTGGTGCAGGGCATCCCGCTCTACGCCGACTGCGCGGTGACCGAGGCCGACGACTACGGCCGCACCGACGTGACCTACAGCCCGAGCGGCGCGTCGATCATCGCCCAGGCGGCCACCTCCGCCGGGAGCCGCACCGTGTACGACCCGCACCCGGTGTACGCGAGCCGTCCGTCCATCGAGCGCGCGACGGTGACCAACGACTACCAGGCGGCCGGACTCACGCTGAGCAAGACCGTCGAGACGAACGGCGCCGTCAACCACAACGACGACCCCATCGTCTACACCTCGCCGGTGTTCTCGGTCTCGTGCCGGTTCGACAACGGGGTCACCAACCCGGTGATCTTCTCGGTCAGCAACCTGACCATCGCATCCGGCAACTCGGTGACGTTCCCGCGGCCGGCGACCTCGGATCCGGTGCTCCCGGCCGGCGCCGTCTGCATCGTCACCGAGACCAACAGCCGCAACGCCACCACGACCCAGTACACGGTGACGACCGCCGCGGGCACCGGGTCGGCGACCACCGGCACCTCGACCACGGTCACGCTCACCCCGAACGACGAGAGCGCCGCCACCAACGCGGTCGCGTTCACCAACACCTACGGCGTGGGCTCGTTCACCGTGACGAAGAACATCGCCGGCCTCGGCGCCGCGACCTACGGCACCGGCGACTTCACCGTCTCGGTGGTCGCGGCTGCATGCTTGCGGACGAACAACCAGACCCACTTGCCCAGGTTGGCCGAGCCAAACGCGGTGTTCGGGTTGTCCGCCGCACTCGGGCGCAGCGATACGACACCATTGGC
>JBHIXO010000077.1:0-13888 GCA_041984725.1 Acidimicrobiales bacterium | reverse complement strand
CGAGGGCGAGGCCGTCGAGGCCGGTGCGCTCGGGCGACAGCCACAGGAACAGTGGCCAGTGGAAGACGTAGACGCCGTACGAGATGACGCCGAGCGCGACGAGGGGTCGGGCCGCCAGCGCGGCGGCGACCGGCCCGGGTGCCGTCGCCGCCCACACGACGACCGCGGTGAGCACGGCGTGGGCGAGCAGGCCCCACGGATGGAGCCAGTCGCTGCCCTGGTCGACGACCGACCACGACACGAGCAGCAGCGCCCCGGACGCGGCGCCGAGCCCGGTGCGGACGCGGTCGGGGACGGCGTCGAGGCGACCGTCGTGGTACCAGGCCGCCAGCAGGACGCCGACGAGCAGTTCGGCGGCGCGGGTGTCGGTGCCGTAGTAGAGGCGATCGTCGCCCCGGAGCAGGATGCTCGTCGCGACCGAGAGCACGACGCCGGTCGTGGCGAGGCGGGCGAGGCGGCCGGCGATCGGGCGCCCACGGCTGACCCAGGCCACCACCAACGGGAGCACCAGGTAGAACTGCTCCTCGATGGCGAGGCTCCAGAGGTGCTGGAGGGGCGACTCGCCCGCGAAGAGCTCGGCGTAGCTCAGGTCGGACAGGACGAAGCGCCAGTTGGCGACGTAGGCCAGCGCGGCCAGGGCGTCAACGCGGAAGCGGTCGAACGCGGCGCCGTCGCCGACGGCGACCGTGTACGCGGTGGCGAGCGCGATGCCGAGCAGCGAGGCGGGCAGGAGCCGCCGGAACCGCCGGACCCAGAACGCCCGCAGGTCGACGGTCGCCGTCCGGCTCGTCTCGGTCAGCAGCAGCGTCGTGATGAGGAAGCCGGAGAGCGTGAAGAACGCGGAGACGCCGAGATAGCCGCCGCGGGCGACGTCGTGGCCGGCGTGGAAGACGAGGACGGCGGCGACCGCCAGGCCGCGGATGCCGTCGAGGGCGGCGCGGTACGCGAACGACGTCGGGCCGCGCCGGGTCCGGGGACGATCCCCCGACCGGGCGGCGACGAGCGGCCGGTCCGACGTGGTGCCGAGCGCGCCCATGGTGGACCGCGGACCCTGGTCGTCAGGCCGAGGTGGGTCCGGTGGGCTTGCGCGGCAGGACGGGCGCGTCTCGGCCCGTGCTCGTGCCGGCCCGGGGCTCGCGCCGGACCTCCTCGTGGTAGTCCTCCTCGACGTTGACCGACCAGATGTCGTGATCGGCGCCGAGGATGTTCTCGACGGTGAGGACCGCCGTCACCATCGAGTGGTCCTGGTTGTTGTACCGGTGCATGCCGTTCCGGCCGATCGGGTGCACGTTGGGGAGCTCGGCCTCGATCCAGCGCCGGATGACCTCGACCCGCTCGGCATAGCCGGCGTCGTAGGTCGGGTACGCCTTGGGCATGCGCACCACGTAGCCGGCCTCGACCACCTCGGGCTCGACGAGCCCGAGCTCGGCCAGCTCGCGGATGCCGAGTGCGACGAGGTCGTCGTCGGCCATGGTCCACAGGTCGTCGCCCTCGAAGACGAAGTACTCGAGGCCGAGGCAGGTCCGCCCCTCCTTGACCATGTGCGGCGACCACGAGCCGTAGTTCTGGATGCGACCGAGCCGCACGCCCGGGTCGTGCACGTAGATCCAGTTGTCGGGGAAGCCCTTCTCCTCGGGCACGACGAGCGCCACGCTCAGGTGGTCGCGGTGCGACAGGCCGTCGGCCGCGGCGATGACCTCGGCGGGGGCGGGCGGGTCGCAGACGCGGGCGAGCGCCGGGAACGGCATCGACGAGATCACGTGCTCGGCGGGGTACGAGGTCTCGAGGCCGTCCTGGTCGGTGACGACGGCGGTGGCACCCGACGCGTCACGCTCGATGCGCACGACCGGGCTGTCCATGAAGACCTTGGAGCCCTGGTCGACGACGAGGTCGCGGCAGCGCTCCCACATCATCCCGGGGCCGAGGCGCGGGTACTCGAACTCCTCGATCAGCGACGTGATGTCCTTCTGGTTGCGCTTCGGCAGGATGGCGTTCATCGCCGCGTTGAGGAACGACAGGTTCTTGATCCGCTGAGCGGCCCAGTCGGCCTGGATCTCGTCGGCGTCGATGCCCCACACCTTCTCGGTGTAGGTCTTGAAGAACATGCGGTAGAGGCGCCACCCGAAGCGGGCCGCGACCCAGTTCTCGAAGTTCGACTGGTCCTTCGGCGGCCGGATGCGCACCCACAGGTACGACAGGACGCACAGCGCCGACTCGACGAGACCCAGGTTGCGCAGGACGTTGCCGATGCGCAACGGGTAGTCGAAGAACTTGCCGTCGTAGAAGATGCGGCTCATCCGCGGGCGGAGGAGGAACTCGCCCTGGGGAAGGATCTCGTGCCAGAGCGCCTCGACGCTCTCGACCTTGGTGAAGAAGCGGTGCCCGCCGATGTCGAACCGCCAGCCGTCACGTTCGACGGTCTGGCTGATGCCGCCGACGGCGTCGGTGGCCTCGAGGACGGTGGCGGTCCCGCCGTCCTTGCCCAGGCGGTAGGCGGCGGTGAGTCCGGCCGGACCCGCGCCGATGACGACGACGTCGTTCGGGATCCGCGGTGGCTCGGTGGTGGGGTGCGTCGGTGCGGTCTCGGACATGGGCGACTGCGTGCGGCTCCTTCGGCGATGAGCAGCCCGTGCGGTCACGGACGCGGCCGCTCGGTAGCGTACGTCGGTGGACCGGGCCCGACCGAACATCCCCGGCGCCGCGCCGCCGTCGTCCCCCGTCCACGCGGCCCCGACCGATGCGATCGCCGTCGGGGTGGTCGTCGCCGCCCTCGTCGTCGCCCGCTTCGTCGCGGCGTCGCCGCTGTGGCTCGACGAGGCCCTCAGCGTGAACATCGCGTCGCTGCCGCTCGGCGATCTGCCCGACGCCCTGCGCCAGGACGGGCACCCCCCGCTCTACTACGCCCTGCTCCACGTCTGGATGGACGTCGTCGGCACGTCCGACACCGCGATCCGGGCCCTGTCGGGTCTCCTGTCGGTCGCGGCACTCCCGCTCGCCTACGTCGCCGGCCGGCGCCGTGCGGGTCCGGCGGGCGGCCTCGGCGTGCTGCTCGTGACGGCGGTCCTGCCCTGGGGGTTGCGCTACGCGACCGAGGCCCGGATGTACGCGCTGGAGTTCCTGCTCGTGCTCGCCGCCTGGCTGCTCGCCGACGACCTGCTCCGCCGGCCGAGCCGGCTGCGGTGGGCGGGTCTCGCCGCGCTGACCGCGGCTGCGCTCCTCACGCACTACTGGACGCTGTACCTCGGCATGGCGGCCGTCGGCATCCTCGCCGGCGCGGTGCTGCGGGGACACCTCGACCGGCGCGCCGCGGTGCGCGTCGGCTCGGCGCTCGCGGTCGGCGCCGTCGGTTTCGTCCCCTGGCTCGGCGTCTTCCTGTACCAGGCCGGCCACACCGGCACGCCGTGGGCGACCGCCACCCGGCCGACGGTCGCGTTCGTCGAGTTGCTGCGGGGCATCGGCGGCGTGGGTGTCGACGAGGGTCTGCTCGTGGGCGTCGTCGTCGTGCTGCTCGCCGCCGTCGGACTGCTCGCCCACCCCACCGGCGCCGAGGAGCTACGGGTCGACCTGCGGACGGTGGGTGGGGTGCGGCCCGAGGTCCTCGTCGCCGCGGGCACGTTCGTCCTGGGCGTCGGCATCGGCCTCGTGACGTCGTCGGTCTTCGTCGCCCGCTACGCCGCCGCGTTCCTGCCGATGCTCGTCATCGCCGCCGGCGTCGGCCTCGCTCGCCTGCCCGGGCCCTGGACCCGGCGCGCCGCCGCCGTCGCGCTGGTCGGGCTGGCCGCCGTCCCGGTCGCGATCAACGGCACCGAGGACCGGACTCAGGGCGCCGAGCTGGCCTCGGCGATCGACGCGGGCGCATCGCCCGACGACGTCGTCGCCGTGTGCCCCGACCAGCTCGGCCCGGCGACGCTGCGGTCGCTCTCGGCCGACGTCACCGTCGTCGGGTTGCCCGCGCTCGAGCGACCCGACCGGATCGACTGGGTCGACTACGCCGACCGCAACCAGGCCGCGGTCCCGGCCGAGACCGCCGAACGGCTGCTCGACGCCGCCGGTGACGGCGCGATCTGGCTCGTCCTGAACGCGGGCTACCGCACCTACGAGGGTTACTGCGACGGCGTGCTCGCCGCGCTCCAGGGCGTCCGCGGGCCCGGCACGGTCGTCGTGCCCGACCGCCCCGACGTGTTCGAGCACGGGACCCTCGTCCGGCTCGACCCCTGATCCAACGAGACCGGATCCGGGTTCCGGACGTCAGGGGTCCGGCGCACGACCAGGATGTCGGCGGTGCGCACGCTGGCGATGCGCGCCGACCAGCAGTCGATGACCTGACGCCCGTCGGCGTGCGCGAAGAACGTCGTCATCGGCCCCTCCTGCTGGTAGGCGTCGGCGTCGACCAGCTCGGTCCGGTCGTTGCGGAGGATCACCTCGAACATCGTCATGTCCGGACGGTACGACGGTCGTCCTGTGAGGTTGAAGAGGGACAACCCTGTGCATCCGGGCGGCCGGTTGTCCACAGGGGTGTGGGCCGTGTCAGGCCGGTCCCGGGGGCCGAAGGCCGGCGGCCTTGACGAGGCGTAGGACCCGGGCGCGGTGGCCCCGGAACGGTTCGAGCAGCTCGAGCATCTGCGCGTCGGTCCCACGCCGCTCGCCGAGGAACGCGAAGGCGATGGCGTGCTTGAGGCCCGGGTCGCCCACCGGGACCGCGTCGGGATCGCCGAGGGCGAGCTGGCGGACGACGGCCGCGGTCCACACGCCGACGCCGGCGAGCGAACGGAGGCGGCGCTCCGCCTCGTCGGTGGGCACGTCGACCAGCGCCTCGATGGTCGCCGCCCGGGCCGCGGCGCGGCGCAGCACGTCGGCCTTGGCCCGTTCGAGACCGATGGGGTGCAGGTCGTGGTGGCTGACACTGGCGAGCGTGGCGGGCAGCGGCGGGACGACGAGGCCGAGGTCGAACGGGCCGGGTGCCGCCTCGCCGTAGGCGTGCAGGAGCTGGTGGTGCGCCCGCTTGGCCTCGTACCGGCTGACCTGCTGGCCGCACACGGCGACGATGAGCGACTCGAGGACCCGGTGGGTGGCGCCGAGCCGGAGACCGGGCGTGCGGCGGTGGAGGTCGGCGACGAGCGCGTGCGCGGGTGCGAACGTCGAGACGTCGTCCTGTTCGCCCACGAGCAGCGGCAACTGGTCGAGCGCCCAGTCGGCCCCCGGCCCCCACGCCTCGGCCTCGAGCCGGTTGCGGTCGACGCGCAGGTGCACCGTGGCCGGGCCGTGGGGCGTTCGGCTCGCCCGGACGCACTCGTCGTAGCGGAGGAGCATCGTCGGGTCGCCCCGTCCGACGCGCAGCGGCCCGAGCGTGAGCCGCAGGTCGAGCGGATGCTCGAGCGGGAGGGCGCGGGTGCGGGTGTCGGTCGGCATCGTGGTGGGCCCCGGGAGGCGGGACCAGTGTCCCCGACCGGTGCCCCCGACCGCCAAGCCGGAGTTCAGCGGCGAGGCGCCGCCGCCCGCCACTCGTCCTCGAGGATCGCCCACCGCTCGTGGTCGCGCCAGCGGCCGCCGACCCGGAGGTAACGGGGCGAGAAGCCTTCCATCCGGAACCCGGCACGGACGGCCATGGCCCGCGACCGTTCGTTGCCGGGCTGGATGTTGGCCTCGACCCGGTGGAGCCGCAGTTGCGTGAACGCGACCTCGAGCACGAGGTGGAGACCCTCGGTGAGACGGCCCTGTCCGAGGTGCGGCGGGAAGCCGGCCCAGCCGGCGGCCGCCTGCTGGAGGCCGCCGCGCTGGATCTCGTTCAGGTTCACGAACCCGGCGATGGCGTCGTCGTCGCGACGGCACACGAGGAACTGCTCGGTCTCCTGGCGCGTGCCCCGGGTGAGCCACCGCTCGAACGCGGACGCGTCGTCGGCCGGGTGGACGTAGGGCTCGAGGTGCGAGCGGTGCGTGCGGACCGCGGCGATGAACTCGTCGGCGTCGGAAGCGTCGGGCTTGCGGAGGTAGACGACGCGCCCGAGCGCGAGGGCCCGCCGCACGTCAGCTCCGGGACGCGTCGGTGGCGAGCGCTCGGGCCCAGGCGTAGTCGGGCTTGCCGCTCGCGCTGCGCTGGACGGCGTCGACCACGACGAAGGCCTTGGGGAGCTTGTACCGGGCGAGGTGCTCGGCGGCGGCGGCCCGGACGGCGTCCTCGTCGAAGCCGTCGGTGACGGCGACGACCGCCACGATCTCGGTGCCCCACCGCTCGCTCGGGCGACCGACGACCAAGGCGTCGTAGACGCTGGGATGGTGCTTGAGCGCCTGCTCGACCTCCTCGGCGTGCACCTTCTCGCCCCCGGTGTTGATGGTGGTCGACTCCCGGCCGTGGAGCTCGATGCGGCCGTCGGCCCGCAGTCCGGCGCGGTCGCCGGCGACGGCGTGGACGACGCCGCCGATCCGGGGGAAGGTCGCCTCCGTCTTCGCCCGGTCGCCGAGGTAGCCGAGGGGTACCCGGCCGCGCTGGGCGAGCCAGCCGCGCTCGGTGCTGCCGGGCGTGAGCGGTCGGCGGCGGGCGTCGTCGAGGACCACGGTGGTCGACGACGGCGTGAAGACGCCCGGCTCGCTCCGGTCGCCGTCGCCGCTCGTGCCGATGCCGTGGCGCCCGGTCTCCGACGAGCCGAGGATGTCGACGACGCGGACGTGGGGGAGCGCGACGAGGACGCGGTCGCGGGTGGCCGGCGACAGGACGGCACCGCCGGTCATGATCGCCCGGAGGTGGGGGAGCGGCCGAGGGCGGCGTTCGAGCTCGTCGACGAGCGGTCGTGCGAACGCGTCGCCGACGATGAGCAGCGACGTGACGTCGTGGACGGCGCAGGTGTCGAGCACGTCGACGGGGTCGAGGTGGTCGGTCTCGTCCTGGATGACGACGGTGCCGCCGGCGAGGAGACAGGAGAGGGCGTTCCAGTGGGCGGCACCGTGCATGAACGGTGGCGCCGGGAGGGCGCGGGGGCGGTGGTCGCGACCGGCCCGCTCGACGAGCTCCTCGGCGGTGCCCTCGATGCCGAGCGCGCTGGCGAGGAAGTCGCCCTGCCGCCACAGCACGCCCTTCGGTCGCCCGGTGGTGCCGCCGGTGTAGACGACGTAGCGGTCGTCCGGCGTCGGGTTCGTGGGTGGGCGGCCGGCGGAGGCGGCGGCGAGCAGGTCGTCCCAGGAGATGGCGCCGGGGAGCGCCGCGGTGGCCGAGCCGTCGTCGACGGTGACCAGTACCGGGTCGACCGCCGGCCCGAGCCGGTCGAGCGCCTCGGCGAGCACCGGGCCGAACCGGGCGTGGTGGACGACGAGCGCTGCGTCGCAGTCGCCGAGCACGTAGGCGAGCTCCTCGGCGGTGTAGCGGTAGTTGAGGTTGACGGCGGCGGCCCGGGCCCGCCATGCGCCCAGCATGGCGACGAGGTACTCGTCACCGTTGGTCAGCAGCAGGGCGACGTGGTCGTGCGGGCTCCGCCAGCCGTCGACGTCGTGGTCGATGTCGTCGCCGCCGACGCCCCGGTCGAGCAGCGCGTTGGCGAACCGGGCCGTGCGGTCGTCGAGGTCGCGCCACGTCAGGGCGCGGTCGCGCCACAGGATCGCAGGGCGGTCGGCGGCGACCTCGGCCACCCGCTCGAGCAGCCCGGCGATGTCGTGGTCGGCCATCGACGGCATCGTGACACGGCCGGCGACGGCGGCCCAACGGGGGTGGGTGGTCGGGTGCGACGGGGCGGGTGCTTCCGGGTCGGGGCCGCGGTCGTGGTAGGGAGGGTCGCGATGGCCAACCCCACCGCAACCCTCGAGACCTCGCTCGGCACGATCACCGTCGAGCTCTTCGTCGACTCGATGCCGATCACGGCCGGGAACTTCCTCGACCTGGCCCGCAGCGGCTTCTACGACGGTCTCCACTTCCACCGCGTGATCGACGGCTTCATGCTGCAGTTCGGGTGTCCGCACTCGAAGGACCCGGCGAGCCCGCGCGCCGGCACCGGCGGACCGCCCCACGGCACCATCGCGGACGAGCATCCCGAGGACGCCAAGTTCTCGAACGAGCCGGGCACGCTGTCGATGGCCAACACCGGGCAACCGAACAGCGGTGGCAGCCAGTTCTTCGTGAACACCGTGCACAACGCCTACCTGGACTGGTTCAGCCCCGGGCAGAGCAAGCACCCGGTCTTCGGCAAGGTCGTCGACGGCATGGACGTGGTCCACGCCATCGAGAAGACCCCGACCGACCGCAGCGACCGGCCCAAGACGCCGGTCCAGATGGTGAAGGTCACCGTCAACGACTGACCGCCGGCCACCGGTCGGCTGTTCGCTGCAGGTCAGGCCCACAGGCGGCATCCCAGGGTTTCGACGCGCCCGTGAGTCCCGGATCGGTGCCTCCGGTCCTCGGGCGCGCCGGTGGCCCGACACCCGACGGAGGTCGGGCTCGGGTCGCGGCTTGAGCGCGCGCGTGATCGCGGGGGTGGGAGCGACGCCGGCGGCGGGACCCGGGCGGGTCAGGCGGCCGGCGGGCCTGGTCGGGGTGGCGGTTCTCGGAACTCGGCGCCGTACGGGTCGGTCGCCACCCAGCCGTGGTCGTCGGTGCGGAGTCGCCAGCCGTGCTCGTGGACGAGTCGATGGTGGAAGCGACAGCAGAGCGCGCCGTTGTCGATGGTGGAGGGACCACCGTGACTTCGCCAGTGGAGGTGGTGGACGTCGCAGTGCCTCGGTGGTCGCCGGCACGACGGGAAGACGCAGTGGCCGTCTCGTGCGGCGATCGCTCGCCGTTGGGCGGCGGAGAACTGTTCGTGGGACGGGTTGGCGTCGAGGATGGCGGTCGGTCCGTCGAAGAGCGTCGCCACGAGGGCGGCGTCGCAGCGCAGGCGTTCGGCGCCCCGGCAGGCGAGTCGCCATCCCTGTCCGGTGCGGAGCACGAAGCCGTCGAACAGGTCGTCGTCGTCGAGGTCGCGTTCGCCGGCGAGGGTGCGGAGGTCGCAGATCACGTCGACGGTCACCCCGGAGCGGCGCCGGACACGCCGGCTGCGGCGACGGGCGGGTCGTGACATCGCTCGTCGCAATCCCCGCCGCCACGATTCCAGGTCGGTGAGCGTCTCGCCCTCGGCCACGGCGTCGTGGCGCGCGGCGTGGACGTCGTCGGGGGCGACGCCGTCGAAGACGTCCGCTGCGAACACGTCGTCGTCGCATCCGGGCTCGGGGCCTTCTCGGCAGGTCAGGCCGTGGTGGGCGAGGTCGTCGAGCGCGTCGGCGCGCCGTTCGGCGAGGGTCCGTCGGTGGGGCGCGTCGGCCGGGTCGGGGCCCTGCATCCAGGCATCGAGGCCGGCGGCGACGGTGGCGAAGGCAGATGGCGTCAGTTCGCCGTGGAGCTCACCGCCACCGAACAGCTTCGGGGTCAGGTAGAGCCGATGGTTCGGGCCGTGGTTCGGTCGCAGGTGCTCGTCGCACCGTTCGGACCAGTAGGCGACCGCTCGGTGGAACGCGTCGTCGTCGACGCAGGTGGTGCCGAGGCGGAGGAGCGCGTCGAGCGAAGGCGCGAGCAGTGGTCGGCGTTCCCGGGTCACCGCTCGGGCGAGCACGTCGGCGCGCCCGAGCGGGAGGGCACCGGACACGACGGCGGTGGCGAGGTCGTCGTGACGGGCGCACACCTCGGCGACGCGGGTGAGCCGCGACGCCTCGTTCGGCGACAGAGAGGTGTAGGTCCGCAGCCACGTCGGGGCCGATGCGCACCCCGCCGCCCGCCACGCAGCCGCCGGCCAGAGTCCGATCAGCGCGGCGAGCACCCGACGAAGGGCGTGGGCGGCGTCCTCGACCACGAGGGCCGCGGCGTCGAGCGCCGCCTGCGCCGAGGACGCCGCAGTGGCGTCTCGTCGATCGTCGTTGGAAGGGGCCACGTCGACCATCGTAGTCGAACAAGTGTTCGATCACCAACCCGGATTCGACCTATCCTCGAGGTGGACGCCGCAGCGAGGACCTGCGGGTCGACCGATGGACGGCGCACCCGTGGGGGCCGCTCCTCGACGAGTGCTGCTCCGGACCGGGCCACGCCCGGACGACACCACGATCTTCGTCGCTGCCCGTCCAATTGATTCGGGGAATCGTGGAGTGTCGAGGCCGGGAAGCGGCAGCAGGTCGCGACTCCCGAGTGACGCAATGCGGCGCGCGCAACCCGAGCGGACGACTTGGCGATGGCGATCCGGCAGCGATCCCGAATCGCCGACCGTTGCCGTCAGGCGTCCAGGGCGGTGAGGGAGGAGACCCCGTCCCAGATCACCTGGGTCAGCAACTCGGCGAGGTGGTCGGGTTCGATCTCGTCGCGCTCGAGGGTGTGGACGGCGGCGGCCTCGAGCATGCCGATGACGCTGCGCACGAGGAGGCGGGCCTCGTCGGTGTCGGCGATCGAGCGGGCGATGCGATCGGTCCGGGCGCGGATGGCGTCCTTGACGGCGGGGTGACGCGACGACCCGGCCGACGCGATGAGCTGCCAGGACTGGCGGTGCCGCCAGGCGAAGTCGAGATAGGCGCGGACCGCGCTGGCGAGGCGTTCTCGGTCGGTGCCGAGCGACTCGAGGGCACCGTCGATCTCCTCGTCGAGACGCTGGAGTTCGTGCTCGTAGGCGGCGGCGAACAGGCCGCCCCGGTCGCCGAAGTAGGAGTACACGAGGCTGCGCGACACGCCGGCGGCCTCGGCGACCAGTTCGAAGGAGACGTCGGTGGGGTCGTGCTCGGCGAACACCCGCGCCGCGGCCTGGGCGATCTGGCGACGGCGGACCTCGGGATCGAGTCGTCGTCTGGCGCGTGGTTGTTCCTCGTTCACGACGACCGTCCCTCCCACGGCGTCTGCGGGGCGGAGGTCAGCTCCGTCGGCCGACCCCGACCGGTGTGGACGCCTCGGGCGCGGCGTCACCCACGAGTGGGTGGTGGCAGGCGACGAAGTGGTCGTCGCCGATCGCCCGGACCGTCGGCTCCTCCTCGGCACAGCGCTCGGTGGCCCGGGGGCACCGGGTGCGGAAGTGGCACCCCGACGGCGGAGCGAGCGGCGAGGGCAGGTCGCCGGCCAGTTCGCCGGTGTCGGGGACGACGGTCGGGTCGGGGAGCGGGATCGCCGAGAGCAGCGCGGCCGTGTACGGGTGCGAGGGCCGGTAGTAGAGCTCGTCGGGGGGTGCGATCTCGCAGATCTTCCCGAGGTACATGACCGCGACGCGGTCGGAGACGTTCTTGACGACCGCGAGGTCGTGGGCGATGAACAGGAGCGTGAGGCCGTAGCGCTCCTTCATGTCCTCGAGCAGGTTCAGGATCTGGGCCTGGACCGAGACGTCGAGCGCCGAGACGGGCTCGTCGCAGATGATGACCTCGGGGTCGAGGACGAGGGCGCGGGCGATGCAGATGCGCTGGCACTGGCCGCCGGAGAACTCGTGGCGGCGCTTGGGCTTGGCGATCACGGGATCGAGGCCGACGTCGGACAGCACGTCCTCGACGCGCGCCTCGGCGTTGGTGGTCTGGCCCCAGATCTCGAGCGGCTCCGCCACGACGTCGCCGATGGTGCGACGCGGGTTGATCGACGACACCGGGTCCTGGAAGATCATCTGCAGGTCCTGGCGGAGCCGGCGCAGCTTCTCGCCCCGCAGGCCGGTGATGTCGTTGCCCTTGAAGGTCACCGACCCGTCGGCGATCGGCACGAGGCGCATGATCGCCTTGCCGGTCGTCGACTTGCCGCAGCCCGACTCGCCGACGATGCCGAGCGTCTCGCCCTTGGCGACGTCGAAGCTGACGTTGGTGACGGCGTGGACCGTGCGGCCACGGCCGGCGGGGAACTCGACGGTGAGACCCTCGACGCGCAGCACGATGTCGTCGCGATCGCGGAGGTGGGCGGTACCGGAACCGGCCATGTCAGGCTCCTCCCGAGGTGGTCACGGAGACCTCGACCTCGTCGGCGACGGGGATGCGGCCCTCGGCCTGGTTGCGGGCCAGGGCCTCGGCGCCGGCCTCGGTGCCGACGGGGAAGAAGCAGGCGTAGTGGTGGCCGGCGCCGGACGCGGCGACCAGCTCGGGCTCCTCCTCCAGGCAGCGGGGCTGGGCGTAGCGGCACCGGGGCGCGAAGTTGCAGCCCTTCGGCGGCTGGACGAGGTCCGGTGGCCGGCCGGGGATCGAGGACAGGCGGGTGTGGCTGCGGTACTCGAGGCGGGGGATCGACTCGAGCAGGGCCTCGGTGTAGGGCATCTTCATGTCGGCGAAGAGCGTCGTGGCCGGGGCCTTCTCGACGACCTTGCCGGCGTACATCACCGCGATGTCGTGGGCCCGTCCGGCGACGACGCCGAGGTCGTGGGTGACGAGCACCATCGCCATGAACCGCTCGCGCTGCTGGGTGTCGAGCAGGTTCAGGATCTGGGACTGCACGGTGACGTCGAGGGCGGTGGTGGGCTCGTCGGCGAAGAGGAGCTTGGGACCACAGGCGAGGGCGATCGCGATGACGACGCGCTGGCGCATGCCCCCGGAGAGCTGGTGGGGGTACTCCTTCAGACGTTTCGCCGGTTCGGGGATGCCGACCGAGCGCAGCAGCGACTCGGCGAGCGCGTTCGCCTCCTTCTTCCCCATGTCGAGGTGGAAGGTGAGCGACTCGGTGATCTGCTTGCCGATCCGCATGACCGGGTTCAGCGACGTCATCGGGTCCTGGAACACCATCGCCATCTCGGGGCCCCAGACCGAGCGCATCTCCTCCTGGCTGAAGTCGGAGATCTCGGTGCCCTCGTAGCGGATCGAGCCGGTGCGCTCGACGTTGCTGCGGGGGAGCAGGCCCATGATCGAACGGGAGAGGACGGTCTTGCCCGACCCCGACTCGCCCACGATGCCGAGGGTCCGGCCGCGCTCGAGGGTGAGCGACACGCCGTCCACGGCACGGACCCGGCCCCGCGCCGAGCGGAAGTGGGTGCGCAGGTCGGTGACCTCGAGCAGGGGAGCCTGCTCGACGGCGGGGTCGGCGGCGACGATGCGGCGGGCCACCTAGAGGGCTCCTTCCCGGACGGTGAATCGGGACTGCAGGACGTCGCCCATGTAGTTCAGCGACAGGATCGTGAGGAACATCACGCCGGCGGGGAAGAACGTGAGGTGGCCGCTCTCCTCGATGGACGGCCGCCCCTCGTTGATGAGCTTTCCCCAGGTCGGCGACGGTGCGCCGACCGAGAGCCCGAGGAAGGCCAGGGCCCCCTCGGCGACGATGACGACGGCGATGACGGTGAGGCTGAAGACGGCCATCGGCGGGATGACGTTGGGCAGGATCTCGCGGCGGATGATGCGCGAGTTCTTGGCGCCGAGCGTGCGGGCGGCGGTGACGAACTCGCGCTCGGCGAACGAGAGGGTGATGCCGCGCGTGATGCGGGCGAGGGGCGCGACCGAGAGGATGGCGAGCGAACCGACGACGACCGGCAGGTTCGGACGGACGGTCGTCCCGTCGGAGGCGAAGATCGCGATCATCGCCAGGGCGAGGACGAGGGCGGGGAAGGCGAGAAGGATGTCGATCACGGCGGAGATGACCCGGTCGACGCGCCCGCGGAAGAAGCCGGCGACCATCCCCACGATGCCGCCGAAGACGAAGCCGAGCAGGACGACGGACAGGGAGATGAAGAGCGACACGCGCCCGCCGTTGACGACCTGGGAGAAGAGGTCGATGCCGTTGTCGGTGACGCCGAACCAGTGCTTGCCGGAGGGTCCGTCGGCGGCGGGGACCGAGAAGTCGCCGAAAGCGCCGGGTTCGTCGACGAAAGGCAGCCACGGGGCGAGTCCGCACAGGGCGAACACGACCACGAGCCACACGGCGGAGAGCCAGAAGCCGATGCCCCAGCCCTTGCGGCGGGTGACGCCGTCGTCGGTCGCCCGCGAGGCGACGTTGGCGCCCTCGGTCGTG
>JBHIXO010000076.1:0-13949 GCA_041984725.1 Acidimicrobiales bacterium | reverse complement strand
CAACCGCATCGTGACCGTGCCCCTCGACGGCCGGGCCCCGTCCCGCATCCCGCGACGCCAGGCCGTGCACGTCTACAAGCAGGCGCGCTGCCGGACGTGCGGCGGCGGGGTCGACCAGAGCGAGGAGGGCGGGCGCACGATGTTCTCGTGCCCGGTCTGCCAGCCGGCGGCGTAGCGTCGCCCGGCGTGCGCCTCGCCGATCTCCCGACGCCCTGCCTGGTGGTCGAGCGGGCGACCGTCGACCGCAACATCGCCACCATGGCCGCCGCCCGACCCGGCCGGTCGCTGCGGCCCCACGTCAAGGCGTTCAAGTCGACGGCGCTGGCCCGCCGCATCGCCGACGCGGGCCACGACGCGTTCTGCTGCGCAACGGCCCGCGAGGTCGTGGGCATGGCGGAGGCCGGGCTCGGCGCCGACCTGCTGCTCGCCAACGAGACCGTCGACCCCACACGCCTCCGGGCGATGGCCGGGTGCGACGCGGCCGTGACCGTCGCCGTCGACAGCCCCGAGACGGTCGACGCCGCGGCCGCCAACGGCATCGAACGGGTGCTCGTCGACGTCGACGTCGGGCTCCCCCGCTGCGGATGCGACCCAGCCGACGCCGGGCGCCTCGCCGATCGCGCCCGCCGGGCCGGGCTCCAGGTCCGTGGCGTCATGGGCTACGAGGGTCACGTCAACGTCATCACCGACCGCGCCGAGCGGCGCGCCGCCGTCGAGCGGGCGATGACGATCCTGCGCCGGGCGCACGACGACGTCGGCGGCGACATCGTCTCCGGCGGCGCGACCCTCACCCACGACCTCAACGACTGGGTGACCGAGGTGCAGGCCGGCACCTACGTGCTCATGGACACGGCCTTCGCCGGCCAGGTGCCCTTCGACCTCGCGCTGGCGGTCCTGGCCACCGTCGTGTCGGTGCGCGCCGGCCACCACGCCGTTGCGGACGCCGGGCTCAAGTCGCTCGGGATGGACCACGGCGACCCCTCGCTGCCCGGTGCCGACGTGTGGTTCTGCTCGGACGAGCACGTGACCTTCGCCGCCGACCCCCTGCCCGCGGTCGGCGGCCGGGTCCGTCTGTTCCCGGCCCACCTCGACCCGACGGTCGCCAAGCACGACCGCATGTACGTGGTCGACGGCGACGACGTGGTCGACGAGTGGCCCGTCGACCTCCGGGGCTGGTGACGCCGGGCCCGAGCGGCCGGGTCAGAGCCGAGGCAGCAGGGCCCGGAACGCCCGACCGCGATGCGACATGGCGTGCTTCTCGGCCTCGCGCATCTCGGCGAACGTCCGGCCGTCGCCCTCGACGGGCTCGAAGATCGGGTCGTAGCCGAAGCCGCCGTCGCCCCGAGGTCGGTCGGTGATCCGGCCCTCGACCGTGCCCCGCACGACCTCGTCCCGGCCGTCGGGCCACACGGCGGCGGCCGCGGCGACGTAGCGGGCGGAGCGACGAGGCCCGGACACCCCGTCGAGCTCGCGCAGCACCCGGGGGATCCAGTCGGACTCCTCGGTCCACCGGGCGGAGTGGATGCCCGGCGCGCCGTCGAGGGCGTCGATCTCGATGCCGCTGTCGTCGGCGATGGCCAGCTCGCCGGTGGCCTCGGCGACGGCCCGCGCCTTCAGCAGCGCGTTCGCCTCGAAGGTCAGGCCGGTCTCCTCGACGTCGGGGTCGGCGGCCTCGACCGCCCACGCGTCGCCGAGGATCGCCGCGACCTCGCCGACCTTGTGGGCGTTGCCCGTGGCCAGCACGATCCGGCGGGGACCGCCGGCGCCGTCAGCCACGGGGGGCGGGCACCTCGGCGACGTAGGCGCGCTGGCGGTCGATCAGCTCGGCGATGCCGGCCTCGGCCAGGTCGAGCAGCTGGTCGAGCGCGGGGCGACCGAACGCCACACCTTCGGCGGTCCCCTGGACCTCGACGTAGTCGCCGTCGGACGTCATCACGACGTTCATGTCGACGTCGGCCGACGCGTCCTCGACGTAGGGCAGGTCGCAGACCGGCGTGCCGTCGACGATGCCGACGCTGATCGCCGCGCAGAACGCGGTCAGGGGGTGGGCCTCGAGCTCGCCCGCCTGCACCAGCCGGGCGAGGGCGTCGTGGAGCGCCAGGTAGCCGCCGGTGATCGACGCCGTCCGGGTCCCGCCGTCGGCCTGGAGCACGTCGCAGTCGACGACCAGTTGGCGCTCGCCGAGCACGGCCATGTCGCACACCGAGCGGAGCGAACGGCCGATGAGGCGCTGGATCTCCTGGGTGCGGCCGGACTGCTTGCCCTTGGCGGCCTCGCGCCCGATCCGCTCGGGGCTGGAGCCGGGGAGCATCGAGTACTCGGCGGTGACCCAGCCCGTGCCGCGACCGCGCATCCACCGGGGGACGTCCTCGTCGAGCGACGCGGTGCACAGCACGCGGGTGCGGCCGAAGGCGACCATGCACGAGCCCATCGCCATCTCGGTCGGGTCGCGCTCGATGGTGATGGGCCGGAGATCTCCGGCGCCGCGTCCGTCTGCTCGCATGGGGTCGTCTCCTCCGGCGTGGCGCCGGCTCGGGGTGGGGCTCAGACCGGGTAGCGCTCGCCCGTGCGGACCACGTCGACGGGTCCGTCGAACACTGCGGATGCCTCGGCGATGCGGGCCTCGGGGTCGGACCCGGGGGCCAGGTGGGTGAGCAGCAACCTTGCCACACCGGCGGCCGATGCCTGGGCGGCGGCCTGGCGGGCGGTGAGGTGCTGCACGGTGCCCGCCGCGTCCTCGTCGAGGGTCGCCTCGACCAGCGCGACGTCGGCACCGGCGCCGAGCGACGCCAGCGACCAGCCGTCGCCGGTGTCGGCCGAGTACACGAGCGAGGCGCCGTCGCAGTCGGCCCGGACGGCGAGCGTCTCGACCGGGTGGTCGGTCCGGGAGAACGTGAACTCGATGTCGCCGATGCGGTGGTGGTCGCCGTGTGCGACGACCCGCGGGGCGAACGTCGGCTCGGCCGGCTGGCCGCTCACGAAGCCGAAGAGGTTGGCCGTGGCCGCCGTCCAGAGCACCGGGATGGCCGCGTCGGGACGGCGCAGCACGTAGCGGACGGCGTTGTAGACGACCGGCAACTCGACCCAGTGGTCGGGGTGGCTGTGGCTCGTGACGATGCCGTCGAGCTCGAGCAGTGGCACGTGGCGTTGGAGGTTGCCGAGCGTGCCGGGACCGCAGTCGAGCCAGACCGAGGTGGTGTCGCTGCGCAGCAGGTAGCCGCTGCACGAGTCGCCGGCGGCGGCGTAGGTGCCGGAGCACCCGAGGACGGTGACGGAGAAGCTCATCCCGGGCGTCTCATCCCGCCCAGCGCACCGCGGCGGCGACGTCGAGTTCCGGTCCGAGCAGCTGGGCGCCGAGCGTGCGGAAGACGTCGACGTCGCCCGAGCTGAACCAGCGGCGGGTGCCGACGCCGTCCCGGCCGGCGGCGGCCACGAGGTCGCCGAGCAGGGCGCGCACCCGGAAGGCCGTCTCGTCCGCCGACGACACCAGGACCACGCCACGCCCGAGCACGTCGCCGAGCGTACGGGCGAGGAAGGGGTAGTGCGTGCAGCCGAGGAGCAGGGCGTCGACGTCGGCGTCGATGACGGGCGCGAGGAGGCGCTCGGCGAGCACGTGGACCTGGTCGGACCGGGTCTCGCCCCGCTCGACGAACTCGACGAAGCCCGGGCAGGCGGCGCAGGTCAGCTCGAGGTGTGGCGCCACCGCGGACACCGCCCGCTGGTAGGCGCCGCTCCGGATCGTCCCGACCGTGCCGATGACGCCGACCCGCCCGGACCGCGTCGCGAGCACGAGCGAGGCCACGCCGGGTTCGATCACCCCGACGACCGGCACGTCGAGCTCGGCCTGCAGCTCGCCGAGCGCCGCGGCCGCCGCCGTGTTGCAGGCGACGACGACGAGCTTCACGTCGTGCTCGTCGACGAGCCAGCGCGAGATCTGGCGGGCGTGGGCCCGCACCTCGTCGAGCGGCTTCGAGCCATACGGGTAGCGGCCGGTGTCGCCGACGTACACCAGGTCCTCGGCCGGCACGAGATCGATCAGGGCACGCGCGACCGTCAGCCCACCGAACCCGCTGTCGAACATGCCGATCGGGCGGTCGTCGGACCGCCCACCCGTCGTGGCTCCCACGCGTCAGCCGTCGCCGTCGTCCTCGAGGTCGGGCACCATCGTGACCACCCGCTGCGGGAACGGGATCTCGATGCCGGCCTCGTCGTAGGCGGCCTTGATCGCCATGGCGACGCCGCTGCGGGTCCGGAAGGTCGTGAGGATGTCCGACGCGTGCCAGTAGCGGACGTCGAAGTCGATGCTGGAGTCGCCGAAGGTCGTCACCCACGCCTGCGGCGCCGGGGTCTCCAGCACGCCGTCGACGGACGCGACCGCCTCGAGCGTGACCCGCTGCGCGGTGGGCAGGTCGGTGCCGTAGGCCACGCCGACCGGGAGGACCGTGCGCTTCACGGGCCGGTCGGTGTGGTTGACGATGGCGTCGTTGTTCACCATCGCCGAGGGGAGCACGACCTTCTCGCCGTCGTAGTTGCGGAGGACGACCGTGCGGAAGTTGATCTCCTCGACGACGCCGGCGTGGTCCTGGGTGGTGATCTCGTCGCCGACCTTCACCGGCCGCCGCGTCTTCAGGATGACGGAGGCGAAGACGTTCTCGAGGATGGCGGTGATCGCGAACGCGATCGCAATGCCGGTGACGCCGAGCGCGCCGAGGAGCGGCCCGATCTGCACGTCGAGGGCGGTGAGCGCGTAGACGAGGCCGATGATCCAGACGAGGTTCTGGACGATGCGGGCCACGATCCGGGCGATCGAGCCGTCGGTGTCGGTACGCCGGACGAGGCGCTCGACGACCACCCGCAGGACCCGGCCGACGACGACGAAGGCCAGGAGCGTGGCGCCGGCGACGATCCAGTCCTCGGCGGTCAGACCGTCGGGGACCACCTCGCTGAGATCGGTGTCGTCGGCCTGGGCGACCTCGTGGACCTCGGCGGCGAGGCGCCACCACACGGGGGCCGACATGTTGACACCTTTCCTGTAAACGGTTACACCGAGTGGCGACCGACCCGAGGATGCCACAGATGCCGTCGACGCAGTCCCCATCCGCCGCCGGTCCCCCGTCCGCGGGACCGTGGTGGGCCGACGCCATCGGGTACGAGGTCTACATCCGGTCCTTCGCCGACGCCGACGGCGACGGCATCGGCGACCTGCCGGGACTGACCTCCCGCCTCGACCACATCGCCGACCTCGGTGTGGACATCGTCTGGGTGACGCCCTTCTTCCCCTCCCCCATGGCCGACTTCGGGTACGACGTGGCCGACTACTGCGACATCGACCCCCGCTTCGGCACCCTGGACGACCTCGACCGACTCGTCGCCGGCGTCCACGAGCGGGGCATGCGGCTGCTCGTCGACCTCGTCCCGAACCACACGTCGGACCAGCACGAGTGGTTCCGGTCGGCGCTCGCCGGACCCGGAGCGCCCTACCGCGACTTCTACCTCTGGCGAGATCCCGCCCCCGACGGCGGGCCGCCGAACAACTGGGTCAGCCACTTCGGCGGCCCGGCCTGGACGCTCGACGAGACGAGCGGCCAGTACTGGTGTCACCTCTTCCTCCCCGAGCAACCCGACCTCGACTGGTCGAACCCGGCGGTGCACGAGGCCTTCGTCGGGGTCGTCGACTTCTGGCTCGACCGCGGCGTCGACGGGTTCCGCATCGACGTCGCGCAGGGCCTCGTCAAGCACGAGTCGCTCGCCGACAACCCGTGGCGACGCACCGTGCCCGACGACGCCTCTCCCCGGACGACGTTCCGGGCCATGGACCACGTCCACGACCTCGACCAGGAGGGCAACGTCGCCGTCTACCGGGAGTGGAACCGGCGCACCGCCGCCCGAGACGCCGCCCTGCTCGGCGAGGTGTACCTCGAGGACGCCACCGCCGTGGAGCGCTACGTCGCGCCGGGCGCGCTCGACCTCGCCTTCTACTTCCCGACCCTGCACACGGCGTGGGACGCCGACGAGCTCGGCGCCGTGATCGACGCCGGCCTCCGGCACGGGCGCGGCCGCTTCGCCTGGGTCCACAGCAGCCACGACGACCCCCGGGCACCCACCCGCTTCGGCGGTGGCGACGCCGGTCGCCGCCGGGCCCTGGCCGCGCTGACCCTGACCGCGTTCCTGCCGGGCCCGACCTTCCTCTACCAGGGTGACGAGCTCGGCCTCGAGAACGGGCTGATCCCGCCGGGTCACGCGGCCGACCCGGTGGCGGTCCGCAACGCCGACGCCAGCGACGGGCGCGACGCGGTCCGCACGCCCATCCCCTGGGACCCCGACGCGCCGAACCTGGGGTTCTCGACGGGGACGCCGTGGATGCCGGTCGGGCGCAACCACGGGCCGGGCGACACGGCCGCCCACCAGTGGGCGGACCCCGGCTCGCACCTCCACGCCGTGCGCCGGATGATCGCCGTGCGGCGCACGCTCCTCCCCCTGCCCGACGACGTCACCCGCCTCGACTTCGGGCCCGGCGTGCTCGCCTACCGCCGCGGCTCGGTCACGGTCGGCGTGGCCGTCGGCGTCGACGTCGAGACCGACCTCGCGACGGCGGGGCTCGGCCCCGACGCCACCCTCGTGTTCGCCCACGGAGGCGCCGCGCTCGCCGGCGGCCGCCTCCTCCTCCCCGAGGGCAGCGTCGCCGTGCTGCACGACCGGTGAGCGACGTCGAGCCCGGACCGCGCCGCCGGCGGACCCGGGGCCAGCGGGCGCGGCAGGCGGGCGTCACCATCGAGGAGGTCGCCCGCAAGGCCGAGGTCTCGGTCGCCACGGTGAGCCGGGCCCTACGCGGTCTCCCCAACGTCGCGCCGGCCACCCGCGCCCGGGTCGAGGCGGTCGCGACCGAGCTCGGCTACCACGCCCACACGACCGCCAGCCGCCTCGCCTCGGGCCGCCACGACACCGTCGGCCTCGCCGTCCCCCACATCAACCGCTGGTTCTTCGCCGAGGTCGCCACCGGCGTCGAGACCGTGCTGGCCGAGGCCGGGCTCGACGTGCTGCTGTTCGCGGTCGGCGACCTCGACCGGCGGGCCCGACTCCTCGCCGAGCGCTCGCCGATCCGCCGCCGCCTCGACGGCTTGATCATGATCGACCTGCTCGTCGACGACGACGAGGCCCGCCGCCTCGCCGCCGAGCAGGCCTTCGTCGTCACCGTCGGCCAGCGCACCGGCGAGTTCCCCTCGGTCACGATCGACAACCGCCGCGCCACCGCGCTCGCGACCCGCCACCTGCTCGGGCTCGGCCACCGCCGCATCGGCCTGATCGGGGCGCCCGAGCGGTCGCCGCTGCACTTCCAGGTGCCGACCGACCGGCGCGCCGGCTACGGCGACGCCATGCGCGACGCCGGCCTCGAACCACGGGCCGACCTCGAGGCGCACGGCGGCTGGTCCGTCGACGGGGGCACCGACGCCATGTACCAGCTGATGACCGCCGCCGACCCGCCGACCGCCGTCGTCGCCCTCTCCGACGAGATGGCCATGGGCGCGCTCAAGGCGCTGTCGGACCTCGGCCTCGACGTTCCGGGCGACGTCTCGGTCATCGGGTTCGACGACCACGACCTCGCCCACGTCATGCGCCTGACGACCATCGCCCAGGACCCGCAGTGGCAGGGCGCGAGCGCCGGGCGGCTCCTGCTCGGCCTCGCCGACGACCCCCCACCCGAGTCGCACCACGTCGTCGGCGACACCCGCCTGGTCGTGCGGGGCACCACCGGACCCGCCCGGCGCTGAGCGGCGGTCCGACCCGTCGTCGACGCAGGACGATTGACAATCCCCCGCCGGGGTGTAACCGTTTACACGCCGTCAGCGTGCCCGACCACCGGTCGGGCAGGGGGCCGACGGCACCGCCGAAACGACAGAAGAGACAACCGACCCTTGGGGGTTCCATGGAACGACGACTCTGGCGACTCCTCGCCGCGTTCTTCGCCTTCGCCCTGCTCGCCGCGGCGTGCGCCGACGATGACGACGACGCCGCATCCGACGACAGCGCGGACGACGGCGGAGGCGATGGCGACGAGGGCGACGGCGGGGACGACGACGGCGACGATGGTGGAGGCGACGTCGCCTACACCGACGTCGACGTCTTCTACCTGCCGCCCGTCTCCGACGAGTTCGGCGATCCGCTCCTGACCGCCGGCACGTTCGCGACGGCCTTCAGCGCCGACGAGGACACGATGGCCGCGCTCGAGTACCTCGCCTCCCCCGCCTACGTCGAGGCCCGCCTCGCCGCCGGCGCCGGCGGGTTCCTGTCGGCCAACAGCAACGTCGACCCCTCCGCCTTCGACGGCTTCGACGCCACGCTGGTCGAGATCCTCCAGAACGCCGACACGGCTCGTTTCGACGGTTCCGACGACATGCCGGGCGAGGTCGGCGCCGGGTCCTTCTGGACCGCCGCCACCTCGATCACCGCCGGCAACGAGTCGGTCGAGGACGCCTTCGCCGACATCGAGGGCGACTTCCCCGAGATCGACAACAGCGCACCGGACTGCGGCGAGGTCACCATCGAGCCCGGCGACGGCACCGTGACCATCTTCGGTCCCGAGGTCGAGGCCGAGCTCGCCGCCTTCCAGGCGTCGATGGAGCCCTTCACCGAGGAGACCGGCATCGCCGTCGAGATCCAGGGCGACCGCAGCTTCTCCGAGCAGATCGGCGTGCAGGTGGAGGGCGGCAACCCGCCCGACATCGCGATCTTCGCCCAGCCGGGCCGCGTGCGCGAGTTCGCCCGGTCCTGCGACCTGGTGCCCCTCGCCGACAACGTCGTCACCGAGATGAACGCCAACTTCAACGAGGGCTTCACCGTCGGCGGCCAGGTCAACGGTGTGCCCTACGGCGTGCCCAACAAGTCCGACGTCAAGTCGCTGGTCTGGTACTCGCCCACGGCCTTCGCCGACAACGGCTACGCGGTGCCCGAGACCCACGACGACCTCGTCGCCCTGATGGACCAGATGGTCGAGGACGGGAACACGCCGCTGTGCATCGGCATCGGCTCCGACGCCGCCACCGGCTGGCCGTTCACGGACTGGATCGAGGACTACATGCTGCGGCTCCAGGGCCCCGACGTGTACGACCAGTGGGTCCGCCACGAGATCCCCTTCGACGACCCGATGGTCGTCGAGGTCGGCAACTTCGTGATGGACATCTGGAGCAACCCGGACTACGTGTTCGGCGGGCAGCAGACGATCGCCAACACGCCCTTCGCCGAGTCCGGCCTGGGCGTGGTCGAGGGCGACTGCATGCTCCACCGCCAGGCGAACTTCTTCGCCGCCCAGTGGCCCGACGGCGTGACGGTGGGCTCGGCCTGACGCCCCCGGATCGTCGCTGACGACGTGGACGGCGCTGCGCAGCCCCTCCCGGTCACCCGACCGGGAGCGGCGCGCAGCGCCGTCGTCGTTCCCCGCACCACCACCGTCATCCCCGTGCTCGGAGGGAGCCGATGACCGCCACCGAACCCCGCATCGACGACGACGTGGCGGCGCCCGCCCCGACGCCGGTGCGCACCGGTCGCCGTGAGGAGGCCGTCCGCCAGCTCGGCATCGCCGCCGTCGCCATCCTGTGCGCCGTGGGCGGGTTCGCGCTCGGCCAGGTGGCCGACGGCGCCATCGTCCAGGCCGCCACCGGCGTCATCGTCTCGATCGCGGCGAGCGCCGGCCTCTTCATCGGCGCCAACGGGCTCGCCAGCCTGCTCTCCGAGCGACGGTCCGACGCCCTGCGTCCGTGGATCTTCGTCGGCCCGGCCCTGATCTTCATCTTCGCCGCGCTGATCGTCCCGACCGTGCGGACGGTCTACCTCGCCGTCCTCGACAACGGTTCCGACTCCTTCGTCGGGCTCGAGAACTTCGGCTGGATCTTCACCGAGGACGACATCTTCACCATCGAGGGCTGGACCAGCATCTTCACCAGCCGCCTGTTCTTCGTCGGCGTGGCCGCGCTGCTCGCCGCGCTCGCCCTCGCCCGGCAGTCGGGGCGCCGGGTCGGCGTCCGATTCGACTTCAACGACACGTTCTCGATCGTCGCGCTGGCGGCGGCCGTGGTGTTCGTGCTCTTCGCCGTCTTCAGCGTCCTCGACGGCGTGATCTGGAACAACCTGTGGTGGGTCTTCGCCGTCACCGGTCTCGCCACCGGGCTCGGCCTGGCTGTCGCGGTCCTCGCCGACCGGGTGAAGGGCGAGTCGGTGGCGAAGTCGCTGATCTTCCTCCCGATGGCGATCTCGTTCGTCGGCGCCTCGGTGATCTGGCGCTTCGTCTACGCCTTCCGCCCTGCGGGCGAGGAGCAGTTCGGCGTCCTCAACGCGGTGTGGGTGGGGCTCGGCGGCGACCCGATCGGCGTGCTCCAGCGGCTTCCGTGGAACACGTTCTTCCTGATCGTGGTGCTGATCTGGGCCCAGACCGGGTTCGCCATGGTCGTGCTGTCGGCGGCGATCAAGGGCGTGCCCGACGAGCTGATCGAGGCGGCCCGGGTCGACGGTGCCTCCGAGTCACAGGTCTTCTGGCGGGTGATCCTCCCCCAGATCCGCTCGACGATCCTCGTCGTCGTGACCACGATCATCATCCTCGTGATGAAGGTCTTCGACATCGTCAAGGTCATGACCAACGGCGAGTTCGGCACCAACGTCATCGCGAACGAGATGTTCGACCAGGCGTTCCGCTTCTCGAACTTCGGACGCGGTGCCGCACTCGCCACGGTGCTGTTCGTCGCCGTGCTCCCGATCATGTTCTTCAACATCCGCCGCGTGCGCGAGGAGGCCGAGCTGTGAGCGCCGTCGCCACCGAGGTGTCCGGGGCCGACCCCACCGACACCACGCCGCCACCCCCCGACCTGCCGGGTCCCGAACGCGGACCCCGCAGCCGGCCCACGACCATCGCCGGCGCGATCGCGGTCGTGTCCGGCGCCATCGGCTTCGTGTGGGGCATGGACTGGCTCCTCCTCGGCCTCGACCGCGAGATCAACACCCTCGTCGTCGGCTCGCTCGCCGTGATGGTGCTCGGCGTCTGGTCGGTCCTGGCCGGACTCGCCCTGTTGGTCCGCAAGCGTTGGGCCGCCGCCGCCGTCAAGCTCACCTTCAGCGTCAACGCGCTGGCGATCACGGTCTTCGGCATCCTGAGCGCGGCGGCGAGCGGTGCGGGAGCGACGCCCTACGTCATGTCGACTGCGCTGCTCGTCGTCTTCCTCACGCCGATCGTCCTGCTGCGCCGCCCGGCCGCGCGGGCCGACTTCGCGGGCGAGGGCGACGGGCGCCTCGGGGCCTCGGTCGCGCTGTGGACCATCGTGGCCGTCTGGACGTTCCCGACGCTGGGCCTGTTGCTGTCGTCGTTCCGGGGCGAGCGGGCCGTCAAGACCGAGGGCTGGTGGACGATCCTCACGAACCCGCAGCTGACGCTCGACAACTACACCACCGTCCTCGGATCGGGCGGCCAGGACGCGCCCGACATGTTCGAGCACTTCCTCAACTCGCTCGCCATCGTCCTGCCCGCGACCGTCATCCCGATCTCGATCGCGCTCTTCGCCGCCTACGCCTTCGCGTGGATGGAGTTCCCCGGGCGCCGCTGGCTGTTCGTGCTCGTCGTCTCGCTGATGGCCGTGCCGCTGCAGATGTCGCTCATCCCGCTGCTGCAGCTCTACACGGGCGGCGCCCACATCGGCGGCTTCACGATCTTCCCCGACCTCGACCTCAACGGGAAGCCGGTGTCGGTGTGGCTCACCCACACCGGGTTCGGCCTGCCCCTCGCCATCTTCCTGCTCTTCAACTACGTCAGCGGTCTCCCCAAGGACATCTTCGAGGCCGCCCGGATCGACGGCGCCGACCACTACACGATCTTCTGGCGGCTCGTCGTCCCGCTGTCGGTGCCCGCCATCGCCGCGTTCAGCATCTTCCAGTTCCTCTGGACGTGGAACGACTATCTCATCGCCCTCACCTTCCTCGGCTCGAACGCCGACGCCTACCCGCTCACCATCCGACTGGCGAACCTGTCGGGCAGCCGGGGCGAGGACTGGCACGTGCTCACCGCCGCCGCCTTCGTGACGATGAGCGTGCCGATGGTCGTGTTCTTCAGCCTGCAGCGCTACTTCGTCCGCGGGTTGCTCGCCGGTTCGGTCAAGGGCTGAGCCGGCCGGTGCCACACTCGCCCGCATGACCACGTCGCTCGTCGACACCGATCCGCGCCCGATCCCCGGCACCGACCACCGCGTCGGCGCCCTCGCCTTCGGCTGCTGGCGCTACACGCACGACGACGTCGGCCATGCCCGCGACGTGCTCGAGGCCGCACTCGACGCGGGCATGAACCTGGTCGACACCGCCGACGTCTACGGCCTCGACTGGGGCGGCGCCGGCTTCGGGGCCAACGAGGAACTGCTCGGCCGGGTCCTCGCCGGTACCTCCGGGTTGCGCGACCGGATGGTGTTGGCCACGAAGGGCGGCATCCGCCCACCGGTCCCCTACGACTCGTCCGGGCCGGCGTTGCGGGCCGCGTGCGAGGACTCCCTGCGCCGGCTCGGCGTCGACCACGTCGACCTGTACCAGGTGCACCGACCCGACCTGTTCGCCCATCCCGCGGAGGTCGCCGAGACGCTGCTCGTCCTGCGCGCCGAGGGCAAGATCGGCGCCATCGGGGTCTCGAACCACACCGCCGCCCAGCACCGGGCCCTGGCCGCGCACCTCGGCGACGCCCTGGCGACGTCGCAGCCGGAGCTGTCGGTGGCGCACCTCGACCCGATCCGCGACGGCGTCCTCGACCACTGCATGGCGACCGGTGTCCTCCCCCTGGCCTGGAGTCCGCTGGGCGGCGGACGCCTCACGGACGCCGCCGGCGACGGCGACGACGGTGGCGACGGGGTCCGGGCGGAGCTCCTCGCCGTCCTCGACCGCCTCGCCGGCCGCGAAGGCGTCGACCGCGCCACGGTCGCGCTGGCGTTCGTGCTCGCCCACCCGTCGCGCCCGGTGGCGATCCTGGGCAGCCAGGACCCCGAGCGCCTGCGGGCCGCCGGCCGGGTCGCCGCCGTCCGACTCGACCGTGACGACTGCTACGACCTGATCGAGGCTTCCGAGGGGGTGCCGCTGCCGTGACCGCCGTCCTCCCCGAGGTCGCCTGGTTCGCCGCGCTGTGCGACGACGACTACGAGTACCTCGGCCAGCCCGACCCCGACCTCGCGTCGTCGTGGGCCCGGTGCCGCGACATCACGCTCGCCGCCGAGCGCAACGGCTTCGACAACATCCTCCTGCCGTCCGGCTACGCCCTCGGCATCGACTCGGTCGCCTTCGCCGGGGGCGTCGCGCCCCTGCTGCGCCGCATGCGTCTGCTCGTCGCCGTGCGGTGCGGCGAGCTGTGGGTGCCCCAGCTGGCCCGCCAGCTCGCCACGCTCGACCAGATGCTCGACGGCCGGCTCACGATCAACATCATCTCCTCCGACCTCCCGGGCGAGTCCCTCGACTCGGAGCCCCGCTACCAGCGCACCCGCGAGGTCATGACCGCCCTGCGCACGCTGCTCGACGGCGAGCCGCTCGACCTGCACGGCGACTTCGTCGACCTCACCCTCGACCCGCCCCGGGCGCGCACGGTGTCGGGCCGTTGGCCCTCGCTGTGGTTCGGCGGCTTCTCGCCCGCCGCCAAGGACACCGCCGCCGAGCACGCCGACGTGTTCCTGACCTGGCCCGACACCGTCGCGTCGGTCGCCGAGACCGTGGCCGACATGCGGACCCGCGCCGGCGGCCACGGCCGCGAGCTGCGCTACGGCCTGCGCTCGCACGTCATCGTGCGCGAGACCGAGGCCGAGGCCCGCGCCGCCGCCCGCCGGCTCCTGTCGAAGCTCGACGAAGAGACCGGCGAGGCGATCCGGGGACGGTCGCTCGACACGGCGTCGGCCGGCGTGGCCCGCCAGACCGAGCTGCGCGAGGGTGCCGACGACGAGGGCTACGCC
>JBHIXO010000075.1:0-14012 GCA_041984725.1 Acidimicrobiales bacterium | reverse complement strand
ATCGGCTTCGGGTTGCCCGCCGCCGTCGGCGCCGCGATCGCGGCCCCCGACCGCAAGGTGATCGCGCTGCAGGCCGACGGCTCGGGCATGTACACGCTGCAGGCGCTGTGGACGATGGCGAGGGAGGGCCTCGACGTGACCGTCGTGGTCTGCGCCAACCGCAGCTACCGCATCCTCAAGATGGAGCTGCACCGCGCGGGGAACGACGACCCCGGCGACCAGGCGAGCGCCCTGACCGATCTCGGGGCGCCGTTCCTCGACTGGGTCGCGCTCGCCGCCGGCCTCGGGGTCGACGGCGTCGTGGCGTCGACGGTGGATGAGCTGCGCGACGGACTCCGACGCGGGCTCGCCGCCGAGGGACCCTTCGTCGTCGAGGCGCTGCTCTGACGTGGCCTCGTAGGGTCGCCACCATGCGCAACGGCATCGAGGCGCCGACCGGCCCGGGCGCGACGCTCGGGACCCGCGTCGTCGCCCTCGACATGGACGGCACGCTCCTCCGTCCCGACCTCACGATCGGACGGCGCACCCTCGACGCGATCGCGGCGGCCGACCGGGCCGGCATCCGGGTCGTGGTGGCCACCGGTCGGGGTCACCGCTCGGCCGAGCCGCTGCTGTCGTCGATCACGACGATCGACCACGGTGTGCTGTCGAACGGCTCCTACGTCCGCGACCTGCGGGCCCGTCGCACGCTGCGCACGTCGCCGATCACGTCCGAGGCGCTGGCAGCCGTCCTCGCCGTGGTGGCCGCGCGGGCGCCGGGCTCGGGGATCGGGTGGGAGCACGCCGACGGCTTCGGCTACGACGTGACGTACCGCGACGTGTGGGCGCACGCGACCGAGTGGCCCGTCGTGCCGCTCGACCGGCCGCCCGCCGACGTCCCGCTGCTCAAGCTGCTCGTCCGTCACCCCGAACTGGAGGAGCCGGCCCTCCTGGCCGCGCTCGGCGCGGCGCTGCCGCCGACCGTCACGGCGGCGACGTCGGGCGGCCGGCTCGTCGAGATCACCGGGCACGGGGTCGACAAGGCGACCGGGCTGGCGTGGCTCTGCGACCGGTGGGGGGTGGCGGCCGCCGACGTGGTCGCCGTCGGCGACAACGGCAACGACGTCGCCATGCTGCGGTGGGCAGGCCGGGGCGTGGCCATGGGCAACGCGCACCCCGACGCCGTGGCCGCGGCCGACGAGCGCACCGCGCCGTGCGACGAGGACGGCGTCGCCCTCGTGTTGGAGCGGGTGCTCGACGAGTGGGGTGCCCCCGGACCGCCGACGGGTGTCAGCCGGCCCGGGTGACCGCCCGCCAGCACGCGTCGCACAGCCGGTCGACCTCGGGTCCCGTCAGCGTCCGCTCGGTGGCCGCGATCCGGAAGATCGGCCCGAACGCCAGGTCGTAGCAGACCAACGGCGGGAGCTCGACGAGCCCGGCGGCGGCCTCGGCGAAGGGGTCGCCGTCGAGGAGCAGCATCGCCCGGGTGTGGGCCTCGTGCGCGTACGGCGAGCTGTCGACCTGCAGGAGGAAGCGCGCCCGGTCGGGGTCGACGCGCACGTGGCCGTATGCGCCCTGCCACAGCTGGCGGAAGCGCGTCTCGGCGTCGGCGGTGGGGTCGAGGCCGCGCATCGCGGCCTCGCCGAGCTCCCGCTTGGTCTCGACGTACGCGGCCAGGACGAGGTCGTCCTTGGAGGCGTAGTGGACGTAGGCCGTCCCGGTCGCCACGCCGGCCTCCTTGGCGACGGCGCTCATCGAGGTGCCGTGGAACCCCTGACGGGCCACGAGTCGGCGCAGCGCCGAGCGGACGGCGGCGGCGCGGTCGCGATCGCCGCCGGCGGGCGTCACGCGACGGCGGCCGCGGCCGCCGCGACGTCGAGGGCGACCCCGGTCTCGCGCTCGGAGACCTCCCACAGCACGTCGACCGACCGGGCCAGCCCCGGCCGGATGCAGGGGCGGCGGACGGCGGCCCCGGCGCTGACGAAGCGGGGTGCATAGAGCTCGCCGCCGCGTGCCGCCGGGTCGGTCGCGGCGCGCAGTTGCATGAGCGAGCCGGCCGCCGCCGACATCCCGGTCGCGCTCGCGGCCCACTCGGAGAGCGGCCCGAAGATCTTGCTCCCGCCCTCGGCTGCGGTGTGGCTCTGCAGGTCGGTGTTCGACAGGCCGGGGTGGGCGATGAGGCTGGCGGCCCGGGTGCCGGCGTCGGCGAAGCGCTGCTGGAGGCCGAGCCCGAAGTGGTAGTTCGCCAGCTTCGCCTGCCCGTAGGCGATCCACGGCCGGTACTTCCCGCGCAGGTGGGGGTTCTCGGGGTCGACCCGCCGGCCCTGGAACCGGGCGACGCTCGTGACCGTGACCACCCGGGCGGCCTCGGCCCGCAGCACGGCGGGCAGCAGCAGGGCGGTGAACGTCCAGTGTCCGAGGTGGTTGACGCCGAACTGCATCTCGTAGTCGTCGGCGGTGCGGCGCTCGGGCATCGCCATGAGGCCGGCGTTGTTCACGAGCAGGTCGACGACCGGGTGCGCCGACGCGATCGAGGCCGCGGCCTCCTTCACCGAGGCCTGGTCACCCAGGTCGAGCGCCACGAGCTCGAGCGACGCATCGGGGTGGCGGGCGAGGATGCGCTCGTGGGCCACCGCGGCCTTCTCCTGGTTGCGCACGGCCATCACGACGTGGGCGCCGGCCCCGGCGAGCGCCTCGGCCGTCTCCAGGCCCAGCCCGCCGTTGGCGCCGGTCACCACGGCCGTGCGGCTGCTGAGGTCGGGGATGTCGTCTCGGGTCCAAGCCATCGGTGTTCCTCGTCCGTGTCGCCCTCGGGGTGGGCAGTTGCTGACTGAATGTTCGTTCATGATGACTGAACGTTCAGTCGGGCGCAAGTCGTGCCTGCGGGCGGCAAGAACCCGGTGACAACGGCGGCGAGGCGGCGTACGATCTGAAACGGACGATCGCACGATCGTCGGAGGCAACCGAGGGGGACACGTGGCCGGGACCGAGACGACACCGACACCGACACCGAGCCGGGCGCAGACGACCGCGACGGGCAGCCGGTACCTCGACGGCCCCTACGGTCCGGTCGAGGAGGAGCTCACGGTCTTCGACCTGCCGGTCGAGGGCGAGCTGCCCGTGGAGTTGGCGGGCCGCTACCTCCGCAACGGCCCCAACCCGATCGAGCCGGTCGACCCGACGACGCACCACTGGTTCGTCGGCGACGGGATGGTGCACGGGATCCGGCTGCGCGACGGGCGGGCCGAGTGGTACCGCAACCGCTACGTCGGCTCGGCACACGTCAGCGAGGTGCGCGGCGTTCCCGACATCGCCGGCCCGAACTGGAACGACGCGCCGACCGGGCCGAACACCAACGTCGCGGGCTTCGCCGGGACGACGTGGGCGACCGTCGAGGCCGGGTCGTGCCCGGTCGAGCTCACCTACGAGCTCGAGACCGTGGCCCGCAACGACTTCTCGGGGACGCTGCCCGGCGCGTTCACCGCGCACCCCAAGTTCGATCCCGCCACCGGCGAGCTCCACGCGATGGTCTACGCGCCCGCCCAGTGGATGGACCATGTCCAGTACGTGGTCGTGGGCACCGACGGCCGGGTGCGTCACACCCTCGACATCCCGCTCGGCATGACGATGCTCCACGACATGTCGCTCACCGAGCGCTACGCGGTCGTCTACGACCAGCCGGTGACCGTCGACATCGAACTGGCGATGGCGGGCCGGTTCCCGTTCCGGTGGGATCCCGGTCACGGCAACCGGCTCGGGCTCCTGCCCCGGGAGGGTGCCGCCGACGACATCGTCTGGATCGACGTCCCGCTCGGCTACGTGTTCCATCCGATGAACGCGTACGACACCGACGACGGGCGTGTGGTCATCGACCTCTGCGTCTACGACCGGATGTTCGACGACGACCTCCTCGGCCCGTTCGGCGACTCGCTGGCCCGCCTCGAGCGCTGGGAGCTCGATCCGGCACGCCGCGCGGTGTCGACGACCGTCGTCGACGAGCGTCCGAACGAGTTCCCCCGCCACGCCGGATCGCGATCCACCCGCCACTACCGGTACGGGTACTGTACGTCGCCCTCGGCCGACCCGGGCACGGGCTGGTCGACCGTCAAGCATGACCTGACGACCGGCGCGCGTCAGTCGTTCGACCACGGCCCCGGCCGCCTCGCCGGTGAGCCGGTCTTCGTCGCCCGCACCGACGGCGACGGCGCCGAGGACGCCGGCTGGCTGCTCCTGCTGGTGCACGACTGGGACCGCCGGCCCACGGAGCTCGTCGTCCTCGACGCGCAGGACCTGGACCGGGGGGCGGTCGCCCGCGTCACCCTCCCGGCCCACGTGCCCCTCGGCTTCCACGGCAACTGGGTGAGTGACCGGAGCGTGCCCCCGACCGACTGAGCCGAACCGGAGAGACCGTCCAGTGGACCCCGCATGTTCACCGCGGGGCCACGTGGTGCTCCCCTCCCGGACACCGGAGGCTGACACGGTGCGCGCCCATGCGCACCTCACGACTCCTCGCCGGCGCCGCGCTGGCGACGGCAACGCTCACCACCGGGGCCACCCTGGTCGACGCCGCTCCCAAGCAGGTCGAGCTCTCCAAGCTCGCCAGCTTCGACAGCGGCGTCGGCGAGGCGGGTTCCGAGATCGTCGCCTTCGACCACGCCTCGGCCCGCATGTTCATCACGAACGGCGCGCTCGTCGCCCTCGACATCGTCGACGTCAGCGACCCGTCGTCCCCCTCGCTGGTCGCCCGCGTCGACCTCACGGCCCACGGTGAGAGCATCCAGTCGGTCGCCGCCGACCGGGGTCGCGTCTTCGTCGCCGTGGCCGGTGCGCCCGGTACGCGCGGCACCGTCGAGCAGTTCGACGTCGACGGCGTGCACGAGCACACCTACGAGGCCGGCTACCTGCCCGACGGGCTCACGGTCAGCCCCAGCGGCCGCTACGTCGTCGTCGCCAACGAGGGTGAGCCCGTCTGCGACGGCGACGACCTCGACGTCGACCCCGAGGGCTCGGTGACGGTGATCGACACCGTCCGGGAGAAGTCCCGCGAGGCCGGGTTCCGGTTCCTGATCGGTGACGAGGACGCCCTGCGGGCCGACGACGTGCGCATCTTCTTCCCCGGCAGCAACGCGGCCCAAGACCTCGAACCGGAGTACGTCGCGATCGACCACAACTCCCGGACCGCCTACGTCACGTTGCAGGAGAACAACGCGATCGCCGTCGTCGACCTGCACTCGGCGTCGGTCACCGACGTCCTCCCGCTCGGCTACAAGGACCACGGCGTCGACGGCAACGGGCTCGACCCCTCGGACCGCGACGACGCCGAGCTCGTGCAGACGTGGGACGTCCTCGGCATGTACATGCCCGACGCCATCGACTACCACCGCATCGGCGGTCAGGAGTACCTCTTCACCGCCAACGAGGGCGACGCCCGCGACTACGACTGCTTCTCCGAGGAGACCCGGGTCAAGGACCTCGAGGACGACTTCGGCCTCACCCTCGACGTCCCGCCCTACGCCGAGACCGATCTCGACGACGAGGATCTCGGGCGCCTCAAGACGACCGGCGCGTTCCCGACCGACGCCGACGGCGACGGCGGCGTCGAGCAGGTCTACGCCTACGGGGCCCGGTCGTTCTCGATCTGGGACACCGAGGGCAACCTGGTCTTCGACTCCGGGGACGACTTCGAGCAGCTGCTGAAGGGCACGCCGTTCTTCAACCTGGACGAGGACGAGACCGATGCCCGCAGCGACGACAAGGGCGCCGAGCCCGAGGCGATCGCGGTCGGCCGCTTCAAGGGTCGCGACCTGGCCTTCGTCGGCCTGGAGCGCAGCGGCGGGATCATGGTCTACGACGTCAGCGACCCCACCGCTCCCGTCCACGTCCAGTACCTCAACACCGGCGACGACATCTCGCCCGAAGGTCTGCTGTTCGTGCCCCAGGGCAAGAGCCCGACCGGCAAGCCGCTGCTGCTCGCCGCCCACGAGGTGAGCGGCACCACGGCGGTCTTCGAGCTCGACCTCGTCACGCCGTAGGCACGCCGTCGTCACGGACCGAGCGCAACCAGTCGATCCAGGGGTCGATTCCCGCACCGGTGCGGGCGCTGACCTCGATGACGGTGGCGTCCGGGTTGACCCGGGCGAGGTTCCGCCGGAACTCGAGCAGGTCGACGTCGAGGTGGGGGAGCAGGTCGATCTTGTTCACGACGACGAGGTCGGCCGCCCGGAACATGACGGGGTACTTGAGGGGCTTGTCCTCGCCCTCGGTGACCGCATGGAGCATCACCCGGGCGTCCTGACCGACGTCGAACTCCGCAGGACAGACGAGGTTGCCGACGTTCTCGACCAGGACGAGGTCGAGTTCGTCGAGGGCGAGACCGGCCAGGCCGGCGCGGACCATGGTGGCGTCGAGGTGGCACTCGCCCCCGAAGCCGGCGGCCGTGTTGACGAGCGAGACGGGCGCGCCGAGCCCGGCGAGCGCGTCGGCGTCGATGCTCGTCGCGATGTCGCCCTCGACGACGCCGACGCGGAGGTCGGGGACGAGGCGCGGGATCGTCGCTCGCAACAGCGTGGTCTTTCCCGCCCCCGGCGCCGACATGACGTTGACGCTGCGGACGCCGTGACGGTGGAGGTCGGCCCGGTTGGCGGCGGCCACCCGGTCGTTCTCGTGGAGGATGCCCTCGAGCACCTCGACCCGGCGCGTCGCCGAGGGGTGCTGCGAGTGGTCGCCGACATCTCGATGGCGGTGGAAGCGACCCACCTATCCGGCTCCCGCGGTCGGGGCGCCGTCGACCACGTCGATGGCCACCACGAGGAGCTCCTCGCCGGTCGCGACGTGGACGTCGGCGCCGTCGCACCGCCCGCAGAGCAGGATGGGGTGGTCGAGGACCGTCGCCGCGTCGCAGGTCCGGCAGTGCACGGTCGCGGCGACGTACTCGACGTCGAGGCGGCAGCCGGCGAGCGCCGTGCCGTCGACGTGGACCTGCCAGCAGAACAGCAACGTGTCCGGTACGACCTGGCGCAGGTGGCCGATGCGGACGCCGACCCGCCTCACCGCCCGGCCCGCGGCATGGCGCCGGACGGTGTCGGCGATCGCGTCGCAGAGCGAGAGTTCGTGCACGGGCGCTCCTGCCGGGACGGGCACCGGACCGTACCAGCGTCGCCGGTTCTGGTGGACGGGCGAGCGGCGTGGGAGCATCGTGACCGTGCGCGCCACCGCCCGCTTCGAGGTCCGGGGGGTGGTGCAGGGCGTCGGGTTCCGGCCCCACGTGCACCGGGTGGCCCGTGCGCTCGGGCTCGACGGCTGGGTCGGGAACGACTCGGGTCAGGTGTTCGTCGAGGTGGCCGGCGCCCCGGCCGACGTCGAGTCGTTCGCGGCTGCGCTCGTCGACGCGCCGCCGCCGCTCGCTCGGATCGACGAGATCCGCCGGAGCGCGGGGTCGGCCGGGGCCGCCCGGGGATTTCGCATCGTGGCGAGCCGCGTCGTCGCCGGCGGCCGGACCTCCGTACCGCCCGACAGCGCGATCTGCGGCGAGTGCCTCGCCGAACTGCGCGACCCGGCCGACCGCCGGTTCCGGCACCCGTTCATCTCGTGCACGGACTGCGGGCCCCGGTACACGATCGTCCGCTCGCTGCCCTACGACCGCGCCGGCACCACCATGGCGGGGTTCGCCATGTGCGCCCGGTGCCGGGACGAGTACCACGATCCCGACGACCGCCGCCATCACGCCCAGCCGATCGCGTGCCACGACTGCGGGCCCACGCTCGCCTTCGACACCGGTGCCGGAGCCGACTCCGTGGTCGGGGGCGCCGCCCTCGAGGCCGCGCGAGCCGCGCTCGTCGCCGGGTCGGTGGTGGCGGTCAAGGCCCTCGGGGGCTTCCAACTGGCCTGCGACGCCACCGACGACGCACCGATCGCGTCGCTCCGGGCGCGGAAGCATCGGCCCGACAAACCGTTCGCCGTCATGGTCACCGACGTCGACGCGGCGGTCGACCTCGCCCACGTGACCGACGCCGAGGCCGATCTGTTGGCATCGCCGATCCGGCCCGTCGTCCTCGTCCGGGCCCGTCGGGGTGGTCCGCTGTCCGCCCTCGCCGCACCCGCCAACCCGCTGGTCGGCCTGCTGCTCCCGTCGACCCCGCTCCACCACCTGCTCGCCGACGATCTCCCGCCGCTCGTCCTCACCAGCGCGAACCCGAGCGGCGAACCCCTGGTGCATCGCGACGACGATCTCGACCGTCTCCGATCGCTGTGCGACGCCGTCCTCACCCACGACCGGCCGATCCACGCGCCGTGCGACGATTCGGTGGTGCGGGTCGTCGGTGGCACCGTCTTGCCGATCCGGCGGGCGCGTGGGTTCGTGCCGACGCCGGTCGACGTCGGCGGTCGCCGCGAGGTGCTGGCCGTCGGTGGCGAGCTCAAGAACACGTGTTGCCTGACCGCCGACGGCCACGCCTGGGTCGGTCCGCACGTCGGCGACATGGGCGACCTGCGGACCACGCGGGCCTTCGAGGACGTGGTGACCCATCTCGCTGCGCTCCACGGCGTGGACCCGGACCTCGCCGTGGCCGACGCCCACCCCGGCTACCACACGAGGACGTGGGCGCACGAGGTCTTCGACGACGTGATGGAGGTCCAGCACCACCACGCGCACGTCGCCGCGGTGCTGGCCGAGCACGGGGAGCCGCCGGACCGGCCGGTGATCGGCGTCGCGTTCGACGGGACGGGCTACGGGCTCGACGGGACCGTGTGGGGTGGCGAGCTCCTCGTCGCCGACGCCCGGTCCGCGGTGCGGGTGCACCACCTCGCCCCGGTGCCGCTGCCCGGCGGCGACGCGGCGATCGAGCACCCGGCCCGCGTCGCCCTCGCCCATCTGCACGCCGCCGGCCTCGACTGGGATCCGGCGCTGCCCCCGGTCGGCGCGGTCGACCCGGCGGTGCGGACGGCGCTCGCCCGGCAGCTGGCCTCGGGAACGGGGTGCGTCCCGACGACCAGCATGGGTCGGCTCTTCGACGCCGTCGCGTCGCTGCTCGGGCTGCGACACTCCGTCAGCTTCGAGGCCCAGGCCGCGATCGACCTGGAGATCACCGCGGCGACGCCCGGAGCGGTGGACGCGGGTCACCGGTTCGCCATCCGGGACGGCGTGGCCGACCCCGCGCCCCTCCTGCGGGGGATCGTCGAGGACGTCGTCGCCGGGCGCGACATCGCGGACCTCGCGCTCGGCTTCCACGTCGCCGTCGTCGACCTCGTCGTCACCTGGTGCGAGCGGACCCGGGCCGAGCGCGTCCTCGACACCGTCGCCCTGACCGGTGGGGTCTTCCAGAACGCGCACCTGGTCGAGGGCTGCTCCCGGGCCCTCGTCGAACGCGGGTTCCGGGTTCTCACCCATCGGGCGGTCCCGCCCAACGACGGCGGGCTCTCGCTCGGGCAGGCGTGGATCGCCGTGCACCGCCCCTGACGCGGTCAGCGATCGGCGTCGAGCTCGCTGCGCACGATGCCGAGGACGGCGGCACACGCGGGTTCGACCGCGGCCTCGACCGGCCCCGAGAGCCCGATCCCCTCGGCGACGGTCGCCGGGGTGCAGCCGACGACGACGGTGCGGGGCGGGTCGGCCCCGAGGTCGGCGAGGGCGGCGAGGACCGTCGCCGGGTCCATGCCGTGGCCATCGATGGTGACTGCGGGCAGTGCGTCGAGCCCGGCTTCGAGGACGACCACTTCGCCGGGCGGCCCGCCCGTGTCGTGGGCGTCGACGAGGACCAGCAGATCGACGCCGTCGACGAGGTCGTAGGCGAGGTGGAGCCCGGCGGTGCCGTAGTCGTGCACCCGGCATCCCGGCGGCAGTGGCTCCGCCCGGAGCCGGTCGACGACCGCGCTCCCGAAGGCGTCGTCGCCGGCGAACAGGTTGCCGACCCCGGCGACGAGGATCGACGTCACCGGTCACTGCTCCGGCCGAGCGGTTCGACCTCGTCCGGTGCGAAGTAGTGGAAGCGCCCCGTCGCATCGAGCAGGTCGGCGGCGGGGTCGTCGTCGACCGTGACCGCGACGTGGACGGCGCCGTCGACGTCGTGGACGATCGCCGCGACGGTCGCCCTCCGGCCGGCGAAGAACATGTCCTGGGCATCGGCGCGGCGTCGCGGCCGGAGGCGGACGGTGCTGCCGCGGCCGACGCGCTGGCCGGCGACGAGCACCGTGTCGGTGTCGGGATCGACGCGAGCGTCGGCCGCCGGGTCCCACCAGGGGGCGTCGGGCGGCGGTCGCACGACGCCGTGCAGGCGGGCGAGGTCGTCCGGCGTGAGGGCGTCGACGCGATCGACGATCGCCGCGGCGCGGGCGTCGGTGGCACGGGCCTCGGCTCGCTCCGCGTCGGTCATGGTGAGCACGCGCAGACTGAGGAGTTCGTCGATCTCGAGGCCGTCGTGGAAGTCGACCGGGCTCTCCGGGGCGACGGCGGGCAGGTCGTCGAGGATGACGGGTGCGGCCAGGGCGAGTGGCGAACGGTGGGGACGTCCGACGAGCACGGTCCACAGACGGTGGCCCCGGTGCTCCACCGTCGAGGTGCCGTGCTCCGGTGGCGGGTCGGTCGCCGACAGGACCGTCCCGCCGTCGACGGCGACGACGACGTGGACGCCGATCAGTGAACGGGCCGGCGCGTCGTCGCCGGGGGTCCACGGCGTGGTGTTCGACACCGCGACCCGGAGTCGGTGCAGGCCGTCGCCGGCCGGGGTGGCGTGGACGTCGATCGTTCCCGTCAGCGCTTCGCTCGACCGAGCGGTCGCGCCGCGGTCGGTCGGGGTCAGATCGGTCGGATGGCCGGCCGCGGGCAGGTCGATGGCGACGACGTCGTGCGCCGCGACGCCGCCGGTGAAGGCCACGGACGTCTCGAACGTCTGCGGCTCGGCCTCGTCGAAGTCGGCGATCGAGGATCGGACCGATCCGTCGTCCGGGGGCGACCCTGTCCGGCGCCGCACCGCCCGGAGGAAGCGCACCCGCACCCGCGCCGTCGTGGGCGCAGCGCCGTCACCGGTGTGCTCGACGACGAACTCGGCCCGCAGCTCGGGGTCCTCGCCGGCCCCGTCACCGAACGCTGCCGGCGGGCCCGCGAGGCCCCACAGCCAGCGGATCCGGTGCTTCTGGGCCGACGCCCGGTACGGGTAGAGCAGGTAGCCGTCGTACAGGACGGCGTCGGCGATCGCCATCGCCGGGGCGAACGGATCGACGACGCTCATCGCACCCCCGGGTCGCGTCCCGGACGCGGCGACGCGGCCAGGCGGGCGAACTCGTCGGCGACCATCTCACGCGCCGGGGCGCCACCGTCGAACCCCTGCCACACCGAGCGGAGTCGGCCGGCGAGGGCGAAGCACCGGTCGATCGGGACGATCCATGCATCGATCGCACCGTCGACCCGGCGGACGAGCAGCGCCTCGACGTCGTGGGTGATCGCCGGGAGCCCCGGGAGGTCGGCGACCAGCGCGCGCCACGCCTCGGCGGGGATCTCGGCCTCGGTGGCGCCGCCGGGACCGGGGTAGCGGGCGACGACGCGCCCGCTGGCGCTCTCGTGGACGACGAAGGCGATCGAGACCGGCACCCCGAGGTCATCCCAGCGCCGGGCGACGGCGGTGGTCGTCGCGACCGGGACGACGCGGTCGGGCACGGTCCGGAACCCACCCGATCCGCCGCCGGGCGCGTCGAAGAGCACGCCGCACGGCCGGCACGCGCAGCGGAGGGCGCCGGTGCGGAGGTCGACCACGTGGGGGTGCTCGGCGGCGACCGGCGCCGCGCAGAGCTCGCACCGCTCGCCGGCGCGCGGCGGCGGTCCGCGCCGGGCGAGTCGTTCCAGCACGGAGCCGGCCGACCCGTCGCGTCCGGGCGCGATCACCGCGGGGGACCGTCCGTGGCACGCCGGGCGGTGACGGCCGACAGGGGGATGAAGACGGCGCCCGGTGCCGGCGCGGTGTCCGCCGGTCGGGGCGGGTCGGGGTGGAGGTCGTGGGCGAGCAGGAGCTCCGCCACGACGTCGTCGGCGAGGATCGCTCGCGTGGTGGTCGACGAGAGCCGGCGTGCCGGTCCGACCCGACCGGTGGCCTGCGCGAGGCCGATCTCGTGGAGGTCGGTCACGGCCGCGAGCGCGGTGGCGACGCGGGTGCGCACGGTCGACGACGCGTGATCGAGGTCGTGGATGATCGTGTCGACGGCGTCGCGGGCCCGGGCGAGGTCGTCGTCGGGGATCGGAGGGGGTTCCGGGCCGTCGGCGAGGTGGAGCCGGAGCAGCGATCGGAGCGGCTCGGCGGTTCCCCAGCGGTCGAACCGGTCGGGTTCGTGGCGCTCGATGATGGTGCGGACGCGCCTGAACGCCGCGCCGTACAGCGTGAGGACCGACGCCAGCAGGTCCTCGGTGCGGCGCCGGTGGACGCCCTCGTCGGCGGCGAACGCGTCGAGCTCGGCGCCGACGATCGTGTCCACGGTCTCGACGTCCAGCGCAGTCATCGGCAACCGCCGTCAACAGATCCGGGGGAGGGGGTCGCCGACGAGCATGTCGATGAGGCGCTGACCCCCGAACGTCGTGCGCCCGAGCACACGGCCGGGCGGGTCGGCGACGACCTCGCCGACCACGACGGCGCCGGCGCCGGCGGTGGTCCCGCGTGCGGCTTCGCAGGCGGCCTCGGCGACCTCGGGAGCGACGACCGCGGCGAGCACGCCCTCGTTGGCGACGTGGAGGGGCTCGATGCCGAGCAGCTCGCACGCCGCCGCCACCGCAGGTCGGATCGGGAGGTGCGCCTCGTCGAGCACTATGCCGAGGTCGGCGGCCTGCGCCAGCTCGCACGCCACGGTCGCCAGGCCGCCGCGCGTCGCGTCGCGCATGCAGCGGAGTCCGTCGCCCGCCGTGGCGAGCAGGGCATCGGCGACGGGCCACAGCGAGGTCGTGTCGCTCTCGATGTCGGCATCGAGGTCGAGCTCGTCGCGGGCGAGCAGGACGGCGATGCCGTGGTCGCCGACCGGCCCAGAGACGAGGACGCGGTCGCCGGGGCGGATGGCGTGCGGTCCGAGGTCGAGATCGTGCTCGAGGACGCCGACACCGCTCGTCGTGACGTAGACGCCGTCGGCCGCGCCGCGTTCGACCACCTTCGTGTCGCCGGTGACGACGGGCACGCCCGCAGCATCGCTGGCGGCCGCGACCGCGTCGATGACCGCGCGGAGCTCGCTCGCATCGAGGCCCTCCTCGATCACCAGGCCCACGGCGATCCCGAGGGGCCGGGCGCCCGCGGCGGCGAGGTCGTTGACGGTGCCGTTCACGGCGAGCTCGCCGAGAGAGCCTCCGGGGAACCGGCGGGGACGGACGACGTAGCCGTCGGTCGTGAAGGCGAGTCGCCGGTCGCCGAGCGCCAGCACGGCGGCATCGCCGAGCGCGGCGAGCGTCGGGTTGGTCAGGGCGGGGACGACGAGCCCCTCGACGAGCGCACGGCTCGCCTTGCCACCGGCGCCGTGCGCCATCGTGATGCGATCGTCGCGGAATCGCGGGGGACGATGGCGGGCCGCCGCGATGCGCGCCAGCACCCCGGTCTCCCGTTCCGGGCCCCGATCCGCAGCGCCGGCGCTCACGATCCGGACCCAGAACGGCTGCGGAGCCGGACGGCGGCGTCGTGGCCGTAGGTGTAGGCCGCCGCGCAGGCCCCCTCGGACGACACCATGCACGCACCGATCGGTGACTCGGGCGTACACGCGGTGCCGAAGACGCCGCACTCCCACGGGCGGAGGGCACCGCGGAGCACGTCGCCGCACCGGCACGCCTTCGGGTCGGCGACGCTCGCGCCCGGCACGACGAATCGGCGCTCGGCGTCGAGGTCGGCGTAGTGATCGCGGAGGCGGAGCGCGGAACGGGGGATGGTGCCGAGGCCCCGCCACTCGAAGGTGTCGCGCTCCTCGAACACGTCGTCGATCGCCCGGCGCGCCCGTTCGTTGCCGTCCCACGTGACGGCGCGCGTGTACTGGTTCTCGACCTCGCAGCGCCCTTCGGCGAGCTGGGCGACCAGCAGGTGGAC
>JBHIXO010000074.1:0-14179 GCA_041984725.1 Acidimicrobiales bacterium | reverse complement strand
GCCACCCCCGACCGGATCGCCGACGTCGTCACCACCACTGGCATCGACATCCGGCTCCACCTCCACGACACCCGCGGCACCGCCCTCACGAACGCGTTCGCCGCGATGACGCTCGGCGTCGCCGCCTTCGACACGGCGGTCGGGGGCCTCGGCGGGTCGCCCTTCGCCGACGGGGCGGGCGGCAACCTCGCCACCGAGGATCTCGTCCATCTGTGCGAGGGCATCGGTGTCGACACCGGGATCGACCTCGACCGCATGGTGCGCACCGCCGGGACCGTCGCCAACCTCATCGGTCGCCCGGTGCCGTCGCGGATCACCGCCGTGTTCGGACGGTGACGCGTGCCGTACTGCACCGCGTGCGACCGCTTCTACAACCCGAACACGCTCTCGGTCCACGGCGACTGCCCGGAGGGCCACCACGTCGCAGACGAGCCCGAGCCGACCCCACCGCCGCCCGTGCCGTGGCACTTCAAGGTCATGCTCGTCCTGCTGATCGTCTACCTCGGCTGGCGCTTCATCCAACTGCTCGGGGCGCTGTTCTGACGGATGCCGTGACCGGCCGCCACCGGCGCTAGGTTGTTCCCTCCCACGGGCTGTGGCGCAGCTTGGTTAGCGCGCTTGACTGGGGGTCAAGAGGTCGGGAGTTCGAATCTCCCCAGCCCGACCACGAAACTGCAGTGCCGAGGCCCTTTCCGCCCCCGGGAAGGGCCTCGCTGCTTGCCGAGGTCGACCGTGTGCGTCGCGTCCCCTCGCACGCCGATCGCGCTCCGACCGGAGCGAGGTTGCTCCGATCCTCGGTCGAGGCGCTCCGACCGGAGCGCGATGGCACCACCGGTGTGATCGCGCTCCTCGATCAGTTCCGGCGGAGTTGTCGCTCCGACGTGGCGCCTGCCGGTTCACTCCGGCGCGAGGGACGCAGCGTTTGGTCCGCCCGTGGTCCGGGTAGGTCAACCCATGTACGCGGGCGTCATCGACCTATCCGACCAGCCACTCCTCCGGGGTGCGAGCGCGCTCGCCCTCGTGGTGGTGGCGTGGCTCTTCGGCCGGGTGTTGCAGTCGGTGCTGACCCCTCGTCTGAGCGAGTCCCGCACGCCGTCGTTCGGGCGGGTCGTGCCGAAGCTGATCGCCTGGGGCATCACGATCGTGGCCACGATCGTCGCGATCACGATCTGCTTCCCCTCGGTGAAACCGGTCGACGTGATCGGTGGACTCGGCATCTTCTCCATCGCCATCGGCTTCGCCTTCCAGGACATCCTCTCGAACCTCCTGGCCGGCCTGCTGTTGATCCTCCGCCAGCCGTTCGAGTCGGGGGACCAGATCGACGTCAACGGGATGACCGGGACGGTCGAGGGGATCACCGTGCGCGAAACGACGCTGAAGACCTTCGACGGCCAGCGCGTCGTCATCCCGAACAAGGACGTGTACCAGTCAGCCATCGTCGTCCGCACCGCGTTCGAGGCTCGTCGCACCAGCCTCGTGGTCGGCGTCGGCTACGGCGACGATCTCGACGAGGCGGCCGACGTCCTGCGCACGGCGATCGGATCCGTCGACGGCGTGGTCGGTGACCCCGAACCCGAGATCTACCTGGTCGGGCTGGGCGACTCGTCCGTGGACTTCGACCTCCGCTACTGGACCGCACCGGATCAGGCGACCGTGCGACGGGTGCAACACGAGGTCCTCCGCCGGGTCAAGGTGGGTCTCGACGACGCCGGGATCGACATGCCCTTCCCGGTGCGAACGCTCGAGATCGGCGCATCGGTCGGCGCGCTGCGCGACGCGCTCGGCGCCGGCCACGCCAGCGACGCGTTGGAGCTCACGCCGGGGTGAATCCGCGCCGATGACGTCGTCCGCGAGGACGCGCTTGCCGACCTCGCTGCGTCGCGCTTCGATCGTGTGGAACCCGATCGAGGAACGACCCATGACCCGTGACGCACGCACGACGCCGGAGCAGCTCGGCCGGGCGCGGATTCGCACCTGGCTCGAGGCCAAGCTGCTCGACGGCATGAGCGGGATGATCCACGACCTGCACGGCGACGCGAAGCGCGCTGCCATCGGCGAGATGCGCGGGACCGTCGTGGAACTCGGTCCGGGGACGGGCGCGAACCTGCGGTACTCCGCCCCGGGCGTCCGGGTGCTCGCGATCGAGCCGAACCCGAACATGCACGGGCCGTTGCGTTCGCGAGCCGAGGAGCTCGGCGTCGACCTCGACATCCGCACCGTTCGAGGTGAAGGGATCGACGTCGACGACGACGCCGCGGACGGCGTGGTGGGCACCCTCGTGCTGTGCGGCGTCGACGACCCGCACGCAGTCGTCGCCGAGGTACGGCGGGTCCTTCGGCCCGGGGGCACGTACTTCTTCCTCGAGCACGTCGCCGCCCGTCCGGGCACGGCGGTGCGCCGCGCCCAGGACCTGATGCTGCGTCCCCAGCGCTGGCTGGCGAACGGGTGCGAGACCAACCGGGACACCGCGGCGGTCATCGACGCGGCGGGCTTCACCAGCGTCGACCACGACCTGGTCGACCCCGGGCGTGCCGGCGGCTGGATCCGGCCCCACCTCGTCGGCGTCGCCGTCGAGTGACCGCCCGGCACGTCGTAGCGTGCCGGCGATGGCGCGAGACCCGCTGACCGACGCCCGCCACCTGTTCCTCGCCGCAGAGTCGGGGAACTACGGGCGGATGGACGACCGGATCCACCTGATCGTCACCGACGCGCTCGAGGACGCGAACTCGGCCGAGGAGGCCGGCGACGTGCTCGGCAACGCCCTCGGTGTCACAACGGTGCTCGGGACGGAAGCGCTGCGCGCCCTGGCCACAGCGCTGGTCGGCACGCTCACGGCGATCGAGGCCGACGACGTCGTCCGACTCGACCTCCCCAGGCCGGTGGACGTCACCCGCCACACGCCACCGGCGCAGGTCGTCGGCGACGTGCTCCGGGCCCTGTCCGTCGCAGGAACGGACGGGGTCTGAAGGCACCGAGGAATCGGCGTTTGACGCATCCCGGGTCGGGGTACGACCTCCGCGTTCACCCGCGCGGGCGGTCACCCCACGGAGGTTGCGTTGCAACTCGCGGATCTGCCCATCTGGGCGCTCACCGTCGAACCCGACGGCACCATCGTCGATCGGACCTCGTCCGCAGCGTCGCTCCTCGGCCCCTGCACGGCCCTCCAGTACGCCGTCGACCCGACCGAGCGCGAGATCGTCGAGTCGCTGCTGCAGAGCGCGGCGGCGGTCGAGGACGAGGACGCGCGCTGCATCGTCGCGATCGGTGACCGTCGCTTCCAGTTGACGGCGCGTGGCCGAGCGGGCCGGGTCGCCTGCGTGTTGACCGACGTCGGTGACCTCGTCCGACGCCTGGAGGTCGCCCAGCGCAGTTCGCTGCTCGACCCGCTCACGGGCTTGGCCAACCGGCTCCTGACCCTGGAGGTGCTCGGGCGCTTCCTGCGTGCGGCCGATCGGGAGGGCTCCGACGTCGGCGTGCTCTTCGTGGACGTCGACGAGTTCAAGCAGGTCAACGACTCCATGGGGCACCTCGTCGGCGACGACGTGCTCCGGGAGGTGGCCCGCCGCCTCGAGGCGGCGGTGCGACCCGGTGACGTCGTCGGCCGCTACGGCGGTGACGAGTTCGTCGTGCTGCTCCGCGACGCCGGTACGGAGATCGGCGAGAGCGTCGGCCACCGGATCGAGCGTGCCTTCGAGCGCCCGGTCCGGACGACGGTCGACGACCGCGAGATCGACCTCGCCGTGTCGATCGGCGTCACGTCCGCCGACGGGTCGCTCGACCCCGACGAGGTCCTCACCCGCGCCGACCAGGCGATGTACCAGGCGAAGCGCTCCCGCCGCGACACCGTGATCGTCCTCACCGAGGAAGCGGTGCGCGCCGCCGGCAAAGGAGCAGCCGATCGAGACCTGACGGGCCCGACGTCGGCCCGCCGCCACGACCCGATCGAACTGGTCGAGGAGGTCCCCACGGGCGTCCGCTGAGCGGCGACCCCCGTCGCCGACCCGTCGGCGCACGGTCGGGGAGCGGCGACGACGATCGGGTAGGCAGTGGTCGTGCGCATCGCGAGGTCGACCGCCGCCGCCGTCCTGCTCGCCGCGGGATTCGCCGTGGCCCCAACCGCCCTGTCACCGGCCGCAGCTCAAACGGCGTGCGCCTCGTCGCGACTGGCCGGCGAGGACGACGCCGCGACCGCGGCCGCGGTCTCGGCCGAGGTCCACGACGAGGCCGACCACGTCGTCATCGCGCGCTCCGACGAGTACGCCGACGCCCTCGCCGCCATTCCGCTGACCCGAGCCCTGGACGCGGCCCTCCTCTTCGTCGACCGGGACGCGCTCCCGACCACGACCGCCGACGAGATCGTCCGCCTCGGGGCGACCCGGGCGACGATCCTCGGCGGTGACGCGGCCGTCTCGCCAGACGTCGCCGCCGAACTCGAGGCACAGGGACTCCTCGTCGACCGGGTCGGCGGTCGGACCCGCTTCGAGACCGCCGTGCTCGCGGCCGAACGCGTCGACGTCGACCCCGAGGAGTTCGTGGTGGTCGAGGGCACCGACCCGAACCCCGCCCGCGGGTGGCCCGATGCCGTCGGTTCGAGCGCCTACGCCGCCGCCGTCGGTGCGCCGATCCTCCTCGTGGCCACCGACGAGGTCCCCGACGCCACCGCGACGGTGCTCGCCCAGCACCCGACGGCCCGGGTGACGGTCGTCGGCGGTACCGCATCGGTGGCCCACAGGACCCTCCTGGCCCTCGCCGACCCCGCTGGTGACGGGGTGTGGGACCGCACCGTCGAGCGCGTCTCGGGCGCGGACCGCTACGTGACGGCGACCGAGGTCGCCTGGCAGCAGACCGCCCGCACCACTCCACCCGAGCGGCTGTGGTTGGCGTCGGGCCGATCCTTCGCCGCCGCGCTCGCCGCCGGCGCCGGAGCCGCGGCGACGAACGGGCACCTGCTCCTCGTCCAGGGCACGACGCCGCTCGTCGACGAGCCCGCAGCCACCTTCCGCCGCGACCTCCCGGCCGCTCCGGACTCGATCGCCGTGGTCGGCGGGACCGACGCCGTCACGCCGGCCGTGCTCGCCGACGTCGGGGCCTGGCTGTGCGACGGTCCCGTCCCGACCCCGCCCCTCGGGGAGGACGGCTACCGGTGCGCGACCGGCGGGCTGGCCAACCACCGACGGGTGTCGCCCTCCGCCTCGCTCAGCGCTGCGTGGGCTGCGGCGGGGGACACGCCGACGGCCGAGCAGGCCCGGGCCGTCATGCGCGCCGCCGGACCGTTCACGGCGTTCTTCGACACGAACGCGACGCTCCGCGCCGAATTCGACGGCTGGATCGACCGGTCCCCGTCGATCGCCTTCGCCTACCACGAGACGACCCACCACTGGCAGTTCACCGGTGCTCCCTCCGGCGGCGGCTTCCGGTCGTGCCTCGCACTCGACCACCAGCAGCGCGGGGTGTTCGGCCACCCCCTCGACGCCGGGGCCCCCGAGCCCAGCGCCATCGCCGAGACCTTGCGTGCCCGTGCCGACCGCGACCTCCCCGCCGGCTCGTTCCAGCGGTCGGCGCTCGACAGCATCATCGACCTGTACCTCGTGTGCGAGCCCGGCGAGCAGGTGTGCCCGAGCGCCCACGAGAACGTCGCCGTCCTGCTCGCCGAGTTCCACGCCTACGTGCTCGGCTACGAGCTCCACGAGGCCGCCGTCGACGGCGCCGCGCCGGCCGGCGCGAGGATCACGATCGACGGCGGATGGGGGATCGTGCCCGGTACCGCGCTCTACCTCCGTCACCTCCGGACCACCGCGCCCGCCGCGTGGCAACAGTTCGTCGACCGCAACGCCGGCACGCTCACCGAGCTGTGGCGACTGTGGGAGCGCAACTACCCCGGACCGCGGAGCTCGTTCGGCGTCGACGACGCCCGGGCGCTCTGGGACTTCGCCTTCGCCGACGACCTCGCCGGCGAGATCCGGCTGGCGACATCGGCCCGTGCGGGGACGGCGACACCACCGCGTCCCTGAGCCGAGCCGTCCGATCCGCTCCCACGACGCGATCCGGGCGTACGCTCGGACACCGTCCGGTCCCGCCGCCCATCCGGAGCACCAGCCCGCCATGTCGACGCCCGAGAGCCCCGTGCCGAGCCCGGTCGGTCGGACCGCGCTCGTCGTCGACGACGATCCCGCCGTCCGGCAGCTCATCGCCACGACCCTCGAGCTCGAGGGTTGGACCGTCGAGGTCGCGATCGACGGCGACGCCGCCATCGAGGCGCTCATCGACCGGCGGCCCGACCTCGTCGTGCTCGACATGATGATGCCCGGCGCCTCCGGGCTCGAGGTCCTGCAGGCGATGCACGCCCATCCCCAGCTCTACCGCGTCCCGAGCATCATCTGTTCGGCTCGGGAGCCCGGGCTCGAGCAGGAGGTGGCCGAGGCGTTCGGCGCCCACACCTGGCTCGTCAAACCGATCGAGCCCGACGACCTGCTGGCGGCCATCGACGAGGCCCTGGCCGACTGACGGGTCCCGGCCGAGGCACCGATCCGCGTCGGTACGCTGCGTCCCATGTGCGGTCGCTTCGTATCCACGTCGACCCCCGACGAGCTCGCCGCGTACTTCGGCGTCGACCAGGTCGCCGAGGCCGTGCTCGACCCGAACCACAACGTCGCGCCGACCCAGGACGTCTACGCCGTGCTGGAGGACGAGGGCGAGCGTCACCTCGACGCCTTCTTCTGGGGCCTGATCCCGTCGTGGGCCAAGGAGGCCAAGATCGGCTCCCGGATGATCAATGCGCGGGGCGAGACCCTCGCGACCAAGAACGCCTACAAGAAGCCGTTCCAGGCCCGGCGTTGCATCATCCCCGCCGACGGCTTCTACGAGTGGAAGAAGCTCGGCGACGGCAAGAAGCCGCCCAAGCAGCCGATGTACATGACCCGCGCCGACGGCAGCCCGCTCGCGTTCGCCGGCCTGTGGTCGGTGTGGCGGGGGCCCGACAAGGACCAGCCGCCGCTGCGTTCGGTCACCATCGTCACCACCACACCGAACGCGACCATGGCCCCGATCCACGACCGCATGCCGGTGATCCTCTCCGAGTCGTCGTGGGCCGAGTGGCTCGACCGGGACAACCAGGATCTCGACTCACTGTCGCGGCTGCTCGCCCCCGCGCCCGACGACCTCCTCGTGACGACGCCGGTCTCGACGAAGGTCAACAGCGTCCGCAACAACGGTCCGGAACTCGTGGAACGGGCGACCGGCGACGACCTCGTCGACGCGTCGCTCCGCTGAGGCCGAGACGCCCGCGTCAGTGCACGCCGGGCTCGCTGCCCTGCTCGCGCAGGGCCCGGACGATCGCCGAGCGGGCGTCGTCGAGCGCCCCCGGATCGGGGTCGCGGGCGGCGTTCGAGAAGTCGAGGTCGTGGACGCCGTCCATCGGGACGACGTGCAGGTGGACGTGGGGGACCTCGAGGCCGGCGATCATCAGCCCGATGCGGGTCGGGGCGAACGCGGCCATCTGGGCCCGCCCGATCCGCTGGCTCACCTCCATGAGGTGCGCGTTGAGCGCCGGGTCGAGGTCGAGCCAGTGGTCGACCTCCGCGATCGGCACGACGAGGGCGTGCCCGTGGCGCAGGGGGTTGATCGAGAGGAAGCCCACGCAGCGGTCGTCGCGCCACACGAAGCGTCCCGGCAGTTCGCCGTCGATGATCCTGGTGAAGACCGTGGCCATGCCGGCAAGTGTGGCACCCTCGGGCCGTGACGAGCGCCGGCCCCGAGACCGACCGGGTCCTGACGATCCCCAACATCGTGACCTTCGTGCGGCTGTGCACGCTGCCGGTCTTCGTGTGGCTGCTCTTCGGCGTCGAGGACCGCCACGTCGCCGCCTGGGTCCTGTTCGCGATCGGCTGCACCGACTGGGTCGACGGCTACCTCGCCCGCCGCCTCGGGCAGGTGTCCGAGATCGGCAAGATCCTCGATCCGGTCGCCGACCGACTGCTGTTCTTCGTCGGTGCCGGCTCGATCCTGATCGACGGCTCCGTGCCCACCTGGTTCGCGATCGCCGTCCTCGTGCGCGAGGTGATCGTGGCCGTGGTGACGCTCGGGCTGGCCGCGGCTGGCGCCGCCCGGATCGACGTGACGTGGGTCGGCAAGGCCGCCACGTTCGCCCTCATGGGCGCGTTCCCCTCGTTCCTCGCCAGCGAGGGCGGCTCGTCCTACGACGGCGCCTACGAGGCCCTCGCATGGTTCGTCGGCGCACCCGGTCTCGTCCTGTCGTACTACTCCGCCATGCGCTACGTGCCGCTCGGACGCCAGGCCCTCGCCGAGGGCCGGGCCGCCCGAGAGGTCGGTGACGCGGCGTCCTGAACCGCCGGGAGGTCGCCCGTTCCGGCCGGTGACGTGCAGTAGCCTCCGGAGCCATGCACGTGCCCGAGGACCTCGCGTACTCCTCCGACCACGAGTGGCTGCGCCGCGACGGCGGCGAGGTGCGCATCGGCATCACCGACTACGCCCAGGACGCCCTCGGCGACGTCGTCTTCGTCGATCTCCCCGAGGTCGGCACCACGGTGCAGGCCGGCGACACCGTCGCCGAGGTCGAGTCGACGAAGTCGGTGTCGGACATCTTCGCCCCGGTCAGCGGCACGATCGTCGCCGTGAACGACGAGCTGACCGATGCCCCCGAACGGCTGAACGACGATCCCTACGGCGAGGGCTGGATCATGGTCATCGAGGCCGCCGACGGCAGCGTCGAACTGCTCGACGCCGCCGCCTACCGAGCCCTGATCGACGGCTGAGGCTCGTGGCGGACCAGGTCTTCTGCAATCGCTGCGGGCACGGCAACCCGCTCGGGTCGAACTTCTGCTCGTCGTGCGGAGCGGCGCTCGAGCACCGCTCCGGCGACGACGTCACGGTCACGTTCCACCCCGAGCCCGCGCTCGAGGGTCCCGACGACGTGGGCGTCGACCTCAACGAACTCCCGCACGGCGTCGGGGCGCTCATCGTGAAGCGGGGCCGCAACGCCGGCAGCCGCTACGTCCTCGACGCCGATCGCACCGAGGCCGGGCGACACCCCGAGAGCGACATCTTCCTCGACGACGTCACCGTCTCGCGCCGCCACGCGGAGATCGTGCGGGTCGGCGACGACTACACGGTCCGCGACGTCGGCTCGCTCAACGGCACGTACCTCAACCGGAACCGCGTCGACGAGGCACCGCTGCGCGACGGCGACGAACTCCAGATCGGCTCGTTCAAGCTCGTCTTCCTGCACGGAGGCGGTTGAGTTGCCGGCAACGGGGGAGCGGGCATGAGCAACGATCGTGGCCACCTGTCGATCGGCGAGGTGCTCTCGCTGGTGCAGGAGGAGTTCCCCGACATCACCATCTCCAAGATCCGGTTCCTGGAGTCCCAGGGGCTCCTCGATCCGGAGCGCACGCCGTCGGGCTACCGCAAGTTCTACGAGTCCGACATCGACCGGTTGCAGTGGATCCTCGGGCAGCAGCGCGACAACTTCCTGCCGTTGAAGGTCATCCGCGAGCGGCTCGACGAGTGGGACGCCACGGGCAACCGCCCCGAACCCGACGCCGACGTCGACCCCGACGTGGGCCGCACCGAGCAACGGCACGCCGCCGCTGCCCTGGCCGCCTCCTCCGCCGACGAGGTCGCCGCCCACCGCCCGGCCCCCGAGCCGGACCCGGTCGCGCCCGCCTCCGACCCCACCGCCGGCCCGGGCGACGACCCGTCCGGCGACCGCGACGTCCCCGGCCCGGATCGGGCTGCCGTGCAGGAGGCCGCCCCGATGGCGAACGACGACGTCACCCCGGCCCCGACCTCCGGCGGGAGCCTCGGGCCCGCCGCCGGCGAGCCCGCACCGGTGGTCGACGAGCCCGCTCCCGCGCCGGCCGCGCCCGACGACGGCCGGATGACCGCCGAGGAGCTCGCGCTGCGGGCCAACGTGCAGACCGCGATCGTCCACGAGCTCGAGGGCTTCTCGATGATCACCTCGTCGCGCGTGGGCCCCGACACCTACTACGGCCCCGATGCGCTCGAGATGGTCGAGGCCTGCCGCCCGTTCCTCGAACGGGGCATCGAGGTGCGTCACCTCCGCATGTACAAGATCGCCGCCGAGCGTGAGGCCGGGGTCTTCGAGCAGCTCGTCATGCCCCTGCTCAAGCAGCGCAATCCGGACGCCCGGGCGCGGGCCGTCGGCACCGTCAACGCCCTCGGCGACGCCGGCGAGGACCTCCACCGGCTCCTGCTCCGCGACGCCCTCCGACGCAGCATCGGCTGACCCGGAGGGCCCGGACCGCGGCCGACGGACCCGTCGGAGCAGCGATAGGGTGGCCCGCGATGGCAGCGGAGATGGAGCTGGTCGGCGTCCGGGTCGACATGCCCTCCAACACCCCCGTGATGGTGTTGCGGGAGCTGGAGGGGGAGCGGCGCCTCCTGGCCATCATGATCGGCAGCCCCGAGGCGCAGGCCATCGCCTTCGCCCTTGACGGCGTCGAGACCCGCCGCCCGCTCACGCACGACCTCATCGCGCTCCTGCTCGACGAGCTCGACACCCGCGTCGACCGCATCGTCATCTCGGCCCTGCGCGACGACATCTACTACGCCGACATCGTCCTCGAGTCCGGTGGCGGCACCCACGTCGTGTCGGCCCGGCCGAGCGACGCGATGGCGGTCGCCGTGCGGATCGGCACCCCGGTGTACGCCGAGGAGGCCGTCCTGGCCGAAGCCGGCTACGTCGACGTCCCCGAGGACGACGACGACTCGGTCGAGGACCCCGACGAGGTCATCGACGAGTTCAAGGAGTTCATCGACCAAGTGAACCCCGAGGACTTCGCCTCCTGACGAGCGGACCGGCGACCAGACCGCATCGCCGGTCCCGACCGTGAGGTCCCATACGCTCGGCGGCCGATGGCGAAGCTCTGGCGAACCGACCGGCGCCCCGACCCGGATCTCGCCACGCGCCGGGTGCAGCGGGGGCTCCTGCTGCTGCTGTCGATCACGTTCATCGGAATCGTCGGCTACTCGGCGCTCGGCCTGTCGCCCTTCGACGCCGTCTACCAGACCGTCATCACCATCTCGACCGTCGGGTACCGCGAGGTCGGCGACGACATCGACTCGACGGCGTACCAGGCGTTCACGCTCGTCATCATCCTGGCCGGCGTCGGCACGGCGTTCTACACACTCGGTGTCCTGCTCGAGACGCTCGTCGAGGGCCGGCTCACGGACCAACTCTGGAGGAGACGCATGGAACGCTCCATCGCCGGCATGGAGGACCACGTCATCGTGTGCGGCTGGGGGCGGGTGGGCCAGACCATCGCCCGAGATGTCGCCGCGGCGGGGCGTGATGTCGTGGTGGTCGACACCGACGCCGAGCGCCTCGAACACGTCGACCTGCCGTTCATCGTCGGCGACGCCACCGACGACACCGTGCTGCAGGCGGCGTCGATCGAGACGGCCTACGCCCTCGTCGCGGCCATCGACACCGACGCGGCCAACCTCTACGTCACGCTGAGCGGCCGGTCGCTGCGACCCGACCTGTTCATCGTCGCCCGCGCCCGCATCGAGTCGGCCGAGCCCAAGCTGACCCAGGCCGGCGCCGACCGGGTGGTGAACCCGCAGTACATCGGCGGCGAGCGGATCGCCGCCATGATCCTGCAGCCGACGGTGACCGACTTCCTCGACGTCGTGATGCACGACCAGAGCCTGGAGTTCCGCCTCGCCGAGATCGAGGTGTCGCCGGGGTCGTCGCTGGCCGGGCTCAGCCTGCGCGACGCGCACCTGCGCGACCGCACGGGCGCGCTCGTGCTGGCCATGCGCGACACCGCCGGCCGGTTCCGCACGAACCCGCCGCCCGAGACGCTGATCCAGCCGGGTGAGGTCCTGATCGCCATCGGGACACCCGACCAGTTGGCGGCGGTCCGCCGGGAGGTCGCCACCTGAGACGCACGGGAACCGGGGCCTCTGGGTGCAACCGACCCGCAGGGCGCCGCCCGAATGCATCCAGAGGCCGCCGTTGACGCCCAGCGCGCGCGGTCGTACCATTCCCCGCACGACACGCGCGTAATTCCGCCGGTGTCGTGTACGCCGGACGAGGAGCGAGCATGGCACCCCCCACGATGGACGACTTCGAGCACGGCTTCTCCGGGAAGCGCACCGCCGAGATCGTCGGCATCACGTACCGCCAGCTCGACTACTGGGCCCGCACCGACCTGATCCGTCCGTCGCTGCGCGACGCCGAGGGCTCCGGCTCGCGCCGCCGCTACTCGTACAAGGACCTGCTCGAGCTCAAGGTCATCAAGCGACTCCTCGACGCCGGCATCAAGCTCGAGTCGATCCGCGAGGCGTTCCAGTACCTACGCGAGCGTCTGGGCGAGGACGTCGCCTCCGCCCATCTGGTCATCGACGGCACCACCGCCGTGCTGGTGCGCGACGGCGAAGAACTGGTCGACGTCGTGAACAAGTACCAGGGCCAGGGCGTCCTCAACCTGTTGCCGATGGACGGCGTCATCGCCGAGCTCGACAACGCCGTGGCCGAGCTGTTCGGGACCGGTGGCGACGACGCACACGGTCGCGACGGGGGAGCAGCAGCCGAGGGCTGACCTGCCAGGCTGGGCGGCGATGCACCGCTCGCCACTCCACGACGAACACGTCCGCCTCGGCGCCAAGCTCGTGCCCTTCGGCGGCTGGGAGATGCCGGTCGCCTACGAGACCGGCACCATCACCGAGCACGAGACCTGCCGGTCCGGCGCCGTCGCGTTCGACGTGTCGCACCTGGGCACGGTGCGCCTCACCGGCGCCGACGCGCACGACCGCCTCCAGCACACGCTCACGAACGACCTCGGCCGGATCGAGCCGGGGCGCGCCCAGTACACGCACCTGCTCGCGGAGGCCGACGCCTCGGTCGAGGACGACCTGATCGTCTGGTGGCGGACGGACGGGACCTTCGACGTCATGCCCAACGCATCGAACACCCAGCGCGTGCGCGACGCCGTCGGCGGCGAGGACGTGACCGCCACCCGGGCCGTGATCGCGATCCAGGGACCGGCCGCCCGGGAACGGCTCGCCACCGTCGCCCCGGAGGCGGCCGCCGTCGGCCGGTTCCGCGTGGCCGACTTCACGTTCGACGGTGCGCCGTGCACCGCAGCCGGCACGGGGTACACGGGTGAGGACGGCGTCGAGTGCGCCGTGCCGGTCGACGCGGCGGCGACGTTCTGGCGGGCCGTCGTCGACGCCGGCGCGATGCCCGCCGGCCTCGGCGCCCGCGACACGCTCCGGCTCGAGGCGGCCCTGCCACTGCACGGCCAGGAGCTCGGACCGGGGATCACGCCGTTGCAGGCCGGCCTGGGCTGGGTCGTGCGCTGGGACACCGACTTCCGGGGCAAGGCCGCGCTCGCCGCCGAGCGCGACGCGGGTCCCCGGCGCATCCTGCAGGGACTGCGGTGCGAGGGCCGGCGCCCGGCCCGGACGGGCAACCCGGTGGCGATCGGCGGCACAGTCGCGGGCGAGGTCACCAGCGGCAACTTCTCGCCGATCCTCGGCGTCGGGATCGCCTTGGCCTTCCTGCCCCCGGGCACCGAGCCAGGGACCGTCGTGGAGATCGACGTGCGGGGCCGCCCGGTCGCGGCGACGGTCGTGCCGACGCCGTTCGTCGCTCGGTGAGTTGACAGGGGTGGCCCGGACGTCGTGACCCGGCGACCACGCTGCGCGTTCGGTCGACGACACTGCCCACGCAACGCAGTACGGTGCCTCCGTCCTGGCGGTACGGAGAAGGAGACCCTGTCATGAGCCGACCCTGGAAATTGCTCGCCCTGTTGCTCTCGCTCGCGGTGGTGTTCGCCGCGTGCGGCGACGACGACGACAGTGGTGACGACAGCAGCGAGGAGAGCTCGGGCGACGTCTCCGACGACGTGCTCGACGACCTCGAGGACGACCAGGAAGACCTCGCCGAGGACGTCATCTCCGATCAGCTCGGCGGCGAGTGCGGCTTCCTCGGCGAGTTCGCCGGGGCCGGCATCGGCAGCGCCTTCGACCCGACCTCGCTGATGAACCCGACCGGGAGCACCGACTTCGGCGCCCTGTTCGCCCCGCTCGCCGAGGAGCTCCAAGAGGTGGCCGCGGCGGCGCCCGGCGACATCCGCGGTGACTTCGAGCTCGTCGCCGGCGCCTTCGCCGAGCTGGCGGGCGAGATGGAGGG
>JBHIXO010000073.1:0-14277 GCA_041984725.1 Acidimicrobiales bacterium | reverse complement strand
CCCGGGTCGCGGGCGCCAACCGCTACGAGACCGCCGTCCTCATGAACCAGGACGTCGCCGACGACGAGGCCAACATCGTCGTGGCGTCGGGCCAGAGCTACCAGGGGGCGCTCGCGGGCGCGTTCCTCGCCGGGCAGGGCGACGGCGGTTACCTCTTCCTGACCCCGGACGAGCCCGACGCCCTGCCGGTCGCGCTCGCCGACCAACTCGAGACGCTCGGCGACGAGTCCGACCGCGACGACCGCTTCTTCGTCATCGACCCGCTCGACACCATCGCCGGTTCGACCGTCGTCAAGCTCGAGGCCGCCTACAACCGCGACCGCGTCGACACCCAGGGCGTCATCGACGCGACGGTCATCGGTGGGGGCGCGGCGGAGACCGCCGCCCAGGTGGCCCAGCTGCCCGGCACCGTCGTGGGCGACCACCCCCAGTACGGCCGGACCGCCATCGTGGCCAGCGACGCCAAGTTCCCCGACGCGCTCGCCGCGTCGGTGGTGGCGTACGCCGAGCACTTCCCGCTGCTGTTCAGCGAGCGTGACCAGCTCCCAGCGGTGACGCGGTCCGCCCTCGGCGCCCTCGACATCGACACCGTCCTGCTCATGGGCGGCACCGCCGCCCTCGGCAACGGCGTGCTCGGCGCCCTCGAGACCGACGGCTACGACGTCATCCGCATCGCGGGCGCCAACCGCCTGGAGACCGCCACCGAGCTCGCCGAGTTCGTCAAGGACCGCCTCGGCTTCCAGTTCAACAACTTCGCACTCGCCCGGGGCGACAACTACCCCGACGCCCTCAGTGGCGCGGTGTTCGCGGGGGACAAGCGGATCCCGATCCTGCTCGCCGCCAATCCCGACGAGCTCGGCGCCAAGACCGAGCAGTGGCTCTACGACAACTGCGTCGACTACCTCGGCGGCTACTTCGTGTTCGGCGGCGAGGCCGCGGTCAGCTCGACCGCCACCCGCCAGGCCGACGTCGCCGTCAACGACTGCTGAGTCCTGCCCACCTGTCGGTGCTGCCATGGCAGACTGCCGACGCTCTGCCACAATCGCCCGAGTCGGCACCAATGGTGCAGATCGAACGCGGGCGTGCCGGCGGACCGATTCCCCCGAACAGCCAGGAGCTGAACACATGTCCCACATGTCCCGACGGCGCGGCGCCATCGTCGCCGTGCTCGCCACCCTCGTCGCCCTGGCCGGGTTGACCCTCGCGGCGCCCGCCCAGGCGACCGAGGACACCACGGTCGAACGGGTGGCCGGTGCCAACCGGTTCGCCACGGCGGCCGAGGCGGCGACCAAGGCCTACCCCGGCGGCGCCACCACGGTGATCATCGCCAACGGCCGTGACTTCCCCGACGCGCTCGCCGCCGGCGGCCTCGCCGGCTCGGTCGACGCCCCGATCCTCCTCGTCGAGGAGGACTCGGTGCCCCAGCCCACGATCGACGCCATCACGGCGCTGGCCCCGACGAACATCATCATCCTCGGTGGCACCGGCGTCGTGTCGCAGGGCATCGAGGACGGCCTCGGGAACAACGGCTTCACCGTGACCCGCGTCTCGGGCGCCAACCGATTCGAGACCGCCTCGAAGGCGGCCGAGGAGACCGGTGTCCCGGAGATCAACGGCCTCAAGACCGTCGTGCTGGCCAACGGCCGCAACTTCGCCGACGCCGTCGCCATCAGCCCGGGCGCCCACGCGCTGTCGCTCCCGATCCTGCTCACCGACTCCGACGTGCTGTCGCCGTTCGCCCTCGCGTTCATCAACGACAACGACGTCGAGCAGGTGCTCATCCTCGGTGGCGGCGCCGCCGTGTCCGACGCCATCGAGGCGGCCCTCGTGGCCAGCGGCGTCCAGACCGAGCGTCTCGCCGGCGCCAACCGCTACGCCACCAGCGTCGCGATCGCCAACTTCCACCTGGCCAACGGCTTCACCGCCGAGAACATCTTCCTGGCCACCGGCACCAACTTCGCCGACGCCCTCGGCGGCGGCCCGCTCGCGTCGATCACCGGCGGTCCGCTCGTGCTGACCACCCCCACGGCGCTCCGGGCCGAGGTCGAGGCCTTCCTCGTCGCCAACGCCGACGTGTTCGACTTCCTCTTCGTCTTCGGCGGCGCGGGCGCCGTGTCCGACGCCACCGTCGCGGCTGCCGCCGCGGCGGGCCAGGTCGACGCTCCCGAGGGCATCCAGGTCGCGCCGGCCACGGCCGAGGTCATCGAGGCCAACGGCACGGTCGAGGGCGATTCGCCCGACGACGACCGCGCCTTCACGGTCACGAACCTCGACGCCACGAAGACCTACCGCATCACGCTCGTCAACGCCGAGAACATCGACACCAGCGGCAGCGACGTGGTCTTCGCCGACGCCAACGACGACGACATCGCCGACCCCGGCCCGCCCGCCGGCGCCCTCGTCTCGGTCAACGGCACCGCCGTGAACCCCGCCCCCGACCACACCGTCGGCGGCGTGAGCCCCCAGGGCGGCCAGATCACCTTCACGGTCGACGGCGAGACCCAGGACGAGCTCATCCCCGTCGTGTACGAGGACCCGGGCCCCGGTGGCAACACCTTCCTGGACCTCGACGACGACAACGTCCCCGTCGATCCCTTCGGCCTCGGTGGTCTCACGACCTTCATCCCCGAGGAGTTCACCGACGGCGCCCCGCTGGGCTCGACCGTGACCGACAAGGCCGACGACAACAGCTACGCCACCGTGGGCCCGCCCGCGGCGACCGTGTACTTCGCGGCCGGTGACACCTACCGGATCTTCAACGGCACGTTCTGCATCACGTCGACCTCGGCCGAGTTCTTCCAGAACCTGTCGGCCGACGACAACCTGCAGACCGTCGCCGACCAGGACCTGCCGCTCCCCGCGGCCTACGCCCAGGGTGGACCCAACGTCTTCTGCCTCTTCGACAACGCGCCCACCGTGCCGCTCGGCTTCGCCGCCGCCGCCGGTGACCCGGCCGACACCGTCGTCGAGCTGGACTGGATGGACTCCCTGACCGCGTCGGTCGAGGGCTACAACGTCTACAGCAACGACGAGACCTGCGCCGACACCGATCCGGCCGAGTTCGCCATGATCGGCTCCACCGAGGCGCCCACCGACGGCGACCCCGAGTTCATCATGCAGGGCCTCACGCCCGACACCGACTACTGCTTCGCAGTGACCGCGGTCGACGGCACCGACGAGACGGCCCCCGAGGACACCACCGACGACATCACGACGGCGGCGCCGATCGATGCTCCGTTCATCACGGCGGCCTCGATCTCGAACGACACCGTCCCCACCGGTGGCGGCTCGGTCAGCGACTCGTTCCTCCTCGTCTTCAACGAGGAGATGACGGCGCCCGTCGGCGGTGAGACCATCACCGTCCTCGACGCCGACGGCGACGAATTCCGTATCGCCTGCACCGGCGTGGCCACGGCCGACGACGAGACCGACGCCGACTGCCTGCTGGTCGACGGTCCCGACGCCGACGGCGTGCTCGACACGATCGGCATCACGCTGCTCGAGGCGGGCTCCGACCGGAACGTCGGCGGCGGCAACGACGCCTTCGAGTACCCGGCCGAGATCCAGTCGACCGACGGCATCACCGATGCCGACGACGGCGCCGGTGTCGACCTCGCGGCGAGCACCGACACCACGATCGACGCCTGATCACGGGCGGCTCCCCGGAGCTGCCCGCCGATCCGAACCGGGCCCCGACTTCCCTCCCGAAGTCGGGGCCCGGGCGCGTCCGGGGACGGTCACCCCGAGTAGCGTTCCCCGGCCATGGGTCGACCTCCTCGCCGCTCGCGCGGCCTCATCGCCGTGCTCGCCGCCGTCCTCGCCCTCGCCGGGCTCGCGCTCGCCGCACCGGCGGTGCACGCCGACGAGGACTTCGACCTCGAGCGGCTCGCCGGCGCCACCCGCTTCGACACCGCGGCGGTCATCGCCCGGGCGACGGTCCCCGCCGGTGCGTCCGAGGCGATCGTCGCCAGCGGCCGCAACTTTCCCGACGCCCTCGCCGCCAACTACCTGGCCGGGGTCCGCGGCGCGCCGATCCTGCTCAGCGAACCCGGTGACGTGCCGCCGGCCACGATGTCAGCCCTCGCCGACCTCGGCGTCCAACGCGTGACCCTCGTCGGCGGTGGGGCCGTGCTGTCCCCGGCCGTCGCCGCCGAGCTCGAGGCGGCCAGCCTCACGGTCGAGCGCATCGCCGGCGACACCCGGTACGACACCGCCGAGCGCATCGCCCGCACGCCGGGCGCCGATGCCGTCGGCACCCTGGTGGGGGACCGCACCGCCATCGTCGCCAACGGTGCCAACTTCGTCGACGCCCTCGTCGCCGGTCCGGTCGCCTATGCCGCCGGCTTCCCGATCGCGCTCTCCCCGGGCACCGTGCTCGGCGCCGATGCCCAGCAGACCCTCGTCACGCTCGAGATCGACCGCGTCCTCATCGTCGGCGGAACCGCGGCGGTCAGCGCGGCGGCCGAGGACGAAATCGAGGCGCTCGGCATCACGACGCAGCGCCTCGCCGGACCGTCGCGGTACGCGACCGCCGGTGCGGTCGCCGAGTTCGCCCGCTCCCAGCTCGGCTTCGTCGCCACCCACGTCGACGTCGCCACCGGCCTGGCCTTCCCCGACGCCATCGCGGGTGGGCCGCACGCCGGCGTCGCGACCGCCCCGATCGTCCTCGCCGGCAGCGTCCCGGCCGCCACGTGCGAGAGCCTGGCCGCCGTGGCCGAGACGCTCACGTCCGGGCACGTCTTCGGTGGGACCGCCGCCGTGTCCGAGGCCGACGAGCTCGGCCTCGAGGCCTGCGGCGGCTCGGGCGGCACGAACCAGGACTTCGACGTGACGCCCGACGACGCCGTCGACGTCCGCGTCGGCTCGCTGCCCCAGGTCACCGCTCGCTCGTTCGGCGACGTGACCGAGGTGCGGGTCGCCCTCGTCGAGTGCGACGCCGTCGCCCTGGCCGGCGGCATCGTGACCTTCGGTGACGAGAACGGCGACGGGAAGGCCGACGGTCTCGGTTCCAGCCCCGTCGCCACGATCGGGTCCGTCGACGGCCAGAGCGTCGGGGCCGACGCCGTCTCCGACGTCGCGACCGGCGACGATGTCGCGATCACGGTGCGGGCCGACGCCAGCGGCTGCGTCCGCGTCGTCGTCCACGCCGACCCCGACGCCGACGACGCCCTCGACATCGACGGCGACGGCCGCCCCACGGAGGAGTTCGGCCTCAGTGGGGCGCTCGACGTCTACGAGATCGCCGCGGTCGCGCTCGACCCGAGCGAGGCCCTGCGGCCCCTCGGCGCCGCCCACACGCTGACCGGCCAGCTCCTCGACGCCGGCGACGGCGCCGACCCGGCGCCGGCCGCTGGCGTGACCGTGCGTCTGGTCGTCGAGCGCATCGTCACCCCGCTGCTGCTGCCGGGCGGCTGCACCAACCCCCTCAACATCACCGAGGCCGTCACCCAGGTCCAGGGCGCGACCGACGCCACCGGGCTCGCGACACTCGCCTACAGCGGCCCCGCCGATCCGAGCGCCGGTGACGACGACGCCGTCATCGACTGCCTCACGGCATTCGCCGACCTCGACGGCGACGGCACGGCCGGCGACGACGAGCCGACCACGACCGGCACCGTCACGTGGGACGACGCACCCTCGGTCGTGAGCGCGCTCGAGATCGTGCCCGATGCCATCACCGGCCCCGTCGGCACGACGCTCACCGGCGTCTTCCTGGTCCGCGACCAGTACGGCGACCGGGTGGCGAACGCCGACATCACCGCCGAGCTCTTCCGGGCCGCCGCCCCGATGCCACTGGGCGTCTCCGTCGTGACGTCGGACCCCGACGGCGAGGTCGCCTACGAGTTCGCCGGGCCGACCGTGCAGGCCGACGACGTGGTGGTCATCTGCGTCGAGGACCCCGACGACGACAACGACCGCTGCGACCTGGTCGACGACGACCACCCCGACAACGACGCCGACGGCCCGAACGCGCAGGTCGCCCTCTACTGGATGCGCTCGCCGACCGACGCCGTGGAGACCGCCCACGACTCCTGCGTGCTGGCGGTGGGCGACGATCTCGTCGACGTCGAGGACGCCGCCGACGGCCGCAACCTCCGCTTCGGGCACGGCCCCACGGACATCTACCGGATCGTGACGGCGCAGGGCTTGATCGTGAACACCGATCCGGTCATCCCCGCCGACTTCGACGCCGCCGTGAGCGCGGGCGACCGCGTCCACGTCGAGCACCGCGCGAATGGGACGAATGTGATTACGCTCGTCGACGACGACGACTGCGACCGGGCCGTGCTCCTGGGCGAGCCGTCGACGGACGGGGAGCCTGGCTGACCCCAGGCCTGAGCGAAGGTGAGTCGGTGGGATGGCGATGCGATGGTCGATGCGGTCGCTGCTGCGCGGGATGCTCGCGTTGGCGATGGTGGTCCCGCTCCTGGGCGTGGGTTCCGGCATCGCCGGATCCTCCGAGCCCGCCCCGCAGACATCGCACGACGCGGTCGGCGCCGCCCTCTTCTGGTCGGGCCAGTTCGCCGCCGGCACCGTCGACCACGTCCTGATCGGGCGTGACGACGTCTTCGCCGACAACCTCGTCAGCGGCGCCCTCCAGGCCGATGCCGTCCTGCTGCTGACGCCGGCCGACCACCTCGACCCGCGGGTGCGCGCCGAGATCCTCCGTCTCGGCGCCACCCGGGCGACCGTCCTCGGCGGCGAGGCCGCGATCAGCGCGGCGGTGGTCGGCGAGCTCGAGCAGTTCGTCGACGACGTCGACCGCATCGCCGGCGCCAATCGGTGGGAGACGTCCGTCGCGGCCGCGGAGCGCCTCGGGTCGACGACCGTCTTCGTGGCCCGCGGCGTCGACGCCGGTGGCGGCAACGGCACTGCGGCCTGGGCCGACGCCATCGCGGCCGGTGCCTGGGCCGCATCCTCCGGTGCCTCGCTCGTGCTGACGCCGACCGCGACGCTCCACCCGTCGGTTCGCGCCTACCTCGAGGAGCACCCGGTCGACGAGGTCGTGATCATCGGTGGTGCCGCGGCCGTCTCCGATGCGGTCGAGGCCGAGATCCGATCCCTCGTACCGAACACGACCCGCGTGTCCGGCCCCGACCGGCTCGCCACCTCCCAGGCGATCGCCGCGCGGCGTCACGGCGGCGCGGGCATCCCGGTGGGCGGGGTCATCGGCGTCCCGGGCTGGGTCCACGACGGGTGGACGGGCGCGTTCTCGGCCTCCGCCGTGGCCGCCCGCGACGGTTTCGCGGTCGTCCCGCTGTCGCTCCAGACCCTCTCCGAAGAACTCGCCGCGTGGCTCGGTGCCCGCGCCGTGCGACAGGTCGTCTGCGGTCCGGGGACCGACCCCGACGTCTGCCAATGGCTCGATCTCGTCACCACGCTCCTGCCGCCGGGTGCCATGGTGGCTTTGGACGTGCCGCGACCGGATCGGTCGGGCGTCTACCGGGAGGCGTACCGCTCGGACGCCTACGCCGCGACGCCTGACCCGGTCCACGTGGCCCGGCGGGACGACGGCTCGATCGGCGTGCTCGCCCACGACCCCGACGCCGACCGACTCCTGCTGACCTGGCACGAACCGGGGACGATGGCCCGGGTCGGGGCGCGGGTCGAGATCTCGACCGCCGGCTGGCCTCGTTGGGGCGGCGTGCACACGGCGGAGGACGGCACGCACTTCGTCCTCCTGGGCCGCGACAACCCGACGGAATCGCCGACCCACGACACGATCGAGGTGCGCCACTACGACCAGTCCTGGCAGTTGATCCGCAGCGGCCGGTTCTCGAACGATTCCACCGGCGTCTTCGTCCCCTTCGCAGGCACGGCCCCGGCGATGGCCGTCGTCGACGGTCGTCTCGTCGTCCATCTCGCCCGCACGGCCTTCACCGAGCCGTCCGACGGCTTCCAGCACCAGATCAACCTCACCCTCGTCGCCGACGTCGACACGCTGGACCTCCACGCCTACGACGACCGCCCGTACTCCTCCCACTCCTTCAACCAGCTGGTGGTCCCGGCGGGCGACGACGTGTTGTTCGTCGACCACGGCGACACGTATCCACGGTCGATCAGCTACGCCCGGGTCCCCATCGGGGACGTCGTGGCGAACGTGGCAGCGTCGCCCCGCGACGTGCTCGCGTTCGACGGACCCGCCGGCGCCGACTTCTACCAGTTCACCGGAACCGCGGTCACCGGTCTCGCGGCGACCGCCGCCGGCGGGCTGATCGTCGGCAACTCGGTGCGCCACACCGGCGACCCGGGCCACGCTGTCGACCCGGACGAGCCGCGCAACGCCTTCGTGATCGCGACCGACGACTCCGCCGGCACCGAGGTCCTGCGCTGGCTGACCAGTCACGTCGACGGCTCCGGTCGCAGCGTCGGAGATCCCCGAATGGTCGCGTTGGGTGCGGATCGCTTCGCCGTCCTGTTCACCACCTTCCACGGCGACGGCGGCCGGACCCTCGACTACCGGCTCCTCGACGGCGACGGCATGGTGCTGGCCGAACGGAGCTTCCCGGGCGCGTTCCTCGGTGCCGTGTCCGAGCTCGTCGTGCACGACGGACGCATCAGCTGGGCGGGGCTGGGCGACGACGGTCTGTTCGTGTTCTCGCTGGACGTCACCGACCCCACCACGCCCCTGCTCGGTTGACCCTCCCGCTTCTGGCAGGACAGACGGAACACCGCCTTTGCGGACTTGACCGTTCGGTCAACTAGCGTCCGCGACCATGGACATCGCAGGTTCGTCATCAGTCGTCACCGGCGGGGCCAGCGGCCTCGGCGAGGCCACCGCCCGTCTCCTGGCCGAGAAGGGCCAGCACGTCGTCGTCATCGACATGAACGAGGAGAAGGGTCAGCAGGTCGCCAAGGACATCGGCGGCATCTTCCACAAGGCCGACGTCGCCGACCCCGAGCAGGTCATCCCGGCCATCGAGGCCGCCAAGGAGATGGGTCCGCTCAAGACCATGGTCACCGCGGCCGGCATCGGCTTCGCCACGCGGACCATCGGTAAGGACGGCACGTACGACTCCGCCCACGACCTGAACATCTACCGCAAGGTGATCGAGGTCAACCTGATCGGCACCTTCAACTGCGTGCGCCTCGGCGCCACGGCGATGAGCCTGAACGACGGCGACGAGGACAACTGCAAGGGTGCCATCGTCACCGTGACCTCGGTCGCCGCCTTCGACGGCCAGATCGGCCAGGCCGCCTACTCGTCGTCGAAGGGTGGCGTCGTCGGCATGACCCTGCCGGTCGCCCGTGACCTCGCCGCCCCCGGCATCCGCGTCAACTGCATCGCCCCGGGCCTCATCGACACGCCGATCTACGGCGAGGGCGAGGCGTCCGAGGCGTTCAAGGCCAACCTCGGCCAGAGCGTGCTGTTCCCCAAGCGTCTCGGCCAGTCCGAGGAGTTCGCCAGCATGGCCGTCGAGCTGCTCACCAACTCGTACATGAACGCTCACGTCGTCCGCCTCGACGGCGGCATCCGGATGCCACCGAAGTGAGCTGATCGCCCGAACGCACGGCGCGGACCCGGCCAACACCGGGTCCGCGTCCGTCGCTCGGTAATGTTCCCGCCCGAACATCCTTCGACCCTGGGGGTCCCCCATGTCTGCGCGGGTCAACCGCACTCTGGCTGCTCTGTTCGTGGCCATCTTCGCGTTGCTCTCCGTCGCCGTGACCGCGGCGCCGTCCGGCGCGGCTGCCGGCTTCGAGTTCCGGCGCCTCTCCGGCGACAACCGCTACGGCACCGCCGCGGCGATCGCCACGGCCACGTTCCCGAGCGGAGCGCCCGAGGCAGTCATCGCCACGGGCACGAACTTCGCCGACGCGCTGACCGGTGCGTACCTGACCGGCTTCCGTGAGGGGCCGTTGCTCCTCTCGCAGCCCGACGACGTCCCCGCCGTCACCATGGAGGCGCTCGACAACCTCGGCGTCACCTCCGTGACCCTGCTCGGCGGCACCGCGGCGCTCGACGCGTCGGTCGTCTCCGAGCTCGAGGGTGCCGGCTACGTCGTCTCCCGGATCTCCGGGTCGAACCGCTACGACACCGCCGCCCAGATCGCCACGATCCCCGGCCCGACCAACGTCGGCGTCGACGACCAGGGCCGGCGCACCGCCATCCTCGCCACCGGCCTCAACTTCGCCGATGCGCTTGCCGGCGGCCCGCTGTCGCACGCCCTCGGCTTCCCGATCCTGCTGTCGGGCAACGGTGTCATCCCCCAGGACACCGTCGACGCCCTCGAGGAGCTCGACATCGAGCACATCGTGATCCTCGGCGGCGGCGCCGCCGTGTCGGCCGGCCTCGAGGCCGCGCTCGAGAACGAGGGCTACAGCACCGAGCGCCTCGCCGGCGCCAACCGTGAGGAGACGGCCGCCGTCATCGCCGTCTACGCCATCCAGCGCGCCGGGTTCGACCCGACGCACGTCAACGTCGCGACCGGCCGCAACTTCGCCGACGCCCTGGCCGGTGCCGGCCACGGCGGCGAGGAGGTCGCCCCGATCCTGCTGCTGGCGACGGCGGTCGAGACCTCGGCGACGTGCGACTACCTCGAGCTCGTCAAGGTCGGTCTGTTCACGGGCGACCTCTTCGGCGGCGCCGGAGCGATCAGCCTCGCCGACGAGGCGGCGCTCGAGGACTGCGCTGGTGCCAACGACGAGCCTGTCCAGGGCGCGCCGAACATCCCCGTCTTCGCCTCGACGCCGTCGAGCCTCACGGCCAACGGCATCATCGAGGACAACACCGACGACGACGACCGCACCTACGAGGCCGCCGGCCTCGAGAACGACAAGGTGTACCGGGTCACGCTCGTCGACGCCGGCAACATCGCCCCGCAGCCCGACGGCAAGGTCAGCTTCGTCGACGCCAACGACGACGACCTGGCCGACGCCAACGGTGCCACCCCGCTCACCGCCCGCATCGTCGCCATCAACGGCAGCACGGTGGCGGCGGCCCAGAGCGTCGGCGGCATCGCCCCGAGCAATGGTCGACTGAACTTCACCGTCGACGGTGCCGAGGCCGAGTCGCTCGTTCCCGTCGTCTACGAGGACCCGGGTACCGGCCCGAGCACGTTCCTCGACCTCGACGCCTCCAACCAGCCGATCGACCGCTTCGGCCTCGGTGGACGCCTCGACTACACCGTCGTGGCCAACGACAGCATCGTGGTCGCCCCGACCGCCACCGCCACCATCGTGGCCAACGACATCGGCAGCGAGGCCAACACCCCTGCCGACGACCGGACGTTCTCGGCCACCAACCTGAACCAGGCGCTGCAGTACCGCGTGGCGCTGCTCCGGTCGTCCAGCGTCAGCGTGAACGGCGGGCTCTACACGTTCAAGGACGACAACCCGGCCGACGATCGGGCCGACACCGACCCGGTGCCGAGTGCCCGCATCGTCGACGTCAACGGCGCCGACGTGACGCCGGCCCAGTCGGTGGGCGGCATCACGCCCGTCGGCGGTCAGATCGACGTCACGATCGACGGCGACGACCCCGAGTCCGTGGTGCTCGTCGTGTACGCCGACCCGGGCAACGGCCCGACCACCGGCCTCGACCTCGACGGGGCCAACCGCCCGATCGACCCCTTCGGCGTGAGCGGCGTGACCAACTTCGAGCCCGACGACGCGCCGAACGGCCCCCTGGCGAACGACCAGGAGGTCGGCATCGTCCAGCCCGGTCCCAACGTGTTCTTCACCCAGTCGCTGGGTGGCGGCAACAACCAGAAGTACGTCTACGACGCCAACGACCTCTTCTACCGGGCCCAGAACCCGACGGTGGCCGACGAGGTCAACGTCGCGGCGAGCGAGGTTTCGATCTCGCTCGACGAGTTCGAGACCCAGCTCAGCCGGGGCGACCAGCTGTCCGCCGGCTCGAACTACGCCCAGAGCGCGGCCGCCCAGAGCGTCTTCATCCTCGAGGACCTGGGCCCGGGGGCGCCGACCGTCAGCGGCCTGACGCCGTCGGCGAACGGCTTCCGGATCACCGTCGCCGGTGAGTCCGGCGCCACGTTCAAGGTGTACGTCGGCCCCGACGACAACGGCACGTTCAACGCCGCCACCGACAACCTGCAGGCCACCGCGGCCACCGACGCCGATCCGTCGGTCGCCGGCTTCCAGGTCGACGTGTTCGGCCTGGCGCCGTCGACGCAGTACGACGCCTACGTCACCCAGACCCTCGACGGCGACGAGTCGTCCCCGAGCCCGGTGATCAACGTGACCACCGGCGCATCGACCCCGGGCCTGGCCATCACCGACGTCACGATCAACGACACGAACGACGGCACGGGCAGCACCGAGATCGTCATCCTGAACTTCAACCAGACGATCACCAGCTGCAACGCAGAGAACTTCGTCTTCGTCCTGCAGGGCAGCAACCCGGAGATCACGCTCGACGGTGACGACTGCGAGATCAACGGCAGCACGGTGCTGATCGACGTCGACCTCGATGGCGACGAACTGTTCTTCCCCGGCGTCGACCTCGCCGAGGGGCCCCAGCCGTTCGATCCGCTGTCCGGGGACGACGAGTCGTTCACCGACATGACGCCCGACCAGACCTGGACCGTCGTCGTGCGCCTCAACGCGCTGATCAGCGGCGGGCAGGGCAACCCGAAGCTGTTCGACGCCTTCGTGTACTGATCACGGACTGACCGACGACGAGAGGGGCGGGCGCTGCGGCGCCCGCCCCTCTCTCGCGTCCGGGTCGTGGTCGGTCAGGCCGTCGGCAGGTACGACGGGCGGGCGGCCTCGTGGGCGGCGATGGCCTCGTCGTGGCGCAGCGTGAGCCCGATGTCGTCGAGGCCCTCGAGGAAGCGGCGGCGCACGCCGTCGTCGAGCGGGAAGGCGACCTCGACGCTGCCGGCCCGCAACGTGCGCGACTCGACGTCGATCTCGAAGACGGTGGTCGGGTCGGCTTCGACCATGCGCAGCAGTCGGTCGCCGGTCTCGGCGTCGACCTGCACCGGCACGAGGCCGTTCTTGGTGCAGTTGTTGCGGAAGATGTCCCCGAACCGGGGCGAGACCACGGCCTCGAACCCGTACTGCTGGATGGCCCACACGGCGTGCTCGCGGGATGAGCCCGTGCCGAAGTTCGGGCCGGCGACGAGCACGTTGGCGCCCTGGAACTGCTCGAGGTTCAGCACGAAGCCGGGGTCGTCACGCCACTCCGAGAAGAGGCCCTTCTCGAAGCCGGTGCGCTCGACCTGCTTGAGCCAGTCGGACGGGATGATCTGGTCGGTGTCGACGTCGGTGCGGTCGAGCGGCACCGCGGTGCCGGTGACGATGCGTACTGCCTTCATGGATGCGTGCGTCCTTTCCAAGACTCCGAAATCAAGGTGAGTTCGCCCCCGATTTGCGGGCGAACTCGCCTTCATTTGCGAAAAAAGGGGGTGGGTCAGTCGAGGTCGGCGGGGGTGGCGAAGGTGCCGGCGATGGCGGTGGCGGCGGCGACGGTCGGCGAGACCAGGTGGGTGCGACCGCCCCGGCCCTGGCGGCCCTCGAAGTTGCGGTTGCTGGTGCTGGCACAGCGCTCGCCGTCGGTGAGCTTGTCGGGGTTCATGGCAAGGCACATCGAGCAACCGGGCTCGCGCCAGTCGAAGCCGGCGGCGATCAGGATCTCGGGGATGCCCTCGGCAATGGCCTGCGCCTTCACTGCGCCCGATCCGGGCACGACCAGCGTGCGGACGCCTTCGGCGACCCGGCGGCCCTCGACGATCTTCGCCACGGCCCGCAGGTCCTCGATGCGGCTGTTGGTGCACGAGCCGATGAACACCGTGTCGACGGGGATGTCCCGGATCGGCGTGCCGGCGCTCAGGCCCATGTACTCGAGCGCCCGGGCGGCGGACTCGCGTGCTGCCGGGTCGTCGAAGGCGTCCGGGTCGGGGACCGACCCGTCGAGGCGGGTGACCTGACCGGGGTTCGTGCCCCAACTCACGTGCGGGACGATGTCGGCGCCGTCGAGGACGACCTCGTGGTCGAACACGGCGTCGTCGTCGGTCACCAGCGAACGCCAGTCGGCGACGGCGGCGTCCCAGTCGTCCCCGTCCGGAGCGTGGGCACGGCCCTCGAGGTAGGCGAAGGTGGTGTCGTCCGGGGCGATCAGGCCGGCCTTGGCGCCCGCCTCGATCGACATGTTGCACACCGTCATCCGCCCCTCCATCGAGAGGCTGCGGATCACCTCGCCCCTGTACTCGATGACCGATCCGATGCCGCCGCCGGTGCCGAGGCGGCCGATGATCGCCAGGATCACGTCCTTGGCCGTCGAGCCCTCGGGCAGCGTGCCGTCCACCGTGA
>JBHIXO010000072.1:0-14284 GCA_041984725.1 Acidimicrobiales bacterium | reverse complement strand
CGACACTCCGGGATGACCACGGACGCACCACCGTTCGGGCCGCAGTGGTCGACGGGCGTGGGGGCTACCGGGTCAGGGGCTCTCACGATGTCGTCGTGCCCGAGGCGTGTGGTGCAATTGATCCCCTCGCCGAACAGATCCTTGTCGAAGGCCACTTCGGCGACGCCGACGAGGTCACCGCCCGCCTCATCCGGGCCATCGACGCCAACCGTCGCTGACGTGCTGGCACGCGAGCGCGTCGGCATCCGCACGGCGGACGAGCTCGACGCCATGCGTCGGGCCGGCCGCGTCGTGGCCGAGATGCACGAGGTCTGCCGGGCGGCGATCGCACCGGGCGTGACCACCGGCGAGCTCGACCGACTGGCCCGCGACGTCCTCGACCGCCGGGGTGCCACGTCCAACTTCCTCGGCTACCACGGCTTCCCCGCCGTGCTCTGCGCCAGCGTCAACGACGAGGTCGTCCACGGCATCCCCGGGGATCGCCGCCTCGAGGACGGCGACATCGTCTCGATCGACTGCGGCGCGGTCGTCGACGGCTGGCACGGCGACGCGGCCTTCACCGCCCCTGTCGGCGAGGTGTCCGCCGCCGACCGGGCCCTGATCGAGGCCGGCCGCCGAGCTCTCGACGCCGCCGTCGAGCAGGTCGTCCCCGGCAACCGCCTCGGCGACATCGGCCACGCGGTCCAGCACGCCACGACGGCCGCCGGCTTCCACCAGCTCCGCGACCACTGCGGTCACGGGATCGGCCGTGCCATGCACGAGGCCCCCGACGTGCTCAACGTCGGTCGGCCCGGTCGGGGGCTGCGCCTCGAGGTCGGCATGGTGCTCGCCATCGAGCCGATGACCTGCGCCGGCGGCGACGACTACCACGTGCTCGACGACGGCTGGACCGTGGTGACCGCCGACGGCCGCCGGGCGGTCCACTGGGAACACTCCGTCGCCGTGACCGCCGACGGACCCCGCGTCCTGACCCTGCCCTGACCGTCGACCACGGCTCCGGTCCCCGTGCGCGCCCGGTCCATGGGCCATCATGTGGGCGACGTGCTCCGACGGCGACCGGACCGGCGCCCTCGGGTTGGAAGCCGCGTGCCCGCTCACGTAGGCTGTTCCTTCGGCCCTGAGGCAGGCGCGCCCTGTCTCCGCGGCCCCGTGTCCGCGAACGACCTGCGTCCGCCCACGCCTGAGGGAGCAGCACACTGGCGAAGTCCAAGGAAGATGCGATCGTCCTCGAGGGGACCGTCCTCGAGAGCCTGCCGAACGCCATGTTCAAGGTCGAGCTCGAGAACGGCCACGAGGTCCTCGCCCACATCTCCGGGAAGATGCGCATGCACTACATCCGCATCCTCCCGGGTGACCGCGTCCAGGTCGAGCTCACCCCCTACGACCTCAGTCGGGGCCGGATCACGTTCCGGTACCGCTGAGTCGCACCGCCCCACCCCCGAATCCGCCCCACCCGAAAGAGTCACCATGAAGGTCCGACCGAGCGTCAAGCCCATGTGCGAGAAGTGCCAGGTGATCCGCCGGCGCGGTCGCGTCATGGTGCTCTGCTCCAACCCCCGCCACAAGCAGCGTCAGGGCTGAGGAAAGCAACAGATGGCACGTATCCAAGGCGTCGACATCCCCCGCGAGAAGCGGCTGGTCGTCTCGCTCACCTACCTGTACGGCATCGGCCCCACCACGGCCGCCCGGATCTGTGACGAGGTCGGGGTCGACGAGAGCACCCGGGTCCGCGACCTGACCGATCCCGAGGTCGCCAAGATCCGCGACTGGATCGACGAGAACGCCGAGGTCGAGGGCGACCTGCGGCGTGAGGTCCAGCAGAACATCAAGCGCAAGATCGAGATCGGCTGCTACCAGGGCGTGCGTCACCGCAAGGGCCTGCCCGTGCACGGCCAGCGCACCCAGACCAACGCCCGCACGCGCAAGGGTCCGAAGAAGACCGTCGCCGGGAAGAAGAAGGTGAAGAAGTAATGGCCAAGCCCGCTGCCGGCGGTCGCCGCCCCCGCAAGCGCGAGCGCAAGAACGTCCCCACGGGGATCGCGCACATCAAGTCGTCCTTCAACAACACGATCGTCGCCATCACCGACCCCGCCGGCAACGTGCTGTCGTGGGCCTCGGCCGGGTCGATCGGCCAGAAGGGCTCCCGCAAGTCGACGCCCTTCGCCGCCCAGCTGGCCGCCGAGAAGGCCGCCCGCGGTGCCATGGAGCACGGCGTGCGCCGCGTCGAGGTCCAGGTCAAGGGTCCGGGCTCGGGCCGCGAGACCGCCATCCGCTCGATCCAGAACCTCGGCATCGAGGTCTCCGGGATCAAGGACGTCACCCCCGTGCCCCACAACGGCTGCCGCCCCCCGAAGCGGCGCCGCACCTGAGGAACCCACCATGGCTCGATACACCGGACCCCGCTCCCGCGTCTCCCGCCGACTCGGCGTGAACATCTTCGGCACCGCCGGCGAGGCGAAGGCGCTCGACAAGCGCCCGTACCCGCCCGGCGAGCACGGCCGTGGCCGTCGCCGCGGTCAGCCCTCCGAGTACCTCATGCAGCTGCAGGAGAAGCAGAAGGCCCGCTTCACGTACGGCCTCTCCGAGAAGCAGTTCCGCAACCTCTACGACGAGGCCAACCGCGCCAAGGGCGTGACGGGTGAGCTCATGCTGCAGCTCCTCGAGCGGCGCCTCGACAACATCGTGTACCGCGCCGGCCTCGCCGCCACCCGGCCCCAGGCCCGGCAGTTCGTGAACCACGGCCACGTCGACGTCAACGGCAAGCGGGTCACCATCCCCAGCTACCGCGTCCGCGTGGGCGACACGGTCTCGCTGCGCACCAAGTCGCGCGACATCGTCACGATCCAGTGGAACCGCGACGTCCTCGACCGCCAGGCCCCGGGCTGGCTCGAGACCGGCGACCAGGGCTACGCCGTCACCGTGCGCGCCTACCCCGAGCGCGAGCAGATCGACGTGCCCGTGCGCGAACAGCTCATCGTCGAGCTGTACTCCAAGTAAGCGGCCGCCCCCACCGCTCCGGGCGCCGCGCCCGCCTTCCCGACCCCGCCGACCCCACCGCAAGAGGTACCCCGCTCCATGCTGGTCATCCAACGCCCCACCGTCGAGATCCTCGGTGAGGAGGAGAACAACCGCCAGCGGTTCGCCATCAGCCCGCTGGAGCCCGGCTTCGGGCACACCATCGGCAACTCCCTCCGCCGCGTCCTGCTCTCGTCGATCCCGGGTGCCGCGGTGACGCAGGTCCGCTTCGACGAAGCGCTCCACGAGTTCGACACCATCAACGGCGTCGTCGAGGACGTCACCGACATCATCCTCAACCTCAAGGACCTGGTCGTCGTCTGCCACAGCGACGAGGCCGTCTCCCTGCGTCTCGACGCCCGCGGCCCCGCCGTCGTGCGCGCCAAGGACCTGCAGGAGAACGCCGACATCGAGATCCTCAACCCCGATCTCGAGATCGCCACCATGAACGGCGACGGCCGCCTCGCCCTCGACGTCACCATCGCCAAGGGCCGCGGCTACGTGTCGGCCGAGAAGAACAAGACCTCCGACACCATCGGCGTCATCCCGGTCGACTCGATCTTCTCGCCGGTCCGCAAGGCCACCTTCTCGGTCGAGCCGACCCGCGTCGAGCAGGACACCGACTACGACCGGCTGATCATCGACGTGCAGACCGACGGGTCGATCACGCCCGCCGAGGCCGTCGCCTCCGCCGGCGACACGCTGCGTTCGCTCGTCGGCCTGATCGCCGACATGAGCGAGGAGCCCCAGGGCCTCGAGCTCGGCGAGATGCCGGTGGCCGGCACCGGCCCGTCGGACCTCGACCTCCCCATCGAGGACCTCGAGCTGTCCGAGCGTCCGCGCAACTGCCTCAAGCGTGCCCAGGTCAACACCGTGGGCGAGCTGGTCAACAAGACCGAGGACGACCTCCTGGCCATCACCAACTTCGGCCAGAAGTCCCTCGACGAGGTCATCGAGAAGCTCGACGAGCGCGGCCTGTCGCTGCGCGTCCGAGGCTGAGAGAACACGGAGCAGACCCATGCCAGCAACTCCCCGCAAGGGCAAGCGCTTCGGCGGCAGTGCCGCCCACGAGAAGGCCATGTTCGGCAACCTCGTCGCCAGCCTCGTCGCCGCCGAGTCGGTCGTGACCACCGAGGCCAAGGCCAAGGCCGTCCGCCCCATCGCCGAGAAGCTCATCACGAAGGCCAAGAAGGGCGGGCTGCACAACCACCGCCAGATCGTCGCCTACCTGCGCGACGAGGAGATGGCCCACAAGCTGATGGCCGACGTCGGCCCCCGCTACGCCGATCGCCCCGGTGGCTACACCCGCATCCTGAAGCTGGGTCCCCGCCACGGCGACAACGCGCCGATGGCGCGGCTGGAACTCGTCTGATCCCACGCCGACTCCCGTGCGGGAGCCGACGCTCTTCGACGACGACGAGCTGATCGAGGCTCCGCTCGAGCCACTGGTGCGCGTCCGCCTGACGGTCGCGTACGACGGCGGCGCCTACCACGGCTTCGCCCCGAATCCCGGGGTGCCGACGGTCGGCGGCGCGCTCGACGCCGCGCTGTCCCGCATCCTGCGGCACCCGATCGAACTCACCTGCGCGGGCCGCACCGACAAGGGCGTGCACGCCCACGGGCAGGTCGTCGACTTCGCCACCACCGAGGGCGTCGACCTCGACGACCTGTGTCGCTCGGTCAACGCCCTCTGCGGGCCCACCGTCGCCGTGCGCGAGCCGGCGGTCGTGCCGATGGCGTTCTCGTCGCGCTTCGACGCCCGCTGGCGGCGCTACCGCTACACCGTGCGGAACCACCCCGTCCCCGACCCGCACCGCGTCGGCCGGGCGTGGCAGGTTCCCGAGCCGCTCGACCTCGCCGCGCTCCGCCTCGCCTGCGACCCGATCGTGGGCACGCACGACTTCGCCTCGTTCTGCCGCCGTCCCAAGCGGACCGACGGGGTCGAGGCGTCACTCGTCCGCGACGTGCGCGACGCCCGCTGGGTCGACGAGGGCGACGGTGTCCTCCGGTTCTGGATCGAGGCGTCGTCGTTCTGCCACCAGATGGTCCGCTCGATCGTCGGGACCATGGTCGAGGTCGGCCGGGGCCGCATCCGCGCCGGCGAGATCCGCGGCATCGTCGACGCCCGCGACCGTGCACGAGCGGGCCCGGTCGCCCCACCCCACGGCCTCACCCTCTGGGCCGTCGGCTACGACGACTGACCGCGAACCCGGTCAGCGCAGCGTGATCCGGCCGGCGCCGGCGGCGGTGACCGCGCCGACCACGGCGGCGTCGTGGCCCGACGCCCGCAGCGTCGCCACGGCAACGGCCGCCGACCGAGCGTCGGTCGCCCCGAAGAGGAGGCCGCCGCTGGTCTGGGCGTCGGCGAGCAGCAGTGCGGTCGTCTCGTCGTGGGGCCCGGTGTCGAGCGCCGGGCGGACGTGGTCGAGGTTGCGGCGCGAGCCGCCGGGCACGACGTCGGCCGCGAGCAGGTCGTGGACCCCGTCGAGCACGGGGACGGCGGCGACGTCGATCGTCACGTCGACGGCCGACTCGGCGGCCATCCGCCCGAGGTGACCGAGCAGGCCGAAGCCCGTGACGTCGGTGCAGCCGGTGGCCTCGGCCGCGCGCGCCGCGTCGCGGGCGGCCGCGTTCAGGCGGGTCGTGGACGCCACCACCGCCTCGTACAACGCAGGCGGGCAGCGGTCGGCCTTGATGGCGGTCGTGGCGATGCCGACGCCGATCGGCTTGGTGAGCACGAGCACGTCGCCCGGCCGCAGCCCGGCGTTGGTGAGGATCCGGTCGGGGTGCACCTCGCCGACGACGGCCATCCCGTACTTGGGTTCGGGGTCGTCGACGGTGTGGCCGCCGGCGACGACCATGCCGGCCTCGGCGGCGACCGCCGCCCCGCCCTCGAGCACCTCGGCGAGCAGGTCGGTGGCCAACTCGGCGACGTTCCAGCCGACCAGGTTGAGGGCGAGGAACGGCGTCCCGCCCATCGCGTAGACGTCGGACACGGCGTTGGCGGCCGCGATCCGGCCCCACGTCGCGGCGTCGTCCACGACCGGGGTGATGAAGTCGGCGGTGACCACCAGGGCGCGCTCGTCCGAGAGGCGCCACACGGCGGCATCGTCGCCGGTCAGCGCCCCGACCAGGAGGTTCGGATCACCGGGAGGTGCTACACGACGCACGACGTGCGCCAGCTCGCCGGGGGCGAGCTTGCACGCTCACCCGGCGCCGTGCGAGAACGCCGTGAGGCGGGGAGGCTTGGACATCGGCCCGCACGGTACCGCCCACCGTCGGCACCCCCGGCGGGGCCGGCGTCGCCGCTCCGACGGCCGCCGGGTTGCCTGCCGGCGACGTCCGGCCGTAGTCTGGTCGATCGTGCCTGGGGCCGTCCGCGCCCTCGCACCGCCTCCGCATCCCCCGGGACCTCCGCCGAGGCACCCGAGATCGAACCGTCCGACAAGAACAGGGTCGCACCCGTGCGCACGTACTCCCCGAAAGCCAGCGAGATCACCCGTGAGTGGTGGGTCATCGACGCCGAGGGCATGGTCCTCGGCCGCCTCGCCACCGAGGTCGCCCGCGTCCTGCGCGGCAAGCACAAGCCGATGTTCACGCCGCACCTCGACACGGGCGACCACGTGATCGTGGTCAACGCCGACAAGGTCGTCCTGACCTCGGACAAGGCCGACAAGAAGGTGCTGTACCGCCACTCGGGCTTCCCGGGCGGCATCCGGTCCCAGACCTACCGCGAGGCGCTCGACCGCAAGCCGGCCGAGGCCGTCCGCCGCACCATCAAGGGCATGCTCCCCAAGAACCGGCTCGGTGCGCAGATGCTCACCAAGCTCAAGGTCTACGCCGGACCCACCCACCCGCACGCGGCCCAGCAGCCCAAGGAACTCGAGATCGACGCCCGGGCCAAGGCCCGCGTGAGCTGAAGGAACGTCTGAGTGAGCACCGCACCCCTCGTCCAGGCCACCGGCCGCCGCAAGCGGGCCATCGCCCGGGTCCGCCTCGTGCCCGGTAGCGGCACCGTCGTGATCAACAACCGTCCGGTCGAGGACTACTTCCCGACCAGCCAGCTCCGTGCCCTGGCCCTCGCACCGCTCGTGGTGCTCGAGGCCGCCGAGCACTACGACGTCCACGCCTCCATCGAGGGCGGCGGCACCACCGGCCAGGCCGGTGCGCTCAGCCTCGGCCTCGCCCGTGCGCTGGCCGAGCTCGACCCCGAGCGCCGTACCGACCTCAAGACCGAGGGCCTCCTGCGCCGCGACCCGCGGAAGAAGGAGTCCAAGAAGTACGGCCTCAAGAAGGCCCGCAAGGCGCCGCAGTACTCCAAGCGCTGATCCGGCCCGTCCGGATCCCCGGCTGACGAGACGGCCGAACGACGGTCGTGCTGAAGTTCGGCACCGACGGCGTCCGCGGCGTCGCCAACGCGGAGCTCACCCCCGAGCTGGCCCTCGCCCTCGGGCGGGCCGCGGCGCGCGAGCTCGACGGCGCCGTCGCGGTCATCGGCCGCGATCCCCGCCGGTCGGGCGCCCTGCTCGAGGCGGCGCTGGCCGCCGGCTTGGCGAGCGAGGGCGTCGACGTGGTGCTGCTCGGCGTCGTCCCCACCCCGGCCGTCGCCCACGCCGCCGCCGCGGTCGGCGGGATCGGCGCCGTGATCTCGGCGTCGCACAACCCGTTCCCCGACAACGGCATCAAGCTGTTCGCCGGCGGCGACAAGCTCCCCGACGACGTCCAGGTCGCCATCGAGACGACGATGCGGGAACTCGACGTCGCCGACGGGCCCACCCGGCCCACCGGTGCCGCCGTCGGCACGGTCGCGCCCGACGACGACCGGTTGGTCGAGGCCTGGACGGCGTCGCTGGTCGCCGGGCTCGACGGCCGCCGGCTCGACGGGTTGTCGGTCGTCCTCGACTGCGCCCACGGTGCGGCGTCGGCCCACGCCCCCCAGGTGCTCCGCGACCTCGGCGTCGGCGTCACCGTCGTCCACGCCGAACCCGACGGCGTCAACATCAACGAGGACGCCGGGTCCACGTCACCCGCCGCGCTCCAGGCGGCCGTGGTCGACGCCGGGGCCGACTGCGGTCTCGCCCTCGACGGCGATGCCGACCGCCTCCTCGCGGTCGACGCCACCGGACGCCTGATCGACGGCGACCAGCTCATCGCGATCCTGGCCATCGACCGCCGGTCCCGGGGTGCGCTGCCCCACGACGCGGTCGTGGTCACGGTGATGTCGAACCTCGGCTTCCGCCAGGGCATGGCGCGCCACGGCATCGACGTCGTCGCCACGGCGGTCGGCGACCGGTACGTGCTCGAGGCCCTCGCCGAGCGGGGCGTGGTCCTCGGCGGCGAGCAGTCCGGCCACATCATCCAGACCGACCGGTCCACCACCGGCGACGGCCTGCTCACCGCGGTCACGGTGCTCGACCTGCTCGCCCGCTCGGGGCGTCCGCTCGGCGACCTGGTCGACGACGCCATGACCGTGCTGCCCCAGGTCCTCGTCAACGTGCGGCTCGACGAGCGCGACCCCGACCTCCTCGACCGCATCGCCGACGACGTGGCGGCCGCCGAGCAGCGGCTCGGCGACGCCGGCCGGGTCCTCATCCGCCCCTCGGGCACCGAGCCCCTCATCCGGGTCATGGTCGAGGCGCCGACCGAGGCCGCCGCCCGGACCGAGGCCGACACGCTCGCTGACGCCGTGCGGCGGGTCGCGTCCCGCTGACGGGAACCCGGACCTGACGGGAACCAGCACCGTCCCCGCCGACGTCGAACCACCATGCGCCGCCTCCTGCCGCTGCTCCTCCTCCCCGCCCTCGTGCTCGGCCTCGTCGCCTGTGGTGACGACGACGACACCGCCGTCGGCACCGACGGCGACGTCGCCGACCAGCCCACCGGCGAACAGCCCGGCGAGGAGCCGGACGGCGACGAGCCGGTGAGCGACGACGACCCCGCGCCGGACGCCCCGGCCGACCAGGTGACCTACCTCTCGGTCGAGGTGACCGAGAACGGGGCGCCCCGGCCCCTCGTCGACGACGGTCGCATCTCGCTCACGCTCCACGGCGACCAGCGCCTGTCGGCCAGCCTCGGCTGCAACAGCCTCGGCGCCGAGTACCGGATCGAGGACGGGACCCTCGTGCTCGCCGGCGGGGTCTCGATGACCGAGATGGGTTGCGAGCCCGACCTCATGGACCAGGACCAGTGGTTCGCCGAGTTCCTGGGCGGCTCGCCGTCGTTCACCCTCGACGGCGACACCCTGACCATCGCCGGCCCGGCGGTCACCGTCGTGCTGCAGGAGCGGTCCGTCGTCGACCCCGACCGGCCGCTCGAGGGTCCCGATTGGGAGACCACCGGCTTCCTCGACGGCGACGCCGCCATGGCGCTGGCCGTCACCGGCGACCCCGGCCGGATCACCTTCGACGCCGCCACCTCGACCGCCTCCGGCTTCGACGGCTGCAACGCCTTCACGGCCCCCTACGAGGTCGACGGCGACCGGGTCGTGTTCGGTGACGTCTCCACCGACGACGCCGCCTGCGACGACGGCCAGGAGTACGTGGACCGCTTCGGGGCCGTGCTCGACGGCGACGTGGCCTGGTCGATCGAGGCCGATCGCCTCACCCTCCTCGCCGACGACGGTCGGGGCGTCACCTTCCGCGTCGCGTAGGCCCACCACCGCCCCCGGGCGGGTACCGGGCAGACTGGACGACCATGTGCGGCATCATCGCGGTCCTGCGTCGGCCCACCGAACGGGTCGACCTCGACGGCCCCACGCTCGTCGAGGATCTCGACCGGGGCGTGGCGTCGCTGCGGGCCGCGCTCGCCGCGCCGAACGCCGCCGCCCTCGACGCCGCCGCCGCCGACCTCGCCACCGTCGGCCGGGCCCTGCACGGCCCGCGCGGCGTCCGTCTGCTGTTGACCGACGCGGCGACGGCGGGCCGGGTCCGCGGCCTCGTGCGGACCCTGCGAGAGATCGTCGACGGGCTCGACGCCGCCCTCGACGCCGGCCCGCTCGACGGCACCGTCGAGGCTCGCAACGCCGCTGCCATCCGCTGCAAGGACGCGGCGTGGACCATCGAGCGCGACCGGCTCCGCACCGCCGACGCGGTGGCCGGTCTGGCCGGGCGCGACACCGGGTGGTCGGCGGTGTCGGCGTTCACGCAGATCGAACAGGCGCTGTCGGCCATCGACCGGCTCGAGGTCCGCGGGCGCGACTCCGCCGGCCTGCTCGTGCTGGTCCGCGACCACGGCCTCGACCCCGCCGACCCGGCCGTCGCCGGCCTCCTCGCCGGTCGGGCCGACGACCACCTCCTGCGCTCGGGGGCCGTGCGCGTCGCCGAAGGCCAGTTCGCCTTCGCCTACAAGGCGGCCGCCGAGATCGGCGAGCTCGGCGACAACACGGCGGCGCTGCGGGCGGCCATCACCGCCGACGACCTCCTCCACCTGGCGCTCGCCGGGCCCGACGCCCAGGCGGTCGTGCTCGGCCACACCCGCTGGGCGAGCGTCGGGATCATCTCCGAGGCCAACGCCCACCCGCTCGACTCGCTGGAGCACGCCCGCCCGCCCGGCCCGTTCGTGGCCGCCGCGCTCAACGGCGACGTCGACAACTTCGCCGACCTCACCGCGACCCACGGCCTGTCGATCCCCGCCGAGGTCACCACCGACGCCAAGGTCATCCCGACGCTCGTGTCGCGACGCCTCGCCGACGGCGACGACCACCTCGAGGCGTTCCGGGCCACCGTCGCCGCGTTCGAGGGCTCCGTCGCCATCGCCGCCGCCTACGCCGACCGGCCGAACAGCCTGGCGCTCGCGCTCCGCGGCTCCGGGCAGGCGCTCTACGTCGGCCTCGCCGGCGACGCCTACGTCGTGGCGTCCGAGCCCTACGGCCTGGTCGAGGAGACCAGCCAGTACGTGCGCATGGACGGCGAGACCCCGGCCAACCCCGACAACCCCAACGCCAGTCGCGGTCAGATCCTGCTCCTCGACGGCGACCGGGCCGGGACCCTCGACGGCATCGAGCGCATCGCCTACGACGGCACGCCGATCCCCGTGGTCGACGACGACGTCGTCACCGCGCCGATCACCACCCGCGACATCGACCGCGGTGAGTACCCGCACTTCCTCCTCAAGGAGATCACCGAGGCGCCGGTCAGCTTCCACAAGACCCTGCGCGGCCGCCTCGTCGAGGACGACGCCGGGACCGACGGCCTGACGGTCCGTCTCCCCGACGACTCGCTGCCCGCCACCGTCCGGACCCGACTCGCCGACGGCTCGATCACCCGCATCCTCGCCATCGGCCAGGGCACGGCCGCCATCGCCAGCCGCGGCCTGGTCAGCGTCCTCGCCGACGCGGCCGACGAACACGGCGTCCGGGTCGAGGCCATCCCGGCCACCGAGTTGTCCGGCTTCCGCCTGCGCGCCGACATGGGCGACACGCTGGTCATCGCCATCAGCCAGTCGGGAACCACCACCGACACCAACCGCACGGTCGACCTGGTGCGGGCCCGGGGTGCCTCGGTGATCGCCATCGTGAACCGGCGCAACTCCGACCTCACCGACCGGGCCGACGGCGTCCTCTACACGTCCGACGGCCGCGACGTCGAGATGGCGGTGCCGTCGACCAAGGCGTTCTACGCCCAGATCGCCGCCGGCACCCTCCTGGCCGTGGCCATCGCCGCCGAGTGGGGACGAGCACCCGACCAGGGACTGCTCCGGGCCCTGCGCGAACTGCCCGACGCCATGCGCACCGTGCTCTCGACGCGGGCCGACATCGCCAACGTGGCGCACCAGTGGTGCCCGCCCAAGCGCTACTGGGCGATCGTCGGCAACGGCACGAACCGGATCGCCGCCGAGGAGCTGCGGATCAAGCTGTCCGAGCTCTGTTACAAGTCGATCGCCTGCGACGCCACCGAGGACAAGAAGCACATCGACCTCTCGGCCGAGCCCCTGATCCTCGTCTGTGCCGCCGGGCTGACCGGTTCCAACGTCGACGACGTCGCCAAGGAGGTGGCGATCTACCGGGCGCACAAGGCGACCCCGATCGTCGTGGCCACCGAGGGCGAGGCCCGGTTCGCCGGCGCCGTCGCCGTCCTGCCCGTCCCGGCGACCCACCCCGCCCTCGCGTACGTGCTCTCCACGGTCGCCGGCCACCTGTTCGGCTACGAGGCCGCGCTCGCCATCGACGCCCAGGCCCGACCGCTCAAGGAGATCCGCGCCGCGATCGAGGCGGCGCTGGAGCGTGCCGTCGGGAGCGGCACGCTCGACGGTGAGCGGGTCCTCGGCGATCTGCGTCGCGCGACCGTCCAGCCCGTGCAGCAGTTCTTCGACGGCATCCGCGGCGGCCGCTACGACGGGCACCTCGAGGCCTCGACCGCGATCCGCGTCGCCAACCTGCTCCGCTACGCCTCGGGGACCATCCCGCTCGACGCCTACCAGCTCGACCACGGCAAGGTCGGCACGCCCGCCGTCCTCGTCGAGGACCTGACCGCCGCCCTCACCCGGGCGATCGACGAGCTGACCCGCCCGATCGACGCCATCAAGCACCAGGCCAAGACGGTCACCGTCGGCATCTCACGGACCGACGAGTCGCTGCTCGACGTGCCGCTGGTGCGGGCCGTGCTCGACGCCGGCGCACCCCGCGATCGCCTCACCTACACCAACCTCCGCGCGCTGGCCGACGTGTCGCCCGCCGTCGAGGAGGTGGTCGGGTTCACCCGCTACCGCATCACCGGTCCGGTCGACCAGGAGGGCGGTGCGACCATCACCGTCGTCGACCGCGGCGGCGTCGCCCTCGGCCTCCCGCTGCGCACCGAGGCGAACCCGGTGCTGCGGGGCACGAAGCACCAGGTGGCCGAGCAGCAGGAGCTCGTCGTCGGCAAGGGCCGCAGCGACGGCCGCACCATCGTCATCGTCCCCGAGGTCAAGGACGGCGACACCACCGGGATCACGCTGCTCCACGTGCGGTTCGCCGACCGGATCGGCGTCGCCACCGCCCGCGGCGTGCTCGCCGGCTACCGGCGCCGGCTGGCCGCCCTGCGCGACGCGGTCACCGAGACCGAGCCCACCTTCCGCGACGACCTCCTCGGCCAGGTCTCGGTCGAGGATCTCCTGACCCTGCCCGTCACGGTCCTCGCCGACCGCTGGCGGACGTGAACCGGCCCCCGGACCGGGACCCGCGGTGACCGTGATCGGGGTCGGCATCGACCTCGTCGACGTCGAACGGTTCCGGATCTCGCTGGCGCGCACCCCATCGATGCGGACGCGGATGTTCACCGACGGCGAACGTCGCTACGCCGAACAGGCCAACGACCCCGCCGAGCGCTACGCCGCCCGGTTCGCCGCCAAGGAGGCCGTGATGAAGGCGCTCGGCGTGGGGCTCGGAGCCTTCGGGTTCCACGACGTCGAGGTGGTCCGGGCCGAGTCCGGCGCCCCCGCCCTCGTCGTCGCCGGCCCAGCGGAGACCCTCGCCGTCGAGCGCGGGGTCGTCGCCTGGCAGCTCAGCCTCACGCACACCGCCACGTCGGCGGGCGCGGTCGTGGTCGCGGTCGGCTGACCCCGCAGCCCGGTCAGCGGGCGGCGAGGTCCGGGTGCAGACGGGCCTGCCACTGGGCCCGGAGCTCGTCGGGGATCGTGAGCGAGCGGCGGGTGTTCGTGTCGAACGCGAGGCTCACGACCTCGTAGGTGCAGAGCAGGTCGCCCCGCTCGACGTCGAAGGACCACATCGTCTGGACCGAGGTCTTGTCGGCGAGCGCGACGGTGGCGCCGAAGCTCTGGACGAGGGTGCCGGACACGGGCAGGCGGCCGATGCCGAGGCGCGTCTCCATCGACGCCCAGCCGATGCGCTCGCCGTTCGGGCCCTCGTGGAACATCGGCCCGGTCCACTCGTCGACCGCCTCGCCGCCCCAGAGCAGCCCGGGGGCGTCGTCGAAGGTGACGTGGCCGTCGGCGCCGCACTCCTCGTCGGTCACGGTCCGGGGCCGCCGCATGGCCAGGCCGAGTTCCTGCACCCGCTCGAGGGTCGGCGCGCTGGCGACGGGGTCGGTGGCGACGTCGAGACTGCGGCTGCGACCGTGCTCGGGCACGACGATCAGTCGGTCGGCGTCGATCGGGCCGGGCCACGCCGGTGCGCCCTCGTCCCGGGCGGCGACGACGTGGTGGAACGCGGCGGCCAGGGCCTCGTTCTCCTCGTTGCGCAGCTCGTGGTAGAGGTGCACCCGCCCGGCCTCGACGCCGACGATGCCCGAGTCGACGCGCAGGGGCGCCCCGGCGACCTGGTCGTTGTCGTGCC
>JBHIXO010000071.1:0-14284 GCA_041984725.1 Acidimicrobiales bacterium | reverse complement strand
GGCGGCTCCTGTCGAAGCTCGACGAAGAGACCGGCGAGGCGATCCGGGGACGGTCGCTCGACACGGCGTCGGCCGGCGTGGCCCGCCAGACCGAGCTGCGCGAGGGTGCCGACGACGAGGGCTACGCCGAGGAGAACCTCTGGACCGGCATCGGCCGGGCGCGATCGGGAGCGGGCGCCGCCATCGTCGGCGACCCCGACCAGGTGCGGGCCAAGCTCGACGCCTACCGCGCCGTCGGCATCGACGCGTTCATCCTGTCGGGCTACCCGCACCTCGACGAGTGCGACCGGTTCGGCCGGATGGTGCTGCGCGACTACCCCCACGCCCCGCTCGACTGACCTCGCGGCCGACCCCCACTCGTCCTGGGCCCCGATCCAGAGCGCGGGTTCTCGGATCCTGGGCCCGGAACGGTCGGGTCGGGGTCAGTGGACGGCGAGCCCGGACTCGGAGTCGAAGAAGTAGAGGTTCCCGGTGTCGACGGCGACGTCGATCGTCTCGCCCCGGCCGACACGGCTGCGGGGGCTGAACCGGGCGACCAGCGGGGTGCCGCCGCCGGACGCGCTCACCTCGTCGACCGCGTCGGGGTCGCCCGAGTCGACCTTGGGCGCGTCGATCGACGCATGGACCATCAGCTCGGACCCGAGCGCCTCGACCAGGTCGACGTCGGTCTTGAACCGCTGGTCGGCGGGGTGACCGGGCTCCAACTGGCCGTCCTCCATGTCCTCGGGACGGATGCCGACCGTGACGGGCCGGTCGAACCGCTCTCGCAGGCCGGGGCGGCGGTCGAGCACACTGGCCGGCACGGCGAGGCTCTGCGACCCGAGCCGGAGCGTCGCCCCGTCGCCCTGGGGCTCGAGCCGGCCGGCGAACAGGTTCATCGACGGCGACCCGATGAACGCGGCGACGAAGATGTTGTCGGGTGCGTCGTAGAGGTTCTGGGGCGTGTCGACCTGCTGGAGGTGTCCGTCCTTGAGCACGGCGACACGGTCGCCCATGGTCATGGCCTCGACCTGGTCGTGGGTCACGTAGACGGTGGTGACGCCGAGCTCGCGCTGGATGCGGGCGATCTCGGCTCGCATCTGCACGCGGAGCTTGGCGTCGAGGTTGGACAGCGGCTCGTCCATGAGGAACGCGGCCGGCTGGCGCACGATGGCCCGGCCCATGGCGACCCGCTGGCGCTGCCCGCCCGACAGCTGACCGGGCTTGCGTTCGAGGTTGGCGGTGAGCTCGAGGATCTCGGCCGCCTCGCGCACCCGCTGGTCGATCTCGGCACGGGGCACCTTGGCGAGCTTGAGGGCGAAGGCGATGTTGTCGAACACGCTCATGTGGGGATACAGCGCGTAGTTCTGGAACACCATCGCGATGTCACGGTCCTTGGGCTGCACCTCGTTCATGCGCCGGTCGCCGATACGCAACTCGCCGCCGCTGATCTCCTCGAGGCCCGCGACCATGCGCAGCGCCGTCGACTTGCCGCAGCCGGACGGGCCGACGAGCACGAGGAACTCGCCGTCGGCGATGTCGAGGTCCAGGCCGTGCACCGCCTGGAAGCCGTTCGGGTAGATCTTGTCGACCTTCTCGAGCGTCACGGTCGCCACGGCAGTCCCCCTCGGAGCAGCTTGTAACCGCTTACATCGTACCCGCCGGGCGGCGCGCCGTTCTCGGGGACCCGAGCCGGACCGGGACGGGGCGCCTAGAAGTAGATGATCTTCTCGGCCTTGTCGACGACGTCGTCGAGGTCGTCGGTCCAGGCGCCGGTGGAGACGTACTTCCAGCCGCCGTCGCACACGACGAAGACGATCGTGCCCTCGTCGATCTCCTTGGCGACCTTGACCGCGCCGGCCATGGCCGCACCGGCCGAGATGCCGGAGAAGATGCCGATCTCGCAGAGCTTGCGGGTCCACTCGATGGACTCGCGGGGGCGCACGATGCGCTTGCGGTCGAGGAGGTCGAAGCCGTCCCACTTCTCGAACACCGGCGGGATGTAGCCCTCGTCCATGTTGCGGAGCCCCTCGACCCGCTCCCCCAGCGGCGGCTCGATGGCGATGACCTTGATGCCGGGGTCCTGCTCCTTGAGGTACCGACCCACGCCCATGAGCGTCCCGCTCGTGCCGAGACCGGCGACGAAGTGGGTGATCTCGGGGACGTCGCGGTAGATCTCCGGACCGGTGCCCTCGTAGTGCGAACGGGGGTTGGCCTCGTTGGCGTACTGGTAGAGCCAGACCCACTCGGGATGCTCGGTGGCGAGCTGCTCGGCCCGCTTGACGGCACCGTTGGAGCCCTCGGCGCCCGGGCTGAGGATGATCTCGGCGCCCATGATCTCGAGCAGCTGGCGGCGCTCGACGGTCACGTTCTCGGGCAGCACGATCTTGATCGCGTACCCCTTCATCCGAGCGATCATCGCCAGGGCGATGCCGGTGTTGCCCGACGACGACTCGATGATGGTCTTGCCCGGCGTCAGCGTGCCGTCGGCCTCGGCCTCCTCGATCATCGCCTTGGCGATGCGGTCCTTGACCGACCCGGCCGGGTTCTGGCCCTCCATCTTCCCGAGGATCCGGACCCCGGGCGTGGGGCTGAGCGCGCTGCAGTCGACGAGGGGCGTGTTGCCGATCATGTCGAGCACGGAGTCGAAGACCACCATGGTGCGCTGCAGGCTCCTCGGGACGGGCGTCGGGGGAAAGCTGACCGTTCCGGTCAACAATGTACCGCCGGAGTCGCATTCCCCATGAGGCCGGCCGGCCCGGCCACGACTGGTCGACGGCCCGGACGAGGCCCGGTGCGCGGCCTCAACCGAGCGCGACCCGCTCCTCCTGGATCTCGCCGTCGACGATGCGGTAGCTGCGCAGGACCGGGGCGTCGTCGCGCAGCGAGACGATGATCCAGTGCCAGTGGGCGAGCAGCGGGTTCGAGGCCTTGTCGACGTCGGTGGGGCTCGGGTAGGCGTCGGTGTGGGTGTGGCTGTGCATCACGCCGACCACCTCGAGCCCGCGAGGGCCGAGTACCTCGTCGGCGGCGTCCCACCCGTCCTTGCCGATGGTGAACGTCCGGCTCGACGCGTCCTCGTTGGCGCACGGGACGAAGACCTCGATGTGGTCGCCGTCGCCGCCGAGCAGGCCACAGGCCTCGTCGGGGAGTCCGTCGTAGGCGTGGCCGATGATCGAGGCGTACGCCTGGGGTGAGAGGCGGAGCATGCCGTGCACGGTACCGACGGGGGTCAGCCGGTCGACCCGTCGCCCGTGGCGCCGGCCTCGGGTTCGGCGGCGCCGTCGTCGGTGGTGGTGCCGTCACCGGTGCCCGGCGCCGTGGTCGTGGTGGGCAGCGGCGGCTGGGTGACCGACGAGGCGGGCACGCCCGGCTCGGTGCCGCTCACCTCCCAGTGCCAGAGGTACTCCCGCAGCGTGAGGCCCGAGTCGTGGATCCGGCGGGCCAGTTCGGTGCCGACGTAGCGGAAGTGCCACGGCTCGTACTTGTAACAGGTCACGTCCTCCACACCCTCGGGGTACGAGAGGATGAACCCGTACTCCCAGGAGTGCTCCTCGAGCCACTGGCCCGTCGGGGTCTCGCCGAAGCTCTGGTCGACGTCGGAGGCGCCGATCGGGCGGACGTCGATCGCCGTCCCCAGGTGGTGCTCGCTGTGACCGGGGCGGGCGGTGCCCTCGGCGGCGGCTTCGAAGCCGAGCTCGGCAACCCGACGGTCGAAGAGGTCGCGCTGGTCGGCCACGGACCGGTAGGCGGCGAGCAGGGCGACCTCCGGGATGCCCTCGGCGAGGATGGCGTTGCGCATGCGGTTCAGGTCCTCGGCGACGAAGGCCCGGATGCGGTACTCCGCGGAGTAGTTGGCCTCGGCCGCCGACACCAGGTCGGGCGGTTCGTAGAGCTCCTCGACCGCGTAGGCCGGGTCGAGCAGCGTCCGGTACCAGTCCTGCTCCCGGCTGAAGATCGTCGGTTCCGACTCGTCGGGGATGGTGCACTCGGGCGGCGGCTGGAGCGGCGCGGTCGTGGTCACCGGCAGGCTCGTGGTGGTGCGGGTGGCGACGTCGCCGTCGTCGTCCCCGCCGAACACGGCCCCGGCGACGGTCCAGAGCAGCCAGACGACGATCACCACACCCGTGAGGGCGACGAGTCGGCGGAGGGTGTAGTTGGGGGGCGGCCCGGCCCGCATCGGCCTGTAGGGGTACATCTCGGCTCCGAGGCTACGCAGCGCAGCGGGGTCGGCCGGGGTTCCCGGCGACGGGTTCCCGGTGGAAGCACACCACAACCCTCCGTGAACGGCGCCTGCGTCCCGGTAGCGTCGGACGGCCATGCCAGCCGCCGGATCCAAGATGATCGCCGCCAACCGCCGGGCGCGACGCAACTACAACATCACCGAGACGCTCGAGGCGGGCATCTCGTTGGTCGGCTCCGAGGTGAAGTCGCTGCGCGAGGCGAACGTGCAGATCGCCGACGGCTTCGTGCGGTTCGAGAACCACGAGGCCTGGCTCCACGGCGTCCACATCGCCCCCTACCTGCACGCCCAGGAGCACTCGGGGCACGACCCGGACCGGCGGCGCAAGCTGCTGCTGCACCGGCGCGAGATCGCGCGCCTGGAGGAGGCGGTCCAGCTCGAGCGGGTGTCGATCGTGCCGCTCGCCCTCTACTTCAAGGACGGCCGGGCCAAGGTGGAGCTCGGCGTCGGCAAGGGCCGCAAGCTCCACGACAAGCGCGACGTCGCCGCCGAGCGCGACGCGCAGCGGGAGATCGACCGGGCGCTGGCCCAGCGCGCCAAGCGGGGCTGACGCCGTCGCCGGGCGCGGGCGAGATCATGGTCGCCCGCGGACATCGCCCCGCACGAGCATGCGGAGCACGGGTGGGAGGTCGGGCCAGGCGACGTCGCCACCCTCGGCCCGGGCCAGGGCCTCGACGTCGACCCCCGCCCGGGCCGCGAAGGTCTCGAGGTCGAGGCCGGTGACGCCGCGGGCGTGCAGCAGCGCGGCCGCGATGTCGGCGTGTTCGGCCCCGCCGGCCCGCAATCGTTCGGACACCCGGGCACACAGGGTGCGCACCGGCACGAGCCAGCGGGCCGAGGGATGCCGCCGCCGGGCCGCGGCCCGGGCCGATGCGGCGTCGTCGGTGAGAGGGGCGGGCATCACGCGACGAGGACGAAGTCGGCCAGCGGCGCGAACCGCGGCTCGGCGGCGACCACCCGGCGGAGGCGCCGGGTGTTGCGCGACACCCGCTGGCGCAGGGCCTCGGGCGTGACGCCGTAGCGCGGGGCCAGCGTGTGGGCGGGCGACGGGTCGCCCTGGTCCTTCTGGATGCGGTACTCGAGCAGGCAGAACAGCGCCGCCTCCTCGACCCGGGCGACCCGGCACGCCTCGGCGACGAGGCCGACGATCGGCACCTCGTCGACCAGCCGGGCGAACGTGGCCGCGATGTCCTCGTCGTCGGTCGGCGCCGGCGCCGTGCGGGCCTCCTCGAGGTCGAACCGGTCGTCGAGGGCGTCGGCGTGCACCCCGACCCACTCGGCGACCACGCCGAGGATCCGGCCGCTCGCCCACCACCAGGGCAGCGCACCGCCGTGCCGCCACGCACCGGCCACGTCGGCCAGGGCGAGGCACGAGTCGATCACCAGGCCGTCGAGGTCCTCGGGAGCGATGCGGTCGACGCCGCAGTGGCGCAGGTGGCGCCGCACGACGCCGGCGATCCGGCTGCCGTGGTGCTCGGCGAGGGTGAAGACGGCGGCGGTGTCGCCGGCGGCGAGACGGGCCATGACGACCTCGACCGCGGTCGGGTCGGGCGGGGGGCCACCCGGGGCGTCGGGCCCCGGAGCGGGGTCGGAGGTGGTCGGGACAGGGGTCGTCGGAGCCATGTCGCCATCATCCGCAGGGGGTCTGACAATTACACCGGTGTGATTCGCGTCGCTCCACGGATGCCCGGGTCGGCCGATCTCGCAAGACGGTCCAGATGACCGACAGGAGTCGGCGGGGCGGGTGCCGAACCCTGCCAGCGTGAAGTCTCCCTCCCCCGGTCTGCTGCGCGTCATGGCCCTGGCGTGCGTCGCCCTCTTCCTCGCCGGCGTGGTCGCCGCCGTGACCTCCGACGACGACGCCGACGTGACCTCCGACGACCTCGCCGCGGGCGAGTCCGACGACGCGACGTCGGACGAGTCGGACGACGAGCCCGGCGACGCGGACACCGACGACGACCCCGCGGCCGGGGGCACCGCCGACGACGTCCCGGCGGGCGACGCCGACACCACAACCACGTCGACCACGGCCGGAGCGGGCGGCACCTCGACCTCGACCGGCGACGCTGCCGCCGGCAGTTCGTCCACGACCACCACGACGGCCGGCGGCGCCACCACCACCGCTCCCCCGTCGACGGCGGCACCCACGAGCACCGCCCCTCCCGGCACCCCGGCCCCCCGGGGCACGACGCCGACCGCGGCGGGCACCTACACCTACGACGTCTCGGGCACGGTCGACGGCGAGCCGGTGAACGGCACGTCGACCCTCGAGGTCCCGGCCGCCGACGCCGAGGGCCGCCAGGCGCAACTCCAGCGCGGCCCCGACGGCACCACCACGACGACCTACCGGTTCACCCCCCAGGGCACCTACCTCGAACAGCTCCGACTCGAGTCGGAGCAGGGCACGTTCACCTTGAACGCGACGGCGCCCTTCCTCATCGTCCCGGCAGGCGCCGCGCCCGGGACCGTCACCAACGGTCGGTTGCAGGGCGACGGCCTGACCGCCGACGTCAGCTTCCGCATCGTGGACGCCGACCCCGAGCGCACGACGGTCAAGCTGCAGGCGAACCTCTCGGGCAAGGTGTCGGGCTTCGACGTCGAGGGCACGATCGTCTCCGACATCATCGCCCGCACCGCCGACCAGCTCCCCCTCGACACCCGCTCGGTCACCAACCTCAGCGCTGGTGGCGGGATCGTCACGATCACCTCCGACATCCGGTCGGTACTGCGCCAGTAGTCCCGGCCGGGCGGCGATACGCCGTGGGCGCGGTCACGACGGGCCGGTACACTGCTCGAACTGCAAGTTGACAAGGGGCTGATCGGTTTCGACGTCGGGACCGGAAGCGACATCGTGCGACCAGAGTTGCTCAGACTCTCAAAACGGGGCACCCAAACAACTGCCACTGATGAGCAGTTCGCTCTCGCCGCCTGATAACAGGTAGCGAACAGCGACCCTTGGGAGCAGCAATGCCACCCGGGGCCTGACCGTCACAGCCCGGCAACAGAAGTGATGGTGGACGGCGGGAGAGACCGCTGACCGGAGGGAAAGACCCCTGACGATCGAGGAAAGACTCGACGGTGCACCCACCCGGGGGTTCGGCAACCGTGAGCCGAGGACGCGGGAACGGTCGTAGCGCGATGCGTGACCGCCAGGCGGACGGGGGTTCGATTCCCCCCAGCTCCACTCCAGGGGTTTTGGGCGTCCATGGACGTCCACTGAGATCCCACTCCACCCCCGCTGACCTGGGGTTTTGTCCCGGAGCGTCCACCGACGTTCGTGGGAGTTTCTGGAGCGTTACTCCCAGCGTTACTCCCAGGGGAGTAACCCGTCGGCTATCATGACGACGCTGCGTGCTGGTCCAGCGCACCCCTCCGGGGAGACCGGCCTTTCCGTTGACGCCAAAGGAGCGCAACGTGGCAAGGCCCCCGCGCGGCAAGCGCACGACCCTCAGCGACGGCACCCGCGCCGTCGCCTCCAAGAACCCCAACGGCAGCGGCTCGGTCTACTTCGAGCCCGCCACCAACAACGCCGACGGCACCACGACCCCCGGCCGCTGGCGAGCCACCTGGGTCGACCAGAACGGCAAGACCCGACGCGTCGCCGCCCCGACCCGCCAGGAAGCCGAGGAACGGCGCGACGCCAAGGCCGCGGCGGTCGGCAAGCGCATCCGCCCGGCCAGCCGGTTCGACGCCGAGTCAACCGTCAACGACCTCCTCGACTGGTGGCTCACCTCAATCGCGAAGCACCGGGTCAAGACCTCGACCTACGACAGCTACGCCCGCTTCGCCTCGTACCTGGCCGACGGCATCGGCGCCCAGCCGATCATCGACGTCGGCACCGAGATGCTCACCCAGTGGCAGGCCGAGCTCCTCGACCAGTACGCGCCCTACACCGTCCTCAACTGCCGCAAGGTCTGCCGCCAAGCATTCCGCGAGGCCGTGAAGCTCGAGCTCATTGCCACCAACCCGTTCGACCTCGTCGACGCGCCGCGCGCCCGGGCTGCGACCAGCGCCCGCGCCCTCAGCGTCGACGACGCCAAGGCGCTCATCGTCGCGGCTGGCGACCTCCGCCTCGGCGCCGCGGTCACGCTCCTGTTCTGCCAGGGCTGGCGGGTCAGCGAGGTCCTCGGCCTCGCCTGGGAAGACCTCGACCTCGACGCCGGCACGGCCCAGATCCGACGCGGCTCCGCCTACACCCCGTCGCTCGGCACGGTCCTCGGCACCACCAAGACCAGCGGGGCCGAGGGCATCCACTACCTGGCCCCGACCTCAATCGATCGCCTCCGCCAGTGGAAGAAGCAGCAAGGCATCGAGCGCGACGCCGCAGATGAGCCGTGGCCAGACCACGAGTACGGCGGCGAGGTCATCCACCCGGTGTTCACCAAGCCCGACGGCGGACTCGCCAACCGGCAGTCCGTCGTCAAGGCGATCCGTCGCGCCGCCAAGAAGGCCGGCATCGACCCCAAGGGCGTCGCCTCCCACACCGGGCGACGGACGGTCATCACCGCCCTCTACGCCAACGGCGGCGTCGACCTCGCCGACATCGCCCGCCACGTCGGCCACAGCGACTCGACGACCACCGCCGGCTACGTTCGCAGCCTGGGCCACCGGCCCTCGGACACGGCCCGACGCGCGGCTGAGCTACTAGACCCGGCTCACCCGGATCGGACTACTGGGCAGTGACGCCGCCCGCTGAACTTCCTGGTGTCGGTCAAACCTGGAGAGCTCTCGATGAGCGTGGTCAGTCGCGACGATCGGGCGGCGCGACCGATTCAAGGAAGCGCCTGGATGAGATGAGCGAGTCGCTGAACGTCCGGCACCGGCCAGTACGCAGTCTCTCGGTCGAGCACGCAGAGCAAGCCACCGCACGCGGCGAGTTCCTCGACTAGGTCCAGAGGAGTCGCAATCAGCAGTCCATGAGGACGAAGAGCTTCCCTAGCCTTGAGAATTCCCTTGTCACGAGTCAGGAACACGTGGGCCAGCGCTTCCAGCGAGAGTCGAACAAGGTCTCTGTCTGCGCCGGGCGGAACGGCGTCGAGCGCCGCGTCCCGAGCAGTCGGCGGGAGAACGAGCGGTAGACGCTCCCCGACACGCTCGGCCACAGTTGCCGGTTCCTCCGAGTCGTCGAAGCTCGACAGCGTCAGAGCAGACGCGAACTCGGTCACAGCCCGAGCCCTCTCGACGAGCCGTTGCTCCTCGAGCTCTCGGCGCGCGTCGTCAATAGATCGTTGGAAGACTCGAAACCGGATCTCTCGCATCTGCCAGACCTGGATCAGGATCTGAAGCCCTTCAAGCTCAGAGGCATACTCGTCCTCGATACCTCGGAGCTGTTCGCCTTCCCACATCGCGGCGCCGTAGCTGATGTAGTCGACCAGAACGTTCGTATCCCAGACGACATCGAGCGGGCCCGAGCCAGACCGACCCAAGAACAGGCTTGGAGCTTGCTCGTATGCGAAATGAGGGCCCTGAGGGAGTCCCGGCGGTTGTTCTGGAAGACTCACTCCAGCGCCGCCAAGACGTGGTCGGTGTCAAGATCGGGGGTGCCTACGCGACCCAGGTACCGAGTCGCTTGGTTGATCAGTGCCTCCGCGTACGGACCATCAAGTTGGGCCCGCCGCTCGTAGAACTGGAGGTCAGCGTGGGGAAGATGGGCAACCCGCTGGAAATCAACAATGAGCGCCGGAACGCTCCATGCTGCCGGCAGAAAGTAGTCGCGGTCCTTCGGCCTGCCATGCCGACCATTTCGGAACAGCCCGAGAAGGTCCTTCTGGATCTTGCCGGAAGGTTCGTACGGCTCGTCGCCGTCATGGGCTTCCCTGGCTGCTGCGAGAGCCTTGTACTCGTCGCTTTGTTGCAGGGGACAGCACTCGGCAACAACAACGAACTCTGCCTTCGGGTGGCTGGCCACGAGGTCGCAGGAGGGCGTTAGCACCACATACCAACAAGCCTTTTCAGCGTTCTGAGACACGCCCATCCCCGACTGATCCGCAGAGGTCTCCTCTGACGATCCACCCGAGGCGTCACCCGCCGCGTGGCCACCCGACAGCAGGCGCGGGCCAAGAACGAGCTCGCCGGTCCGCAGGTCTCCAACCGGCGGAACGACGTAGAGCCGCATCGGGTGAACGCGGCCATCCGATGTCAGATCAATTGCGGGTTCGTTGCTCAAACTCGCGGCGAGTACGTCGCCTCCGTCGGCAAGAGATCTTCCAAGACGGCGCGACAAGACGTGGGCCATGTCGCCCTTCCGTTCTGCTGTCCCCATGTCGGCCCAGTTCGTCTCGACGAAGTCCGCCATGAAGTCCCTCGTGACCGCCTCGACGTGTTCGATCAGGGCACGGTGCACCGACGGCAGCCCAGAGTCGAAGACTCTCTTGGCAGCGAGGACGAGCTCGTCAGGATTGACGGATTTCGAGAGCACCGTCACGAACGGCTCGTTTGCTGGTCCTGCGTACTGGGGCACTGCAGTCCAGAAGATGATCGGAACGAACCGGCGCTTGCGAAGCTGGGCGGCAAGTTCGACCCCGACGTCGGCCTCAGTCGCTTCATCGCCGTGCAGATCGTCCGCATCGACGTGTTGGGCGATCGCATCGTCGCGGATGTCCAGAATCACCAAGTCGTACTGCGTCCGCTCTACGCGCTCCAAAGCATCGGTGAAGCTCGCCTCCTGGTCAACGACGCACGTGCCTCCGTCTGCTGAGACGGCCTCGCCATCAAACAAGAGGCGAATCGACTCCCGCACTTGCTCGTTGTCATCAACGACGAGGATTCGCCAGCGTTCGCTCACTTCCCCACCCTCTTTCGCAGCGTGGCTCGGAATCGAGCGCCGCCGAGCTCTCCTGGCGGAAGGAGCTCGAGGCTGCCGTCGTAGAAGTCCTCGACGATCTCACCGGCGATCGCAAGTCCAAGCCCGGCGCCACCCTCACGAGTTGTGAAGTACGGATCAAATATCTGCTGCTGAATGTCCTCCGGCACTCCCGGGCCTGAGTCCTCGTGCACGATCGCAAGTGACCCATCCGGCAGGCGCTCCACTGTGATCGCAATCTTGCGATCGCTCTTCTTCTTGACTCGACGCAACCAGTGAAGACTGTTCTGCAGAAGATTGAAGAGCACCTCCTGAAGCTCGACCCCATCGATGGTTACCTTCGTTGCACCTCCAGGCAGGTCGATGGACGCCCCGATCTGGTCAACCTCGGGTCGGAGGAGTTCCACGGCGTTCCGAATCGCAGTTTCGATCTCGAAGGTCGCGGGCCGTCCTCGTCGGCGCCCGCCGAAGGGCTCGATTCGATTGACGACCACTCCTGCGGCAGTCCCTTGGTCCCGGATTATCTCGAGGTGCCCCTCGACCTTCTCTACGAGTTCCTTGCAGGGATCGCCATACGAGTCGGATGGCGCTCGGGAGATGTCCCGTAGGGCGACGCCGGCACGTGAACGCACGACCGACAGCGGCTGGCTTATCTCGTGGACGATGCGGTCCACGATTCCCCCGAGGGTTGCCATTCGGTGATAGCGAGCGAGGGCTTCGCCGACTTGTTCGGTGCGAACGTCGATCTCCTCTTGGAGGTCGACCACCATGCGTTGGAGATCCCGATCCTTGGGAAGCCGAGCTGCGATTGCGTTCTTGAGCTCAGACAGATCGACTCGGTCCAACAACCCGCCCGTCTTGTTGCGCGGGCCAGGTCGAGGTCGCTCCGCGTAGCGCACCTTCTCCAGCTCGGCGAGAATCTGACGAACAGCGTGGCGAAGGTCCTCGAGAGCGTCACCTTCCACCAAGCCTTCGCGATTGGTCTGATCGCTCAGGTCCGGATTGGTGTCCCGTCCGATCGACAAGTATCCGACGATCTGATTGTTCGACAGACGCATCGTCGGGTTCTGCACCCTGCGGAGATCGAGGCGCAGCCAGTCGTCTCCTTGCTCTCCGTAGGGCAGCACCCTGAACCCGTCTCGGTAGATGCTGATGCCCGCTGCTTCGTCGAGCGTCTGTCGGACCGACTTGACCGAGCTGCCTAGTGGCGCAAGTGACGCCGAGTCGCGATCCCACACTCGCAAGCTGATCGTGAATGGCCCACACCTAAGGGGGTGCTCGGAGTTGTGCACGTCGCCGTTGCTGTCCACAGCGGAGAAGGACGCGAAGGTCCGACTCTCCGAGCTTGACTTGGAACTGATACTGCCCGACACCTCGCCGGCTGCGGTGACCTCCGCTTCGAGTCGATAGTGGGGCTTGTCGAGCTCCTCGGGCGGCTCGATGATCCCTCCAGAGCCGAGCTCGGGCGGCACATCCAGAACAATTGTGAAGGGCTCTGCCGAGAGATCCGCAAACGGGCTGACGAGGCGAGTGAACCGCCCTGGGTTCGTTGGAGGCTCCTGACCTTGGAAACGAGGATGGAGTCATGCCGAAAGAGATCAAGCCGGGGAAGCCGACGACGCGTCGGTACTCGGACAGTGAGAAGGACCAGGCGGTGCGGTTGGTGCGCAAGCTCCGCGAGGAGCTGGGCACGGATCACGGGACGGTGCAGCGTGTCGCGAGCCAGCTCGGCTACGGCGTCGAGTCGGTCCGGACGTGGGTTCGTGAACGCGACGTCGTCGATGGTGTCGCCGGCCCGGACTCGCTGCGCGTCCACGAGTTGGAGCAGCGCAACAAGGAGCTCGAGCAGGAGCTGCGCGAGACCCGCCGGGCGAACGAGATCTTGAAGAAGGCTTCGGCTTTCTTCGCGGCGGAGCTCGACCGCCCATCGAAGTGATCGTCGGCTTCGTCGACGAACACCGAGAACAGTTCGGAGTCGAGCCCATCTGCCGTGCGCTGCAGGTGGCTCCGAGCACGTACTACGCCGCGAAGCGCCGAGAGGTCGCGCCCTCGGCCAGGGCTGTTCGGGACGCGGCGATGATGCAGGTGTTGATGGTGCTGTGGGTCGCGAACCGGAAGGTCTACGGCGCGCACAAGCTCTGGAAGGCCGCCCGCCGCGCCGGGCACGACATCGGCCGGGACCAGGTGGCCCGTCTCATGCGTGAGCTGGACATCCAGGGCATCAGCCGGCGCCGCAAGAAGGTCTTCACGACCATCGCGGATCCCGGCGCAGTGCGCGCACCGGATCTGGTCAACCGGGACTTCACCGCGGCCGAACCGAACCGGTTGTGGGTGACCGACCTGACCTACGTGCCCACGAGATCCGGCATGGCGTATGTGTGTTTCATCGTCGACGCGTTCTCCCGCCGGATCGTCGGCTGGCGGGTGGCGTCGAACATGAAGACCGACATGGTCCTCGACGCGCTCGAGATGGCCCGACGATCGCGAGGCGCCGGCCGGCTCGTCGGTTTGGTGACACACGCGGATGCCGGGTCGCAGTTCACGTCCGTTCGCTTCACGGAGCGGCTCGATGAGATCGGCGCCCGCCCGTCGATCGGAACGGTTGCGGACAGCTACGACAATGCTCTGGCCGAGACGACCAACGGGCTCTACAAGGCCGAGTGCGTCCGCGGCCCAGACGCGCCCGCCGTGTGGGACGACGTCGACCAGCTCGAACTCGAGACCCTCTCCTGGGTGCACTGGTTCAACGAGCAGCGCCTCCACGGCCACTGCGACGACGTGCCACCCGCAGAGTTCGAAGCAGCGTTCTACGCTACCAAGACCGACCCGATCGGGGTTGGAAACCAATAGCCCGAGTCTCCATCAGACCCAGGGCGGTTCAGTCAGCCTGAGATGGGCAGACTTCGATCGACCGGACAAGTTCCTAGACGAGGTGGCCATCAGCTGGTCCGCCGGAGAACCCGAGAGATTCACCTTGGCGGGGCGCATCTCGGAGCTCTGGGCGGAGGCCTGGAGCAATCACGTCGTAGGCATGAAGGACTCGACAGCACCGGATCCCCCGAATCCGATGAGCGGGACCTACCTAAGGATGGATGGTCTCTCGACGCCGTGGGATGCAGGCGTTGTCTCCGCGATTCGTCGGTCTCTCGCTCTGAACCGCCCTGGGTCTGATGGAGACTCGGGCTATTGGTTTCCAACCCCGATCGGGTCGGTCTTGGTAGCGTAGAACGCTGCTTCGAACTCTGCGGGTGGCACGTCGT
>JBHIXO010000070.1:0-14356 GCA_041984725.1 Acidimicrobiales bacterium | reverse complement strand
TCGGCCGGGCCCGGTACGAGTCGGTGACCGACGACGAGGTCATCGCCGCCTTCCAGCTCCTGTCCCGGACCGAGGGCATCATCCCGGCGCTCGAACCGGCCCACGCCCTCGCCTGGGTGAGCCGGGCCCGCCGCGAGCTCGAGGGCAGGACGGTGCTCCTGAACCTCTCGGGGCGCGGCGACAAGGACGTCGCCCAGGTCGCCGGCATCCTCGGCGAACAGGTCTGAGGAGCACGCCATGGGAACCCTCGAGAAGCACCTCCGCCAGCGCCGCGACGCCGGTCGCAAGCTGCTGTTGCCCTACGTCACCGGCGGGCTCCGCGACGACTGGCTCGACGTGATCCGCGCCTACGAGGACGCCGGCGCCGACGCCGTCGAGATCGGCATCCCGTTCTCCGACCCCGTGATGGACGGCCCCACGATCCAGGCCGCGTCCGAGGCGGCGCTCGCCAACGGTGCGACCCCGGTCGGCATCCTCAGCGAGCTGCGCACCCTCGACGTCGGCATCCCGCTCATCGTGATGACCTACGCCAACGTGCCGTTCCGCATGGGCTTCGGCCGGTTCGTCGACGAGTGCACCGCCGCCGGCGTGCACGGGGCGATCCTGCCCGACATCCCGCTCGAGGAACTCGACCCGTGGGAGGAGGCCGTCGACGGGGCGGTCGAGGGCGGCGCCGACCTCGACACCGTCATGCTGGCCAGCCCGATCAGCAGCGACGAGCGCCTCGCCCGTCTGGCCGAACGCAGCCGCGGGTTCGTCTACGGCGTCAACGTGCTCGGCGTGACCGGCGAGCGGGCCGAGGTCGGCACGTGGACGGCCGACCTCGCCGGCCGCCTCAAGCAGATCACCGACATCCCGGTCGTCATGGGCTTCGGCATCAGCTCAGCCGAGACGGCGGCCGCTGCGTCGATCCCCTCCGACGGCGTCGTCGTCGCCTCGGCCATCATGCGGCTCCTGCTCGACGGCGGGAGCGCCGTCGAGGCCGGCGAGTTCGTGCGCGGCCTCCGGCACGCGCTCGACGAGCTCTGAGGGGTCGCGGGGCGGGTCAAGGTCCTCGAGCAGGATCTCGTTGAGCTCGCCGCCGATGAGGACGGCGAGCGACAGCAGCCAGAACCAGAGCAGTACGATGAGGACGCCGCCGAGCGCGCCGAAGACGGCGTTGCCCGACTGGGCGACCTGCAGGTAGACGCGCAGGCCGCCGGAGAACGCGACCCACAGGACGGCGGTGAGCACGGCTCCCGGGACGTCGCGCCGCCACGGCGTGTGGTGGTCGGGCGCGATGTGGAAGATCGTCGCCGCCCACACCACGAGGACCAGGAACGCGAGTGGCGGGCGCAGGACGTCCCACGCGAACGAGAACGCGCCGCCGAACCCGAGCTCCTCGGCGATGTCGGCCCCCTCGCCGAAGAGTGGCCCGACGACGAGCAGGGCGAGCATCACCGCCCCGGCGACGACCGACCCGACGGCCAGGCCGAGGGCACGCGCCCGGATCTGGAACCAGCCGCGGTGGTCGTCGAGGTCGTAGACGACGTCGAGGGAGCGGATGAGCGCCGCGAAGCCCCGCGACAGCGCCCAGAGCGCGGCGAGCAGGGAGAAGGTGAGCAGCCCGGGGCGGCGCTGCACGAACAGGTCGGAGACGGCGTCGAGGGTGCCGTCGGCCTCCGCGGTCAGGATCGACTCCAGGAAGTCGATCACCTCGGTCTCGACGCGTGTGGCGATCTCGCCGCCGGCGACCGACTCGAGCACGCCGAGCACCGACGCCGTGGCGATGAACGCCGGGACCAGGCTGAGCACCGCCCAGAACGCGACCTCGGCGGCCAGGTCGGGGACCCGGTCGTCCCGCCACTCCTCGGCCATGCGGCGACCGACCCGCTTCGACCGGGCGGTGAACGGCTCGGGCCCGTCGCGGCCCACGTCAGCGGTGACGGCGGAGGAACTCCAGGGTGCGCTCCCACGCCAGGTCGGAGGCGGCCGGGTCGAAGCCGGTGGTGCCGGGTTCGGCGAAGTTGTGCGCCACGCCCTCGTACTCGTGGAGCTCGACCGGGCGGCCGGCCAGCCCGAAGCTCGCCTCCATCAGGGCGACTTCGTCGACGTCGAGCATCGGGTCACCGGCGGCCAGGTGGAGCTGGTAGTCGGCCTGCGTGTGCTGGAAGTCGATCCCCTGGGTGCCGTAGAAGGCCACGACGGCCGAGACGTCCTCGGGCTGGCGTTCGGAGATCCACAGCCCGAGCGACGCCCCCATCGAGAACCCGACGATCATGGCGGGCCCGTCGTCGGTGGCCGGCATGCGGCGGAGGGCGTCGAGGCAGGACTGCGTCCCGAGCGCCAGCCGGTTCGGGTCGGCTTCGAGCAACAGGCGTCGGCCGTCGTCGTCGTCGCTCGCCACCTGTCCGTCGAACAGGTCCGGGGCGAGGGCCGTGAACCCTTCGTCGGCCAGTTGGTTGACCCGGTCGCGGACGCCGTCGGTCAACCCCCACCACGAGTGCATCACCAGCACGCCGGGCCCCGATCCGGAGCGGGGGACGTCGGCGTACGCGGCGGTGGACTCGGCACTCATCTCGGGGACCGACGCTACCGTCACGGCTCGGAGACGCATGTGGCAGGCTCGCCGCCCCATGTCCGATGCCGACTGCGAGCTGTGCGAGGCCGCCCGGATCTCCCCGTGGTTCCACGAGGACGAGCTGTGCTGGGTCGCGGAGTGCGAAGCCTGCGCCGTGCCGATGGTCGTCTGGCGCCCGCACCGCGTCGACCCGACGCCGGACGACGAGGCCACGATGCTCGCCCGTCTCGGCGAGGTCGCGACGGCCACCATCGGCGACCACTGGATCGACCCGGACCGCCGGTCGATCCCCGATCACTGGCACGTCCACGCCCGCCCGGCCGGCCGCTTCAACGGCTGGTGAGGCGCGCCCGACCGTGACGACCTTCCTCCAGGGGGAACCATGACCGAGACGCTGCTCGAGCGCTCCGCCCGCTACATCGACCAGGGGGTGTACGAGGGTCCGCAGGCCAACAACCCGACCGACGCCAGCTTCCACGAGGTCGTCGACGACGTCGGTCTGGTGTGCGCGTTCTCCCACGTCTGGGCGCGGCGCACCACCGACGGCATCGTCGTGTTCGACACGTCGCTCGCGCCCTTCGGCCCGCCGGCCGTCGCGGCGATCCGGTCGTGGAGCGACGCCCGCTTCTCCACGGTCGTGTACACACACGGCCACGTCGACCACGTCGGCGGCGTCCACGCCTTCCTCGCCGACGCCGAGGCGTCCGGGGCACCCCGACCCCGCATCGTCGCCCACGAGAACGCCCCGGCCCGCTTCGACCGCTACCAGATGACCACCGGCTACAACCGGGTCATCAACCAGCGCCAGTTCGGCCCGAACGGGCTGGGGTTCCCCGACACGTTCACCGAGCCCGACGAGGTCTTCGAGGACGTGCTGACGTTCACGGTCGGCGACTCGACGTTCGAGGTCGCCCACGACAAGGGCGAGACCGACGACCACGCGTGGACCTGGGACCCGGCCACCCGCACGATCTTCTGCGGCGACCTGTTCATCTGGGTGTTCCCGAACGCCGGGAACCCCCAGAAGGTCCAGCGCTACTGCGCCGACTGGGCCGTCGCGCTCCGCAAGATGATCGCGCTGGGCCCCGAACTGCTCGCGCCGGCCCACGGGCTGCCGATCGCCGGGCGCGAGCGCATCGCCGGCGTGCTCGACACCACGGCGACCGTCCTCGAGGGGCTGCTCGCCGACACGTTGGCGATGATGAACGACGGCGCCACCCTGGACGAGATCGTGCACACCGTCCACGTCCCCGCCGAGTTCGCCGAGGTCCCGTACCTGCAGGCCACCTACGACGAGCCCGAGTTCGTCGTGCGCAACATCTGGCGGCTCTACGGCGGCTGGTACGACGGAAACCCGGCCCGCCTCAAGCCGCCCGCCGACGCCACGGTCGCCGGCGAGGTGGCGACGCTCGCCGGTGGTGCCCTCGCCCTGGCCGACCGGGCCCTCGCCGTCGCCGACGGCGGCGACCTGCGCCTCGCCTGCCAGCTGGCCGAGTGGGCCGCGGCCGCCGCGCCCGACGACGGCGAGGTCCACGCCCGCCGCGCCGAGGTCTACCGCCGGCGCCGGTCGGCCGAGTCGTCGCTGATGGCCAAGGGCATCTACGGCACCGCCGCCCAGGACTCCGAGGACCGGGCCGGGGACGTGTCTGCCGGCGACGGGGCTGCCGGTGGCTGAGCGTCCGCTCCTCCCGCCCGACGGTGACGCCGTCCGGGTCACCGTCCACGGCGTGGTCGGCGGCGACGCGTTCTTCACCGAGCTCGTCGAGCGCTTCTACGCCGGCGTCGAGGCCGACCCGCTGCTGCGGCCCCTCTACCCCGACGACCTGACCGACTCGAAGCGGTTCCTCGCCGGCTTCCTCGTCCAGTACTGGGGCGGCTCCCAGGCCTACAGCGAGGAGCGCGGCCACCCCCGCCTGCGGATGCGGCACCACCCGTTCACGATCGGCCCCGCCGAGCGCGACGCCTGGCTCCGCCACATGTCCGCCGCCCTCGAGTCCCTCGTCGCCGAGCGCGACCTGCTCCCCGAGGCCGTCGACAAGATGCGCGAGTACTTCGCCATGTCGGCCGAGGCCATGCGCAACGCCGACTGACCCCCTGTTCTGTGGTGCGTTCCGTGTCGTGGACGACACGAAACGCACCGAGCTTGCGGGCTCAGGGCGCGAGCACGAAGGCGGTCGCGCCGCTCACGAGCAGGGTCTCGCGGTCGACGCGGAGGCCGGCGCCGGTGAAGAGCCGCCCGTACTCGGCCCGGGTCCGCTCCCGGCCGGGCGAGACGGCGAGCATCTGCAGGTCGGTGACCTGGGCGAAGGCGTCGACCGGCTCGTCGGGGAGCACGTTCTCGACCACGATCGCCCGGGCGTCGGGAGCCATCGCCGCCCGCACGTGGTCGAGGATGGTCGTGGCCTGGCGGTCGTCCCAGTCGTGGATGACGGCGATGAGCACGTAACGGTCGTGGCCCGACGGGACGCGGTCGAAGAAGCTGCCCCCTTCGGCCGAGAGGCGGTCGGTCGGGGTCACGCGCCGCACGACCTGCGGGAGGTCGTAGACCGTGCCCTGCAGGCCCTTCTCGACCCGGAGCAGGGAGTCGAGTGTGGCGCCGAGGCCGCCGCCGACGTCGCACACCGAGCGCACGCCCTTCCAGTCGAGCGCGGCGGCGAGGGCGAGACCGTGGAGGCGGCCGCCGGCGGCCATCGCCTCGTCGAAGACCCGGCCCGCGGGCGGATCGACGGTGTGGACGTACTCGAAGAAGCCGTGGCCGGTCGCGGCGCGGAGCCCGGAGTCGTCGAGGCCGGCGACGGCGCGGTCGAGGTGGCGCCAGGCGTCCCAGTACCACGGGCTCGACGCGAACTCGGCCCAGCCGCGCCACGACACCGCGCCGTCGGTGCGCAGGGCCTTCGTCATCCCGTTCGACCGGTAGCGGCCCCGGCGGTGGCCGACGTAGCCCCGCGACGCGGCGAAGCGCAGGAGCCGGGCGAGCGCGTCGGGGTCGGTGTGGGTGAGGCGGGCGAGCTCGGCCGAGGTCCGCGGCTTGCGCAGGTGGTCGGGGATGTCGAGCTCCACCAGGAGGCCGAGCACGCGGTTGTCGGCGATGCCGAGCAGCGCCTCCAGGATGCGCACCGGCGCCGGGACCAGCCGGCGGTTGAGGCCCAGCAGGCGCGCTCGCAGCCGTTGGAGCGCGGCCGTGGCCCGGCCGGAGGGAACGAGCGGGGCGCCGAAGAGCCGTTGGGCGAGCAGTGCGGTGCGGAGCCGGCGCATGTCGCATCCTGACCCACGGCGTGCCGCGGTGCTAGCGCCTCGTCGGTGTCGCGAGGAGCTGCGTGACCCCGGCGGCGAGGAGGCGACCGTCCTCGGACGACACCCGGCCGTCGGCGTTCAGGAGGCCGTCGCCGCCGGCCGGCGACGTGTGCTCCACGCACAGCCACTCGGTGGTGGCGACGTCGACGAACTGGCAGGCGACGTCGAGCGACGGGGCGTACCACTCGTCGGCCAGCTCCTGGGGGTAGGCGCGGTGTGCCGCCGGCCACCCGCCCAGGTCGACGAGCAGCAGCAAGCGGGCCGCCTCCATCCACGGGTCGTCGGTGACGGGGGCCTCGAGGTAGCGGCACCACCACTGCCAGACCGGGTCGAGGACGGGACGGTTGTCCCAGTCGCTGATCCAGTCGACCGGTCGTTCCTCGAAGTTGTCCCAGAAGCCGTGGCGACGCCCGGCGCGGTCGGCCGGGTCGACGCCGTCGGCCCGCAGTCGTTCCTCGACGGTGGGCAGCTCGTGCGGGCGGGGGTGGGGGAGCGAGCCGTGTCGGTGGCGGCGACCGAGCACGTCGTCGCCGACCGCCCACGCGGTGAGCTGCAGGATCGGACGGTCGCCCTGGGTCATCAGCGCCCGGGTCGCCTCGGCCCGCCGGCCGCGCTTCAGTACCTCGACGGTGACGTCGACCGGGTCGTCGAAGCCGGCCACGCCGAGGAACTGCACGGCGCAGTTCGCGGGTCGGTCGAACACGCTCGCGGCGCCGGCGGCCCGGAGCGTGATGGCCGCGACGTAGCCGCCCGCCGGACCCCAGATCTCCCACGCCCGGTCGAGGTCGGCCCGGAACCGTCCCTCGCCCACCGCTGCGACCGTCGTGTCCTCGACCAGGTTCCCCACGCCCGGCAAGCTAGGCGCAGGGGTCGGTCCCGCCCAGGGGATTGCCGTGGCAGGATCACCGGTCATGGCACTCTCCGCTGGCGACCGCGCCCCCGCCTTCACCCTGCCCGACCAGAACGGCGACAAGGTGAAGCTCACCGACCTCAAGGGGCGCAAGGTCCTCGTGTACTTCTATCCGAAGGCCGACACGCCGGGCTGCACGACCCAGTCGTGCGAGCTGTCGGCGATCAAGGACGACATCGACGTCCAGATCCTCGGCATCAGCCCCGACGCCCCCGAGAAGCAGAAGAAGTTCGACGACAAGTACACGCTCGGCTTCCCGCTGCTCTCCGACCCCGACCACAAGATCGCCGAGAAGTACGGGGCGTGGGGGGAGAAGTCGATGTACGGCAAGAAGTACATGGGCATCATCCGGTCGGCGTTCCTCGTCGGCGAGAATGGCAAGCTGCTCGAGGCGTGGCCCAAGATCAGCCCGAAGGACACGCCCAAGAAGCTGCTGAAGAAGCTCGGCGAGCTCGACGGATGACCGGCCCGCTCCGGGGCGTCGACCCGGCCGCCGTCCTCCCGCACCGCGACCCGTTCGCCTTCCTCACCACGATCGACGAGGTCGTGCCCGGCGAGTCGGCCACGTGCCGGTGGGAGCTCACCGGCGACGAGGACTTCTTCCGCGGCCACTTCCCCGGGCGGCCGACCCTGCCGGGGGTGCTGATGCTCGAGGCGCTGGCCCAGGCGGGCGCGGTCGCCGCCCTCCACGACGAGCGCTTCACCGGCAAACTGCTCCTGTTCGGCGGCGTCGACAAGGCCCGCTTCCGCCGCCAGGTCCTCCCCGGCGACACCCTCACGCTCACCACGACCATGGGCCGCCTCTCGGCCCGGGCCGGCAAGGGCCACGGCGTCGCCTCGGTCGCCGGCGAGACCGCCTGCGAGGCCGACCTCCTCTTCGTCGTCGCCGACGCCCCGACCTGACCGCTGACCGCTGACCGCTGACGACGGCCTCTGGGCGTGATACGTCGCGTTGGCGCACCGCCACACGCCCGGAACCTGTTCGCCGACCCACTGTCGGAGCGCGCCGGTACGCTCCGGGCCGCTTCCCCCGAACTCGACCGACGTCGGAGGAAGCCATGTGGTCGATCGTTCTCCCCCTCGCGCTGCGCCAACAACGTGCGTTCAGCGCCACCCAGGCGCTCGCCGGCGGAGTGAGCCGGTCCTGGATCACGCGAGCCGCTCGTACGGGACTCGTCACCAGGCAGGCGCCGGCCGTCTACGTGGTCGGCGACGAACCGATGACCTGGCGCACCCAGGTCGTGGTGCACTGCCTCGCCGCCGGACCCGGGGCGCGGGCGACCGCCGACTCGGCCCTGGCGCTGTGGTGCGATGAGCTCTGCGCGCCGCGCCGGCCCGTGATCGCCGTGCCCCGGAACTGCGGCTACTCGACCACCGGCGCGGAGATCCGACGATCCCGCGACCTCCACCTGGCGAAGCCGGGCGTACTGGACGGCGTGCCGGTCGTCGGGGTCGCCCGGGCGCTGCTCGACGCCTCGCTCGGTCGGTCGCCCGATCAGGTGCTCGCCCTGGTCGACGCGTGTCGCCGGCACCGCCCGATCGCGGTCGGCGCACTGATCGAGGCGCTCGAGGTCCATCGCCGTCCGGGGCGGCCCGGCGTCACCGTCTTCGAGGGGGCGCTTCGCAGCCTCCGGAGCGAGGTCTCCGACTCCGAGTTCGAGCGGCTCGTCATCCGAGATCTCGAGCGGGCGGGCGTGCCCGCCGCGAGGTTGCACCACGTCGTTCGCCTCCCGGGCGAGGATCCGATCGAACTCGACCTGGACTGGCCCGGTCGCCTCCTCGATGTCGAGCTCGACGGGGGCGACCACGTCCGCCGGGCCCGTCGGGCGCGTCGTGATCGGAGGCGCGACCGGTTGCTCCAGGCCGCGGGCTACCAGGTGCTGCGGTACACGTGGGACGACGACGTCATCGATCGTCGGGCGATGCTGGCCGAGATCGCCGGGTTCGTCGCCCGATCAGCCGGTCGTCGATGACCGGGCGTGAAACGTTGCGGCAGCGACCCGAAGGACGCCCGGAGTCGTCACGCCGGCGGGGCGACGATGAGGCAGCCGTTGTGGCCGCCGAAGCCGAAGCTGTTGGACAGGACGGGTCCGGGTGTCCACTCGGCGGGGCTGCCCGTGACCAGGTTGATCTGGGGGAGCTCGGGGTCGACCTCGGTGGTGCCCATTGTCGGCGGGACGAGGCCCTTCTGGATCGACAGGACGGCGGCGACGGCCTCGAGCGCGCCGGCGGCGCCGAGCGCGTGGCCGGTGACGCCCTTGGTCGAGGTCACGGGCGGGCCGTTCTCGCCGAACACCTTGGCGATGGCGTGGGCCTCGGCGGCGTCGTTGAGGGGGGTCGAGGTGCCGTGGGCGTTGATCTGGGCGATGTCGGCCGCCGCCAGGCCCGCCTCTTCCAGCGCCAGCTCCATGCAGGTCACGGCACCGACGCCGCCGGGGGAGGGGGCGGTGATGTGGTGGGCGTCGGCGGTCGAGGCACCGCCGAGGAACTCGGCGAGGATCGTCGCCCCCCGCGCCTCGGCCTTGTCCCAGTCCTCGAGCAGCAGGAGGCCGCAGCCCTCGGCGATCACGAAGCCGTTGCGGTCGGCCGAGAACGGACGCGACACCCCGTCGTTCGAGAGCGCGGTCATGTTCGAGAAGCCGGCGAGGCCGGTCGGGGTCAGCGAGGCCTCGGTGCCGCCGGCCACGACCGCGTCGCACCGGCCCCAGGCGACCAGGTTGGCGGCGTTGGTGATGCCGTGGGTGCCGGCGGCGCAGGCGGTGACCACGGTCTCGCACGGGCCCTGCCAGCCGTACTTCATCGACACCGAGGCGCCGGCGGCGTTGGGCATCATCATCGGCACGAGGAAGGGCGAGACCCGGCGGGCGCCCTTCTGGTCGCGGATGATGATCTGCTCCTCGAGCGTGCCGATGCCGCCGATGCCCGTGGCCACGATGACGCCGGCGCGACCGGGGTCGTGCCCGAGCGCGGCGGGATCGCCGTCGGGGGCGCCGACCTGCTCGAACAGCAGGTGCGCCGCGGCCAGGGCGAACTGGGCGAAGCGGTCGGTGCGGCGGGCCTCCTTCGGGTTGTCGAAGTACGGCGCGGGGTCGAAGTCGTCGATGGCCCGCATGCCGTCCTCGGGGGCCGAGCAGAGCCCGTCCCAGAACGCGTCCGCGCCCGTGCCGGCCTTGGCGACGGCGCTGACGGCGGTGATGGCCACGCGTCGACGGGTCCGGGTCGTGCGATCGGTCATGGGGACGCCTCCTCGGCGGTCAGCGGGCCGGTGGCCTCAGAGCTTGGACTTGACGAGGTCGAAGGCGCCGCCGACGGTCGTGATGCCCTCGAGCTCCTCCTCCTCGACGGTGATGTCGAACTCCTCCTCGAGCGCCATGACGAGCTCGACCAGGTCGAGGCTGTCGGCGTCGAGGTCGTCGGCGAAGCTGGCTTCCTTGGTGACCTGGTCGGCCTCGACCGACAGGACCTCCACGGCGCACTTCTGGAAGCGTTCGAAATCGTCGGCCATCGGATTCTCTCCTGAACTTCGGGGGTTGGGTTTCGGGGAACGGGGTGTCGGTCGGCGGTGCGCGGGGCTCAGAAGCCCATCGCCAGCCCGCCGTCGACGGGGAGGACGGCGCCGGTCACGTACCCGGCGACATCGGACGTGAGGAACCGTACGGCGGCGGCGACCTCGTCGGGTTCACCGAGCCGTCCGGCGGGCACCGTGGCGGTCAGCTCGGCGAGGCGGTCCTCGCCGGCGGCGGCCATCATCTCGGTGTCGATGGGGCCCGGGGCGACCACGTTGACGGTGATGCCCCGCGACGCCAGTTCGCGCGCCATCGACCGGGCGAGGCCCACGAGACCGGCCTTGGAGGCGGCGTAGTTGGCCTGTCCGGGCGCACCGACGAACGCGCCGACCGAGGACAGGAACACGATGCGCCCGAACCGGGCCCGCATCATCTTCTTGGTGACGGCGCGGGCGAAGCGGAAGCTGCCGACGAGGTTCGTCTCGATGACCGACGTGAAGTCGTCGTCGCTCATGCGGACGAGGAGGCCGTCCTTGGTGATGCCCGCGTTGGCGACGAGCACCTCGACCGGCCCGAGCTCGGCCTCGACGGTGGCGACGGCCGCCTCGACCGCGGCCGGGTCGGCGATGTCGCAGGCGACGGCCAGCGCACCCTCGACCTCGCCGCCGGACCGGGACACGGTGGCGACGCGGTGGCCGTCGGCGAGGAACGCGCGGGTGCAGGCGAGCCCGATGCCCCGGTTGCCGCCGGTGACGAGGACGGTGCGCGGACCGCTGGTGGTGTCGGCGGGGCTCACGAGGCAGCATCCTTGCCGATCGGGGCGGCGGCGGGGGACGGACCGGCCGTCGACCACCGCACGACCGCCGATGCCCAGCCCATGCCGGCGCCGAAGCCCGAGAACAGGACGAGGTCGCCGTCGCCGAGCCGGTCGTGGTCGAGCGCGTCGGCCAGTGCGAGCGGGATCGAGGCGGCCGACGTGTTGCCGGTCGACTGGAGGACCATGGCGCTGCGCTCCGGGGCGATGCCGAGCTTGGCCGCGGCGGAGTCGATGATCCGGACGTTGGCCTGGTGGGGGACGAGCAGGGCGATGTCGTCGGCGGTGACGCCGGCGCGGGCCATGGCGCGCTCGGCCGAGCCGACGATGGCCCGCACGGCGCGGCGGAAGACCTCGCGCCCGTCCATCTGCATGTAGCCGCCGAGCTCGGCGAAGAGGATGTGCTCGGCCTCGCCGTCGGAGCCGATGTCCCAGCCGAGGAGCTGGGCCGGCTCGCCGGCGGGGACGGCGTCGAGCACGACCGCGCCGGCGCCGTCGCCGAAGAGGATGGCGGTGTTGCGGTCGTCGGGGTCGGTCATGGTCGACAGGAGGGTGTCGCTGCCGATGAGCAGGACCCGCTCCGATCCCATGCCGACGTACCCGTTGGCGGCGACGAGCCCGTACACGAACCCGGAGCACGCCGCGTTCAGGTCGAAGGCGCCGCAGTCGAGCCCGAGGGCGGACTGGACGCGGTTGCCGACGGCGGGCATCGACCGGTCGGGGCTGCTGGTGGCGACGACGACGAGGTCGACGGAGGTCGGGTCGATGCCGCCCCGCTCGAGCGCGGCCCGGCCGGCGGCGACGGCGAGGCCGGTGGTCGTCCCACCCACGCGGCGCTCCTTGATGCCGGTGCGCTCGGTGATCCACTCGTCGGTCGTGTCGAGCCGGGCCTCGAGGTCGGCGTTGGTGAGGACGTCGTCGGGCAGGGCGATGCCCCACGAGACGATCCGGCCGCCGGCGGGTGTGGGCGCGCCGGTCATCCGGAGGACTCCGCCGAACCGAGGGCGTCGACCACGGCGTCGAGGTCGGCGCTGGTCATCACCGAGTGCCGGTCGACCGACTTCTCGATGCGCTTGATCGTGCCGGCGAGCACCGACCCGGGGCCGACCTCGACGGCGACCGTGGTGCCGCCGGCGACCATGGCGAGGACGGAGTCGGTCCAGCGGACCGGGCTGGTGAGTTGGCGTTCGAGCAGGTCGGGCCAGTCGTCGGCCGCGGTGTGGGCGGCGCCGTCGACGTTGGCCACGACCGGCACGCGGGCCTCGGCGAAGGTGGCGGCGTCGATGGCGGCCCGCAGCCGGTCGGCGGCCGGCGCCATGAACGGGGTGTGGAAGGCGCCCGACACGTCGAGGGGCATGACCCGCTTGGCGCCGGCCTCCTTCGCCACGAGGCTGACCGCGTCGATCGCGGCCGGATCACCCGCGACGACGACCTGCCCGGGGGCGTTGAGGTTGGCGACCCACACGTCGCCGTCGACCTGCTCGCAGGCGAGTTCGACGCCGGCGTCGTCGAGGCCGAGGACGGCCGCCATGGTGCCGGTGCGCTCGGTGCAGCAGACCTGCATGGCCTCGCCCCGTTCGGCCACGAGGCGGGCGGCGTCGGCGAACGACAGCACCCCCGCGGCGCACAGCGCGGAGAACTCGCCGAGGCTGTGGCCGGCGACGCTCGTGGCGTCGATGCCCCGGCCCCGCAGCGCCTCGAGCACGACCATCGACTGCACGAACGTGCCGAGCTGGGCGTTGCGGGTCTCGACGAGCTCGTCGGCGTCGGCGTCGAGCAGCAGGTGGGCGACGTCGCGACCGACGACCGCGGACGCCTCGTCGACGAGGTGCCAGGCGGGGTCGTCGCGGAAGCCGGCGCCCATGCCGGGCAGCTGGCTCCCCTGGCCGGGGAAGACGAAGCTGATGCTCAACGGGGACTCCAGCGCCGGTGGCGCACGATGGTGAGGTTCGACGGGGTGATGGGGGTCCGACCCCCGCGGGGCCGCAGTGGTTTCGTCGCCGATCGGCGGATGGTGGGCGACGACGTCACGAGCTGGTGGGGCCGACCGGCGCGTAGGCGCCGTAGCCGTGGGCCCGGTCGCTGCGGTCGAAGCGCTCGTGTCGCCACCAGAGGAAGGTGAGCAGACCGGCGAACAGGACGAGGCGCTTCACGGCCGCCGATCGTAGAAGGTGACCGCCGGGTAACGGGAGGAGCCGTCGGCGGTCGCCGGGAGCGTGCGCCGGCGACGCCGCTGTCTATGATGCGCGCCGCTGGGGTCGGACCGGCAGGAACGAGACGGCGGAGGACGACCCCTGATGGCAAGCGATGCCGAGACCCTGGTGCACGCCACCATTCGTGAGCTGCTGCGGCGGCGCGACATCGAGATCGGCACGATCGACGTCGCCGCCGACATCTACGACGACCTCGAACTCGACTCCCTCGAGGTCGCCGAGCTCTCGGCGACGCTCGAGGACCACTTCGGCACCGATCCGTACTCGGCCGGCGAGTCCCCACGCATCGTCGGCGAGATCATCGGGTTCTTCCCGGTCTGACCGTGGTCCTCGACGTCCCGCAGGGCGCGGGCTACGACGCGACCAGCCACTACGACCGCGTGACCGAGGCCTGGGGACTGCTCCTCGGCGAGGAGCTGCACTACGGCGTCTTCGCGCCCGGCGACGACCTCCCCGCTGCGACGGCGCGTCTCACCGACCGGATGCTGGAGGCGGGGCAGATCCGCTCCGGTCACCGGGTCCTCGACGTCGGCTGCGGGACGGGGACGCCGGCGTGCCGGCTCGCCGACCTCGGGGCGACGGTCCTCGGCATCACGCCCAGCCCGGTCGGCATCGCCGCGGCGGCGGCCCGGGCCCGCGCCCGAGGCGTTGCCGGACGGGCGACGTTCGAGCGACGTGACGGGACCGACAACGGGCTGCCCGACGGTTCCTTCGACCGCGTGTGGGTCCTCGAGTCCTCCCATCTGATGCGGAACCGCGCCGCCCTCGTGGGGGAGTGCGCCCGGGTGCTCCGGCCCGGTGGGCGGCTCGTGCTGTGCGACGTGATCCTCCGGCGGCCGATGCCGTTCGAGGAGGTACGGCGCCGACGTCACGACCTCGCCCTGCTCCGAGCGGTCTTCGGCGATGCCCACATGATGAGCATGGCGACCTACGTCGAGCTCGCCGAGCGCCATGGCCTGGTCGTCGACCGGACCGACGACCTCACCGCAGCGACTCGGCCGACGTTCGCGGCGTGGCGCGCGAACGCCCGGACGCATCGCGACGCGGTCGTCGCCCTGC
>JBHIXO010000069.1:0-14379 GCA_041984725.1 Acidimicrobiales bacterium | reverse complement strand
CTCGTCGCCGAACGCCTCGACCATGGCCGCCAGCACCGGCTGGCCGGGCTCCTGGAGCTCGCGCACGATCCGGTCGGCGTCGACGATGACTGCACCGCGCTGCTCGAGCAGCGCCGAAACCGTCGACTTCCCCGACCCGATGCCACAGGTCAGTCCCAGGACGAGCATGGCGCGGCACCGTACTCGGGCGCGCCAGACCCGCCCGGCCCCGCCACCCGCGGAGGCCGAACTAGTCACATCGGCGGTACTGAAATGACCCGCCCGGGTCATGTCGGCGAATCGGACAATCGCCGACAATCACTCAGACCCAACGGAACCAGTCGCAGTCGGGAACGCGAGGGCACGGTCATCGGTACTGTGCGCCCCGCCCCTCGGGTCCGCCGCCACGCACCGTGCGTGATCCGGCGGCCGGAGGTCCCGACGCGAAGTGGAGGAGCCACGTGCGCCAGCGCTCGAACCTGATCATTGTGTTTGGTATCGCCTTCTTCTTGATCGGCGGCGCCATCGTCTACCTCCTGGTGAGCGATGACGACGATGACGGCGGCGGCGGCTCGGTCGCCGGGCCCGCCCAGGTCACCGTCTTCGTGGCCGCGCAGGACATCCCGGCGAACACGCTCGGGGCCGACGTGATCGAGCAGGGTCTGCTCACCACCGACCAGGTGGCCGCCGGGTCCCAGCCCGTCGGGGCCATCACCTCGGCGTCGGCGCTCGACAACCAGATCTTCGCCGTCGGCGTGTCCGAGGGCGACGTGATCACGTCCGCCCAGCTCGCGGTGCGGTCGCTCAGCAACATCACGGTGCCCGACGGCTACGACGGCGTGGCGCTCACGGTCACCTACACCAACGGCGGCGCCGGCTACATCGCGCCCGGCGATCTCGTGAACGTCTACGGCCTCTTCGGGGCCTCCGACGGTGCGGCGGGCCTCGCCACCGACCCCAACACCAACCCGGGTGCGGTCAACGGGTTCGCCCTCCCCCGGACGGAGCTGATCCTCACCAACGTGCTGGTACTCGACGTCAGCGCCCAGGCGGGGACCTCGTCGCAGAGCGCGGCCGCCGCCCAGGAGAGCGGGACCAGCACGAGCGGACGGGTCACGAGCGGCCAGCCGCTCACCTTCCTGCTGGCCATGACGCCCGCCGACATCGAGCGTGTCGTGCAGACAGCGAACTTCGCCGACCTCTACTTCAGCCTCACCGCCGACGAGGCCCCGCCCGCCGGCGAGACCGACGGCAGCGACGGTGGCAGCGTGAACGGTCCGGTCTCGACCGCCAGCGCCGCCCCGCAGGGCTGACGGTACGATCGTTCCGGAGAGGACGGACGCGTGACCAAGATCCTGGTGCTCGATCGAGGCGACGCACTGGCGGAGCAACTCCGCGGTGTGGCGGACAAGTTCGACGAGGAACCCGAGATCGTCGCCTGCACGCGCGTCGGGGCGGTCGGCGAGACCCTCGAGGAGGAGGGTCCCTTCGACGTCCTGGTCGCGGGGCCGAGCCTCGGGACGCGGTCGGGCCTGGCTCGCCTGCGCATCATCGCCGAGGCCCTCCCGTCGATGCGCCTGGTGCTCGCGTTCAGCCGGCGACCCGACGCCTCCCTCCGCGACATCGTGAAGACCGGCGCCATCGACTTGCTGCAGCTGCCGGTCGACGACGCCGAGATCGTCGAGTCGCTCGAGCGGGCCTTCGAGCTCTCCCGGGTGGCCGCGCCCCGCACCGTCCAGATCGAGACGACCGAGGAGCAGCCCAAGCCGGGCGCGGTCGAGCAGCACGGTCCGGGAGCCGTGTACACGATCGCCTCGGCCACGGGCGGCTGCGGCAAGACCTTCTACGCCACCAACCTGGCGTGGTTCCTGCACCACTGGACCGGCCGCCGCGTCTGCATCGTCGACCTCGACCTCCAGTTCGGCGAGGTCTCCACGGCGCTCCGGCTGCGACCGAAGTACACGATCTTCGACGCCCTCCAGCGTGAGGACGCCGACGAGAGCGACCTGCAGGCGCACATCGAGGAGTACATGGTCACGCACGACACCGGGGTGCACGTGCTCGCCGCACCCCGTGAGCCGAGCGAGGCCGACCGCATCACGCCGCCCGACGTGACCCGCATCCTCGAGGCGGTCCGCAACCGCTACGACTACGTCCTCGTCGACACGCCCCCGGCCCTGGCCGAGACCGTGCTCGCCGCGTTCGACCTCTCCGACATGCTCTACGTGATGGCGACGCTCGACCTCCCGAGCGTCCGCAACATGAGCGTGTTCCTCAGCACCCTCGACCGGCTCAAGATCGAGACCGACAACCTCCGCCTCGTGCTCAACAAGGCCGAGGAAGACGTCGGCATCGACATCGAACAGGTCACCAAGCTCTTCCCGCAGGGCTTCGAGTCGATCCTCCCGTACGCCAAGGAGGTGAGCCGCTCGATCAACCTCGGCATGCCGGTGATGGCGGCGTCACCCGACGCGGAGATCTCCCGGCTCATGACCGGCGGCATGAAGTTGCTGCTCCCCGACGCCATCCGCTCGACCATCGAGGCCCAGGAGACCCCGAGGAAGTCCGGGCTCATGCGCTTCTTCCGGAAGTGACACCGCCCCGGCCTCCCGAAAGGACTGAACCATGAAGCTGTCCGAGAAGCTCGCAGCGCTCGAGGAAGAGGAGGGCGGCGGCACCGACGACGCCGACGAGGCGCCGGCCAAGTCGCGGTCGTCCTCCAAGGCGAAGTCGAAGGAATCGAACTCGAACTGGGACGAGACCAAGCGCAAGGTGCGCGCCCTCGTCCTCGAGGAGATGGCCGACCGCATCAAGACCCTCGACGCCGAGGGGCGCGAGAAGGAGTTGCGCGAGGCCCTCGACCGCATCCTCCAGCGCGAGGACATCTCGGTCACCCCGCTCGAGCGGCGTCGCTTCGTCGCCGAGATGGTGTCCGACACGCTGGGCTACGGCCCGCTCGACCCGCTCCTCGCCGACAACGACATCACCGAGGTCATGTGCAACGCGCACGACGACATCTGGGTGGAGCGCAACGGTCGGCTCGAGCGGACCGACACCCGGTTCATCGACGACGCCCAGTACCGGCAGGTGATCGAGAAGATCGTGTCGTCGGTCGGTCGTCGCGTGGACGAGTCGTCGCCGATGGTGGACGCCCGACTCCCCGACGGGTCCCGTGTCAACGCCATCATTCCGCCGCTGGCGATCAACGGCTCGGTGCTCACGATCCGGAAGTTCTCCAAGGACCCCTTCACCGCCAAGGACCTGATCAACTTCGGGACCTGGACGATGGACCTCGTCACGGTCATGGACGCCGCGGTGCGGGGCAAGCTCAACATCCTCGTGTCCGGTGGTACCGGCACCGGCAAGACGACGAACCTGAACGTGCTGTCGAGCTTCATCCCCGACGGCGAGCGCATCATCACGATCGAGGACTCGGCCGAGCTCCAGCTCCAGCAGCCCCACGTGATCACCCTCGAGACTCGGCCGGCCAACGCCGAGGGTCAGGGTCAGGTCTCGATCCGCGAGCTGGTGAAGAACAGCCTCCGCATGCGACCCGACCGCATCATCGTCGGCGAGTGTCGTGCCGCCGAGGCGCTCGACATGCTCCAGGCCATGAACACGGGCCACGAGGGCTCGATGACCACGGTGCACGCCAACACGGCCCGCGACGCGCTCTCCCGCCTCGAGACGATGGTCCTCATGGCGGGCTACGACCTGCCCGTGCGGGCCATCCGCGAGCAGGTCGCCTCTGCGCTCCACCTCATCCTCCAGGTCACCCGCCTGCCCGACGGCCGCCGCGTCATCACCTCGCTGACCGAGGTGCAGGGCATGGAGGGCGACACGATCCTGCTCCAGGACATCTTCCACTACGAGTTGGCCGGCGGCGAGCAGGGCGAACTGGTCGCCAGCGGCCTGCGCCCGAAGTTCATCGACAAGATCGCCGAGCACGGCGTCGAGGTCCCGGCGGCGGCGTTCAAGTCGCCCCGCAAGCAGGCCCCGGGCACCGCGGCGCGCCGCAAGGGCTCGACCCGGGCGCCGCGCGCCCGTGACATCGCCGAGAAGGAACGGCTCCGATGACCGGGATGGAGTGGGCGGCCGTCGCCCTCGTGGGTGGCGGCCTGAGCCTGCTGGTCGTCGGGCTGCTGTCCCGCGTCTACGCCGGTGACGAGGAGCTCGCGAAGATCCTCGACCTCCCCTGGGGCGAGCAGGACGTCGACGTCCAGGCCATCGCCGAACGACGCAGCCAGCTCGTCGAGTCGACGGTCGGGCGGGTCGGAGGCTTCGTCGATTCCTTCGACGCCAAGGGCGAGCTGCGCACCCGGCTCGAGAAGGCCCGCATCCCGCTGCGCACCGGCGAGTTCGTCCTCCTGGTCTTCCTCGGCGGTGTCGTCGGCGGCGCGGTCATCGCGGCCGCCACGTCGAACATCGTCTTCGGCGCGATCGGCCTGCTCGTCGCGCCCCTCGTCGCCAAGGTCGTGCTCGACCAGGCCGTCGTGCGGCGGCGCAAGAAGTTCGAGGAGCAGTTCCCCGAGGCGCTCACGCTGATCGCGTCGTCGCTGTCGGCCGGCCACACGTTCCTCCGTGCCATCCAGATGATGCAGCAGGAGGCCGACGACCCCATCGCCGAGGAGTTCGGCCGGGTCGTGAACGAGACCGAGCTCGGCGATCCGCTGATCGACGCCCTCGAGCGCATGGCCGACCGCCTCGACATGCGCGACGTCGACTGGGTCGTCCAGGCGATCCGCATCCAGCAGACCGTCGGCGGCAAGCTCGCCGACCTGCTCCACACGCTCGCCGACTTCATCCGGGCGCGCGAAGAGGTCCGGCGCGAGGTCGACGTCCTCACCGCCGAGGGCCGGGTCTCGGCCTACCTGCTCGGCGGCATGCCCGTGGGCCTCCTCCTGTTCATCTCCACGGTCAACCCCGAGTACATGAAGCCCATGTACCGCGGCTGGGGTCCGGTGTGGCTCGGGCTCGCCGGGCTCATCACCATCGGTTCGATCTCGATCATCCTGCGGATGGTCAAGTCCGTGGAGGTCTGAGCGTGATCCTGTTCGGTTTCCTCTTCCTGCTCGCCGGCGCCGGGTTCATCGCCCTCGGCATCCGCCAGCCGCCCGAGGTCGACGAGGACGACCCCGAGCACTACCTCCGCAGCCTCGACTGGGAGCAGGGCAACGCCGACGAGTTCGAGCAGCTCCTCGAGGAGCCGTTCATCACCCGGGCGCTGCGACCGATCGCCAGCCGGCTGCTCGGCACCGTGTCGGGCGTCCTGCCGTCGAACTACCGCGACAAGGTCCACGAGCAGCTCGTCTACGCCGGGCTCACCGGGCGGTACCGCGCCGAGGAGGTCATCACCGGCCAGATCCTCGCCGCCGGCATCGGCTTCGTGCTCGCGCTCCTGCTCGTCGTGAGCGGCGCCGTGTCCGCCAACGTCGGCGTCGTCGTGCTGATCCTGTTCCCCGTCCTCGGACTGCAGTTCCCCCGCACGCTCGTCCGTCGTGCCGTCGACGAGCGGCAGGGCGCGATCCGACGCGACCTCCCCGACACCCTCGACCTGCTCGCCATCTCGGTCGAGGCCGGCGTCGGCTTCGAGGGCGCGATCGGCGTGGTGAGCGAGAACTTCGACTCGGCCCTCGCCGACGAGTTCTCCCGTACGCTGCGGGAGATGGAGCTCGGCCTGCCCCGGCGGCAGGCCCTCGACAACCTGAAACGCCGCACCGAGGTGCCGGAGCTATCGAACTTCATCCTCACGCTGACCCAGGCGGACGCACTCGGCATGCCGATCGGGCGCGTGCTGAAGACCCAGGCGTCGGAGATGCGCCTGAAGCGTCGCGCCCGGGCTCGCGAGGAGGCGGCCAAGCTGCCCGTGAAGATCCTGTTCCCGCTGATGCCGATCCTGCTGGCGACGTTCATCGTGATCCTCGGACCCGCCGGCGCGCAGATCGGCGGGGCGTTCAACTAGCCCGGGCCGCCTTCCCGGGGCCCCGCCCGGGGAAGGACGGCATCGACCAGTTCCGCCAACCGATCCTCATCGTCCGATGGGGAACCACGTCGGTCGGGTGCGTGCTCTCGGCGCCCGACATCGCCGAGGGCTTCGCCCGGGTGACCGTCGCGGTCGTCGTCCTGGTCGCCTACACGCTGATCCGCACGATCTGGCCGATCGTCGCCGATCCCCGCCCCCTGCGCCGCTCGCTCTCGATCGTGAGCGAGGCCGCCGGTGTCGGGATCCTCGTCGCCGCCACCGGCTACTACGAGTCGCCGATCGCGTTCTCGCTCATCCCGGCCGTGTGCGTGGCCGGGTTCATCTCGGGCTTCGGCGTGGCGTTGCGTCTGGCGGGCGCACTGACGTTCGCCATCGGCATCCCCTTCGTCGTCGACGGTCAGCAGCTGCGCGACGACATCCGGCTCACGTCGCAGTGGGCCGTCGAGCTGTTCCTGGTCGCCATCGTCGCCGCCTACGCCCGCCGCATCACCGGCGACGCCGACGTCCGGCACAACCTCGCCCTCGACCGGCTCGGCAAGCTCGCCGACGCCAACGACCTCCTGTTCAGCCTCCACCAGGTCGCCCAGGAGCTGCCGTCGTCGCTCGACCAGGACGAGGTCCTCGACTCCACGCTGGCCCGCCTGCGCGAGCTGGTCGAGTTCGACACGGCCGCGATCGTCGTCCGCGAGGACAGCGACGAGTCGTGGACCGTCGCCCGCCACCACGGCGCCCGGTTCGACCGCGACCTCGACCGGCACCGCCTGCCACCGCCGATCGGCCAGGCGATCGAGTCCGGGTCGGTGGTCGCGATCCCCGAGCTGACCGGGGCGGCCGGCCCCGGGCTCGCGCCGCGAGCCGTGTCCGGCCTGTACGCCCGGCTGACCGCCCGGGAGAACGTCGTCGGGGTGATCGCCCTCGAACGTGACACGCGCCGACCGTTCGAAGCGCGCGACGCCGAGCTCCTCGCCGGGTTCGCCGAACCCGCCGCGCTGGCCATCGACAACGCCCGCTGGTTCGCCCGGCTCCGCACCGTCGGCGCCGACGAGGAGCGCATGCGCATCGCACGCGACCTCCACGACCGCATCGGCCAGTCGCTCGCCTACCTCGCGTTCGAGCTCGACCGCATCGTCCGCAAGGACGAGAAGGGCGACGCCGTCGGCACCGACCTGACCGGCATCCGTGAGGACGTGCGCGGCGTCGTCCGCGAAGTCCGCGACACGCTCTACGACCTGCGCACCGACGTCACCGACGAACGGGCGGTCGGCGAGGTGCTCGCCGAGTTCGGCGAACGGGTCCAGCAGCGGTCCGGGATCGAGGTCAGCATCCGCGTCGACGAGACCGTCCGGCTGCCTCGGCTGCAGGAGCGGGAGCTGTGGCGCATCGCCCAGGAGGCGATCGTCAACGCGGAGCGCCACAGCGGGTGCTCGCGCATCGAGGTCCTGTGGATCGCCGACGGCTCCGTCGCGATCGTCGAGGTCCGCGACGACGGGCGGGGCCTGCCGCTGAACTCGCAGGGCCGCATCGACAGCTACGGGATGCTCGGCATGCGGGAGCGGGCCGCGGCGGTCGGCGCCCAGCTGTCCGTCGAGTCCACACCGCGACGCGGCGTGCGGGTCCGGGCGACGATCCCCGTCGCCGAGGCTGCGGCGCGCTGAATCCCACCATCCGATCCGGAGGAATCGGTATCGTGCGGTCGCCATGACGATCCGCCTGCTCCTCGTCGACGACCACCGCATGCTCCGCGAGACGTTGAAGCGATCGATGCTCGACGAAGGGTTCGAGGTCGTGGGCGAGGCGTCCGACGGGCTCGAGGGCGTGGAGATGGCCGCGGCGCTGCAGCCCGACGTCGTCCTGATGGACGTCACCATGCCCGAGATCGACGGCGTCGAGGCGACGCGGCGCATCGTCGAGGCCCGCCCCGAGTCGCGGGTGATCATGTTGACGATGCACGCCGACCAGGACGTGCTGTCGGGCGCGATCCGGGCCGGGGCCTGCGGGTACCTGGTCAAGGACTGTTCGTTCGAGGAGGTCGCGGCCACGGTCCGCGAGGCGATGTCGAACACCGATGTGTCGCCCTCGGTCGCCGCGTCGCTGCTCACCGAGGCCAGCGCCCTGTTCGACGACACCGAGTCGGTGATCACCAAGCGCGAGATCGAGGTGCTCCAGCACATCGCCGACGGGTGTTCGACCCCCGAGGTCGCCGAGCGCCTCTACATCTCGCAGAAGACGGTGAAGAACCACCTGGCGTCCATCTACGCAAAGCTCGACGCACGCGACCGCACCCAGGCGGTGCTCCAGGCGGTGCGGATGGGGATCGTCCGCCTCTACTGAGTGGATCTGGGCCGAATGGCCCATACATCGCCCCGGCTGGACGTCCGATGATGGAGTCAGGCTCTCGAGCGGAGCCCGCCCCGGCCGTCCACCCACGGAGCGCACCAGCATGACCCCCGTCGCGATCATCCGCACCCGGCTCCAGGCCGGCACGGAGCGGGGCGCCTCGTTGGTGGAGTACGCACTGCTCGTGGCGCTCATCGCCATCGTGTGCATCGCCGCCGTGTCCTTCCTCGGCGGGGCCCTCGAGGACGACTACTCGTCCGTGGGCAGCCAGCTCCAGACCGGCTGAACCGCCCACAGCGGTCGAATCGCCCGCTCGCGGGTCGCTGCGTACGCAGATTGGGTCGCACGACCTATATAGAGGCCACGCAGCGTGGACGATACTTCCCTTGACAGTCAGAGATGCTCCCGGCGGAACCCGGGCGCACGTCACTCAACCCAGGGAGCACCCCCGAAATGCTGCAGTTCGATTTCCTCAAGGCCTGGATCCAGTCGCACGTCGCCAAGACCGACCGTGGCGCCTCGCTCGTCGAGTACGCCCTCCTCGTCGCTCTGATCGCCGTGGTCTGCATCGTCGCCATCACCTTCCTCGGCTCCGCTGCCGACCAGAAGTTCTCGAGCGTCGGCTCCGCCGTCCAGGGCTGATCGCCCGTCCGGCTCCGGCCGGATCTCGAAACGAGCGCCACGGAGGGGCGGGCACGTGCCCGCCCCTCCGGCGCGACCACCCGCAGTTCCCACCAGTCGTTCCCCACGTCATGCCACGGAGGGCCGGACATGCACCACACGACGAACCCCACCCGCTCCCGTGACGACCGCGGCGCCAGCATGGTCGAGTACGCCCTGCTGCTCAGCCTGATCGTCATCGTCTGCCTGGCGTCGGTCACCTTCTTCGGTGGCGAGAACCAGGCCAGCATCGGCAACTCGGCCTCCGAGGTCGCCGAGGCGATGGGCGGCTGACCCTCCGGTTCAGCCGGACAGGGCGTCGCAGCCCGGTCCCCGCCGACAGGCGACGACCCAGTCGCCATCGGTGTAGGCGAGCCGCCAACCCTCGGCCGAGGCCAGCAGGGCGGTGAGCGGCGCCCGCCGCTCCCAGACCACCACCTCGATGGCGTAGTCGCCGAGGACGCGGTCCCACGTGGACCCGCCCCGTTCGAGGACGAGCTCGTCGGCGAAGACGTCCTCGGGCAACATGTCGACGCGGTCGTCGACGAACACCGAGGCGGTCGGTCCGTCGAGCACCTCGAGCAGGTTCCCCACCGTGTCCTGCGTGGCGACCCGGACGTCGGTGGTCGTCACGCCGCGCTCGTCGAGCCAGGCGAGCGCCCGCGCCGGATAGCCGTGGTCGACCGCGCCGACCGGCGCCGCGACGGCGAGCGCGACGGCGAGGACCAGCACGACGCCGAGCACGGCCACCACCGGGCGGCCGAGCGCCGGGCGGTCGGAGGTGCGCAGGGTCCCGATGTCGCCGATGGAGTCGGCGAGCACGGCGACGAGGACGACCGTCGCCATCACGATGTTGCGCTGGGCGAGCAGGGCGGCGGCGCCGAAGGCCAGGACGGGGAGGGCATGGCGCCAGCGGGGTCGGTGAACGAGCGCGGCGAGGGCGGCGACGAGCAGCACGAGGAACAGACGCTCGCCCACGCTGCGGAAGTTCGGGGCCTGCCACTCCCCCACGGCGTCGAACGCGCCCGACTTCGTGAGCGCGGTGACCGGGAAGACGAGGACGTCGAGCCCGAGCGGTCCGGCGACGGCGAGGACGGCACCGGCGACCACGGCACCGAGGACGTGCAGTTGCTCCTGGACCGGCTCGCGGTCGAGCAGCCGACCGAGGATCACGACGACGCACAGCCCCACGGCGAGCGGGAACGAGCCGTGGGCGTTGGCCCAGAGCCACAGGAGCGGGACGAGCATCCACGGCCGGCCAGAGCCCTGGAGCGCGAGCCACACGAGCCCGAGACCGACGAAGCCCACCACGTAGGGCCGCGGCGTGAGGATCGGGGTGAGGACGAGCATGCCGAGCGCCACCACGAGCAAGCGGGGGATGGCCGACGTCGCCGGTCTCGTCAGGCGCCACAGGACGGCGACCACGCCGAGGAAGGCGACGAGTACGAGGGCCCGGAGCCCGGCCGCACCACCGGCCTGTTCCGCGCCGGCGTAGGCGATCGACGCCAGCCACGACTGCACGGTCCACGGCTCGCCCTCGGCCGTGAACGTGTAGGGATCACTGCTCGGCACCGACCCCTCGTCGAGGATGATGCGCCCGGTCGCGACGTGGGTGAAGAAGCTGTTGTCGTCCAACGGGGCCGACGCGAGCAGCGCGCCCCAGGCGAGGACGACGAGGAACAGGATCGTCCCGAGCGTGACGCCGCCGGTCCGCGCCGTCGGGGCGGGCACGTCGGTGGGGTCGACCACCTCGGCGTCGTCGGACGCCGTTGTGGGGTCGGCCATCAGAAGTTGTCGAGGATGTCCAGGACCGCGGGCCCGATGACCACCAGGAACAACGCCGGGAAGATGCAGAACACCATGGGCACGAGCATCTTGACCGGCGCCTTCTGGGCCATCTCTTGGGCGAGCTGCCGCCGCCGCACCCGCATCTCGTCGGCCTGGGTCCGCAGCACGCGGCCGATCGACACGCCGAAGGTGTCGGCCTGGAGCATGGCGAGGATGAACGACCGCACCTCGGGCACGTCGAGACGGGACTCCATCGCCCGCATCGCTTCCGACCGGGTCGAGCCGGCCCGGACCTCGTTGGTCATGCGCGTGAACTCGTCCGTGAGCGGGCCGGGGACGGTCGAGATGACCCGGTCGAGGGCCTGCTCGAAACCGAGGCCGGCCTCGACACTGATGACGAGGAGGTCGAGGATGTCGGGGAGCGCGATGCGGACGGCGTGGGTCCGCTCCTCGACCTGGCGGTCGAGGACCGCGGTGGGGCCGAGCAGACCGATCGCGGCGATCAGCCCCCACACGGCGAACGAGAGCGTGACCTCGAGATCGAGGAGTTGGAACGCGACGAACCAACCGATCGGCACCAGGAACAGCGCGAGGATCTGGACGACGATGTACTGATCGACGTACTCGGGTCCGGCCTTGCCCGCCTGCACGTGCTTGCGGCGGACGGAGTCGAGGTAGCCGACGGGCGTGACGCGACGACCGAAGTCGACGAGGCCTCGCAGGACCGGCGTGACGGCCCGGTCGCGGAGGGGGTTCAGCAGCTCCTGGTCGCGGGTGTCCTGGATGTCGTAGCCGCCGAGACGGCGCAGGCTCGACCGGATGGAGGCCCGCTCGTCGAACTGGAAGCCCACCGCGATCACCACGAGGGCGAGGGCCACGGCGACGCCGACGACTCCGAGGATCAGCTCCATCTCAGACCTCGATCTTGATGATCCGCGACATCCAGAAGAAGCCGAAGCCCATCAGGACGATCGCGCCGATGACGAGGACCGTGCCGAGCGTGTCCTCGAACAGGCCGCCGATGTAGTCGGGGTTGATCGTGTACATGGCGATGCCGAGGCCGACCGGCAGCAGGCCGAGGACGACCGACGAGACCCGCCCCTCGGCGGTGAGCGCGTTGATGTCGCGTCGCAGGCGTTCGCGCTCGGTCATCGTCTCCGACACCGTCATGAGCAGCTCCGCGAGGTTGCCGCCGACCTCGCGCTGGATGCGGATCGCCATGACGGCCCAGTCGAAGTCCTTGGAGCCCATGCGCTGGGTGACGCCGTCGAGCGCCTGCTCGAGCGGCATGCCGAGGCGGCTCTCGGTCACGACCCGCTGCAGCTCGCGGCGCATCGGCTCGGAGACCTCCTGGGCGGCGGCCTCGACGCCCTGCATGAGCGAGTAGCCGGCGCGCAGCGTGCTGGCGAGCAGCTGCAGCATGTCGGGCAGCAGCATCTCGAACTGGCGCTTCCGGCGACCGGACAGGTACGAGACGATCGCCGGCGGCAGCAGCGCGGCGACGGCGGTGAACAGGACCGTGCCGAGCACGTTGGCCGTGAGGAGCGCGGCGAGCACGAAGACCAGGAGCACGCCGACGAGGTAGAAGAAGAGCGCCTCGCCGGCCCGCAGCGGGAGGTTGGCCCGTTCGAGCGCGTCCTCGACCCGGGTCAGGATGCCGCGCCGCTCGGCGAAGCGACCGGTGAGGTCGACGGCGCGCTGGAGCACGGCGGACGTGACGAGGCTGTCCTCGTCCTCGTCGGGCGCCACGAAGCCGTCGGCGTAGGGCTGCAGCACGGTGTCGAGCGCCGAGCGCTCGCGCACGACGGTGGCCCCGACGGCGAAGACGGTGCCGCCGACGGCGAGGACGGCGAGGGCGAGCGCGACCCACAGCCACGTGCGGGACTGGAGGCCGGCGATGCCGTCGGGCTCGGGCGCGGGGATGGGCTCGACCTGCAGCGCCGAGTCGAGGCGGGCGCCGACCTGGTAGGTGGCGTCGGTGGTGGTCGTGCCGATCGTCAACGTGAGGGCGATCGGGCCGGAGCGGTCGACCTCGGAGACGAAGGTCGTGCGGAACTGGCGGCGCAGGACCTCCTGGGTCTCGACGTAGACCTCCTCGATCTCGGCGGGCGTGCCGGCGACGCGCACCGTGCCGCCGGTGCGCTCGGCGAGCGCCTCGATGGCGCCGAGGTCGAACTCCTCGCTCTCGAGGCCGATGGCGAACAGCTGCGCCCCGGCGTCGTCGAGGAGGGCGACGGCGCTGTCGAGCGTGGTCGTCGACTCGGTGTCCTTGCCGTCGGTCAGCACGACCACGAACGGGAGGAGGTCGGAGCCGCGGAACAGGTTCACCGCTTCGCGGACGCCGTCGTACATGGCGGTGCCGCCACCGACGCCGAGCCCGTCGATGGCGTCGAGCAGGGCGTCCTCGTCAGAGGTCAGGCGCTGGGCGACCTGGACGCGATCGCCGAAGGAGACGATGCCGATCTGGTCGTCGGGGCCGGCGTTCTCCACGAACGCCCGGGCGCCGTCGATCGCGCGCTGGAAGGCGCCGCCCTCCTCCATCGAACCCGAGGCGTCGATGGCGAGGACGATCCCGAACGCCGTGTCGGCGTCGAGGCGCACGGGCGCCGTGTTCTCGACGATCGCGCCGGACTCGCGCACGACGAGGTCGGGCACGGCGTCGCGGGGTCCGTCGTAGAAGAACTCGATCTCGACCGCGTCGGGATCGCGCCCGTCGATCGTCCGGACCGAGAGCGTGTCGCCCGACGAGTCGGACGGTTCCTGCGCTGCGGCGCCGCCCGACACGCCCGCGACGAGCAGGACGACGAAGGCGAGCGCAGCAGCGAGGTGCGGTGTGCGGCGACGGCCCATCGGGCTCAGCCCTTCACCGCCCGGCGGGCCATGGCCTCGGGCTGGAAGACCTCGGGACCGAGCTTGATGCCGTGGTCGGCGAGCTTCTCGGCGAACTTGGGACGCACGCCCGTCGCCTTGAGGTGACCCCGGAACCGGCCGTGCTCGTCGACGCCCATGCCGTAGTCGAACAGGAAGATGTCCTGGAGGGTGATGACGTCGCCCTCCATGCCCTGGACCTCGGTGATGTGGGTGACGCGGCGGGTGCCGTCGCGCAGGCGCATGAGGTGGACGATCACGTCGATGGCCGACGCCATCTGCTCGCGGATGGCCCGCACCGGCAGGTCGTAGCCCGACATGAGCGTCATCGTCTCGATGCGGGACAACGTGTCCCGCGGGCTGTTCGAGTGCACGGTGGTGATCGAGCCGTCGTGGCCGGTGTTCATGGCCTGGAGCATGTCGAGCGCCTCGCCGCCACGACACTCGCCCACGACCACCCGGTCGGGACGCATGCGCAGCGTGTTGCGGACCAGGTCTCGGATGGTGATGGCGCCCTTGCCCTCGATGTTGGGCGGCCGGGTCTCCATGCTGAGCACGTGTTCCTGGTGGAGCTGGAGCTCCTTCGCGTCCTCCACGGTGCAGATGCGCTCGCCGTCGGGGATGAAGCTCGACAGCACGTTCAGCGTCGTCGTCTTACCGGTACCGGTACCGCCCGACACGATCACGTTGAGGCGGCCGACGATGCACGCCTGCAGGAAGCGGGCCGAGGCCGCGTTGAAGGTCCCGAACCGGATCAGGTCGTC
>JBHIXO010000068.1:0-14451 GCA_041984725.1 Acidimicrobiales bacterium | reverse complement strand
GCGACGGCGAGGACGGCGAGGACGATCCGCACCGACCGGCGGCGCATGCTCTCGCGGACCTCGCGCCCGGCCACGAGACGGAACTGGGCGAGCCCGTTCACCGGGCGACTCCGGCGTCCTCGACGTCGGTGCGGTCGACGGCGGCCAGGAACAGCTCGGACAGCGACGGTGCCTCCACGCCGAAGTCGGTGACGGCGACGGCGGACCGGATCGCGTCGAGTGCCCCGCCGGCATCGGCCCCCGGGGCGAGTCGGAGGCGGGTCCCGGAGGCGTCGCGCGCGGCGACCTCGCCGCCGAGTCGCTCGACGAGATCGTCCGGGAGGTGGGCGTCGACGCGCAGCACCCGGGCCTCGCTGCGGGCCTTGAGCTCGCGCACCGCGCCGCGCAGGACGACGCGGCCCCGGTCGATCATCGTGATCGACTCGCACAGGTCCTCGACCAGGTCGAGCTGGTGGCTCGAGAAGAGCAGGTGTCCGCCCTGGTCGGCGTAGGAACGCACGACGTCGGACAGGAAGCCGACCGCGGTCGGGTCGAGACCGGCGAACGGCTCGTCGAGGACGAGCACCTGGGGGCCGTGGACCATCGCTGCCGCGAGCTGGACCCGTTGCGCCATGCCCCCCGACAGGTCCTTGATCTCGTCACCGGCCCGCTCGCCGATGCCGAGGTCGTCGAGCAGGCGGTCGGCCCGCTCGCGGCCGTCCGTCGCGGACAGGCCGTGGAGGCGGGCGAGCCACACCAGGTGGTCGATGACGCGCATGTCGCGGTACAGACCGCGCTCCTGGGGCATGTACCCCCACGTGTGGCGATCGGCCCCCGACGCCGGCCGACCACGCCAGCGGATGGCGCCGCCGTCAGGGTCGAGGACGCCGAAGAGGATGCGCATCAGGGTCGTCTTCCCGGCCCCGTTCGGACCGAGCAGCCCGACGACGCGACCGGGCGTCACCTCGAGGTCGACGTCGTCGAGCACGACCCGGTCGCCGAAGGCGTGCCGGATGCCGGTCGCGACGAGGCGGTCGTCCGGTGCGGGGTCCATCACGTGCCGACGGCGCCCACCACGTCGGCCAGACCCGTGGCCCCGACGGTTCCCAGCAGGTCCGTGAGCTGCTCGAGGACGTGCCGGCAGGCGCGGGGGTCGGCGAACGTCGCCGTCCCCACCTGGACGGCCGAGGCGCCGGCTCGGAGCAGTTCGAGCGCGTCGGCACCGGTCGACACCCCGCCGACGCCGAGGATCGGGAGGTCGGGGTGGGTCCGGTGGACGTCGTGGACGATGCGGACGGCGACCGGGTGGATGGCGGGCCCGGAGAGCCCGCCGCCGCGGTCGCCCGAGCCGAGCCGGTAGGCCCCGGTCAGCGGGTCGATGGCCATGCCGAGCACGGTGTTCACGAGGGTGACCGCCTCGGCGCCGGCATCGGCGACGGCACCGGCGACCTCGGCCACGCGTTCGGTGTTGGGGCTGAGCTTCGCCCAGCGCGGCAGCCCGGCGGCGCCGGCCACGTCGACCACGGTCGCCGACAGGTCGGGGTCGTGGGCGACGAGCGCACCGCCGGCCTCGGTGTTGGGGCACGACAGGTTGATCTCGACGGCGACGACACCGGCGGGACAGCCGGCGAGGAGCTCGGCGGCGCGGGCGTAGTCGTCGACCGACCGGCCCCAGATCGAGGCGACGACGCGGGCGCCGGTGTCGAGCAGCGCCGGGAGCCGGTCACGCCGCCACGCAGCCACGCCCGGACCCTGGAGCCCGACCGAGTTGACCATGCCGCCGTGCGTGCCGTGGACGCGCAACGGCGGGTTGCCGGCCCACTCGTAGGCGGCGAGCGACTTGACGACGACCGCGCCCAGCGACGCCAGGTCGACGTAGGCGCCGAGCTCCGTCCCGTGCCCCGCGGTGCCCGACGCCGTGAGCACCGGGTTCGGGAGCGTGACCGACCCGATGCGGGCGGTGAGGTCGCAGCCCGGACGGCTCACACGCCGCCCGCCGCCGCCCCGTGGGCGTGGTGGTCCTGCAGCGAGCGCACCCGGCCGGCGTGGGCACCCCGGTCGCGGATGCCCTCGGCCGTGGCGATGGCCCCGGCGGCCGTGGTGAGCAGGGGGACCCGGTTGGCGCCCGCGGCGGACCGGATGTAGTCGCCGTCGGACCGCGGTGCGCGACCGCGCGGGCAGTTCACGACGAGCACGATCTCGTCGGCCTCGATGAGGTCGACCGCGGTCGGTGCGCCGTCGGCGCGGAGCGGGTCCTCCTCCCCGATCTTCGCGACCCGGGTCTTGACCGGGATGCCGTCGGACTCGAAGTCGTCCGCGGTCCCGGACGTGGCCGCGATCGAGAAGCCGAGGTCGACGAACGCCCGGGCCGCGACCCGTCCCTGGGGCTTGTCGCGATCGGCGAGCGAGAAGAACACCGTGCCCGATTCGGGGAGCCGGTCACCGGCCGCGAGCTGCGACTTGGCGAACGCCAGGCCGAAGGTGCGGTCGATGCCCATCACCTCGCCGGTCGAGCGCATCTCGGGGCCGAGCACCTGGTCGGCGTCGGGGAAGCGGTTGAACGGGAGGACCGCCTCCTTCACGGCGACGTGGCTCCCCTGCCCGGTGCGGACCGGGATGAGCGGGTCGCCGAACAGGCCCTCGGCGCGCAGCTCGGCGAGCGTGGCGCCGACCATGACCCGGGCGGCGACCTTGACCAGCGGGACGCCCGTGGCCTTGGCGACGAACGGCACCGTGCGGCTGGCACGGGGGTTGGCCTCGATCACGTAGACGGCGTCGGTGGCGCCGTGCTCGTCGGTGGCGGGCTCGTGGCGGACGGCGAACTGCACGTTGAGCAGACCGACGACGTCGAGCGCGTCGGCGAGCCGACGGGCGTACTCCTCGATCGTGGCGACCGTCTCGTCGCGCAGCGAGTGCGGCGGGATCGAGCAGGCCGAGTCGCCGGAGTGCACCCCCGCCTCCTCGACGTGTTCCATCACGCCACCGATGACGACCTCGCCGGTGGCGTCGCGCAGCGCGTCGACGTCGACCTCGGTGGCCTCCTCGAGGAACCGGTCGATGAGCACGGGGCGCTCGGCCGACAGGCCCCCCTCGCGCCCGAGCGAGCCGAATCCGGCGAGCTCCTCCATGGCCCGCTCCAGGCCGGCGTCGTCGTACACGATCTCCATGGCCCGGCCGCCGAGCACGTAGCTCGGGCGGAGCAGCGCGGGGTAGCCGATGCGGTCGACGATGCGGCGGGCGCCGTCGAGGTCGACGGCGGTACCGCCCTCCGGCTGGGGGATGCCGAGGTCGGCGCACAGCTGGTTCCACCGGTCGCGGTCCTCGGCGAGGTCGATCGACGCCGGGCTGGTGCCGAGGACGGTGCCCTCGGGCAGGACGCCGGACAGCTTCAGCGGGGTCTGGCCGCCGAGGCCGACGATGACGCCGACCAGGTTCCCCGACGCCCGCTCGGCCTCGATGATGTTGAGGGCGTCCTCGGAGGTGAGCGGCTCGAAGTAGAGCCGGTCGGAGGTGTCGTAGTCGGTCGACACCGTCTCCGGGTTGCAGTTCACCATCACGGTCTCGTAGCCGGCGTCGCGCAGGGCGAAGCTGGCGTGGACGCAGCAGTAGTCGAACTCGATGCCCTGGCCGATGCGGTTCGGCCCCGAGCCGAGGATGATGACCCGAGGCCGGCCGGTGTCGACGATCTCGTCGGTGTCCTCCCACGTCGAGTAGTGATACGGCGTGGTCGCCTCGAACTCGGCGGCGCACGTGTCGACCGTCTTGAACGTGGGCGTGACGCCGTGCTCGACCCGCTTGGCCCGCACGAGGGCCTCGTCGACCTGCCAGAGGTGGGCGAGCTGGGCGTCGCTGAACCCGAGCCGCTTGGCGCGTCGGAGGTCGCGCCGGCCGACGTTGCCGAAGCCGATCTCGGCCAGGTGCCGGCGCTCGTCGACGATGCGCTGCAGCTGGTCGAGGAACCAGGGGTCGACCTGGGTCGCGTCGGCGACCTGCTCGATCGACATCCCGCGGCGCAGGCACGCCTCGAGCTGGAACGGCCGGTCAGGGGTGGCGACCGCCGCCCGCGCCAGCAGCTCGTCGTCGTCGAGCGCGTCGAGCTGGGCCTCACCCGGATCGCAGTTGAGTCCAGCCCGGCCCTGCTCGAGCGACCGGAGCGCCTTCTGCATCGACTCGGGGAACGTCCGGCCGATCGCCATGGCCTCCCCCACCGACTGCATCGACGTGCCGAGGACGTCGGCCTGGCCTGGGAACTTCTCGAACGCCCAGCGGGGCACCTTGGTGACGACGTAGTCGATCGACGGCTCGAAGCTGGCCGGGGTCATCTTGGTGATGTCGTTCGGGATCTCGTCGAGCGTGTACCCGACGGCGAGCTTGGCGGCCATCTTGGCGATCGGGAACCCCGTCGCCTTCGAGGCGAGCGCGCTCGACCGGCTCACGCGCGGGTTCATCTCGATCACGACCATCTCGCCGTTCTCGGGGTTGGTGGCGAACTGCACGTTGGAACCGCCGGTCTCGACGCCGACCCGACGGATGCAGGCGAAGGCGGCGTCGCGCATCGTCTGGTACTCGACGTCGGAGAGCGTCTGGGCGGGGGCGACCGTGATCGAGTCGCCGGTGTGGACGCCCATGGGGTCGAGGTTCTCGATCGAGCAGATGATCACGCAGTTGTCGGCGCGGTCGCGCATCACCTCCAGCTCGTACTCCTTCCAGCCCTTGATCGAGGACTCGATCAGGATCTCGGAGATCGGGCTGGCGTCGAGGCCGAACTTGGCCATGCGCTCGAACTCGGTGGGCGTCGACGCGATGCCGGTGCCCTTGCCGCCGAGGATGTAGGCGGGGCGGATGACGACCGGCAGTCCGATCTCGGCGACGACCTCGCGGGCCTGCTCCATCGTGTGGGCGGTGGCCGACGACGGCACGTCGAGCCCGATGCCGACCATGGCGTCCTTGAAGCGCTGGCGGTCCTCGGCGGTGGCGATGGCCTCGGCGTTCGCGCCGATCATCTCGGGCGTGCCGGGCACGCCGATCACGCCGGCCTCGAACAGCTCCATCGCCAGGTTCAGGCCGGTCTGGCCGCCGAGCGTGGGCAGCACGACGTCGGGCCGCTCCTGTTCGATGATGCGGGTGGCGTGCTCGACGTCGAGGGGTTCGACGTAGGTGGCGTCGGCGAACTCGGGGTCGGTCATGATCGTGGCCGGGTTCGAGTTCTGCAGGATGACGCGGTAGCCCTCCTCGCGGAGGACCTTGCACGCCTGGGTCCCGGAGTAGTCGAACTCGCAGGCCTGGCCGATGACGATGGGGCCGGACCCCAGGATCAGGATCGACTCGATGTCCTCACGGCGGGGCATGGCTAGCGGTTCTCCATCCGGGTCTTGAAGGCGTCGAAGAGGTGGCGGGCGTCGTGGGGTCCGGGCCCGGCCTCGGGGTGGTGCTGGACCGACCAGGCGTTCGCGTCGAGCAGGCGCATGCCCTCGCACACGCCGTCGTTGAGGTTCACGTGCGTGACCTCGGCGATGCCGCCGAGCGAGTCGGGGTCGACCGCGAAGTTGTGGTTCTGGCTGGTGATGTCGATCCGGCCGGACGCGACGTCGCGGACGGGGTGGTTGCCGCCGTGGTGGCCGAACGGCAGCTTGACCGTGCGGGCGCCCGCGGCGAGACCGAGGACCTGGTGGCCGAGGCAGATGCCGAACACCGGGACCGACGAGCCGAGCAGGAGCCGGATCTCGTCGACCGCACCGCCGACCATCTCGGGGTCGCCCGGGCCGTTGGACAGGAAGATCCCGTCGGGGCCGGCGTCGAGGACCTCGGCCGCGCTCGTCGACGCCGGGAAGACGTCGACGGTGGCGAACGCGCCGAGCTGTTCGAGGATCGAGGTCTTCATCCCGAAGTCGTAGGCCGCGACGCGCAGCGGGCCGTCGCCGAAGCGGTAGCGCTCGGGCGTGGTGACCTCGCTGACGAGGTCGACGCCCGCGGTGCCGGGCTCGTCGGCCGCGGCCTGCTTCAGGGTGGCCTCGTCGGTGCGATCGAGCGGGCCGAACGCGCCGGGGATGGCGCCGTGGTCGCGGATGAGGCGGGTGAGGCGGCGGGTGTCGATGCCGCCGATGCCCGGGACGCCGTGCCGCAACAGGAACCCGTCGAGGTCGTCGTCGCTGCGCCAGCTCGAACGGCGGGTGGCGAGGTCGCGGATGACAACGCCCCGGCAGAACGGCCGGCGGCTCTCGTCGTCGGCGGGCGTGGTGCCGTAGTTGCCGATGTGCGGGTACGTGAAGGTCACGATCTGCCCGGCGTAGGACGGGTCGGTGATGATCTCCTGGTAGCCGGTGAGCGCGGTGTTGAACACGACCTCGCCGGAGGCGAGACCCGAGTCGCCCGGGTCGGCGCCGAACCACTCGCCCTCGAAGGTCGAACCGTCGGCGAGCACCAGGGCGGCGTCGCGAATGGGCCTGCTGCCGCCGCTCATCGCTGGACCTCCCCGTCGCGCACGACCGCCTCGCCCTCGAGCACGGTGTGGCGGACGCGACCGCGGAGGCGGCGTCCGGCGTAGGGGGTGTTGCGGCTGCGGCTCTGCATCGTGGCTCCGTCCACGGTCCACTCCTCGTCGGGGTCGAACACGGCCAGGTTGGCGGGGGCGCCCTCGGTGATCGGGCCGCCGTGCCGGTCCTGGACTCCCAGGATGGCGGCTGGACGCCACGACAACAGACCCACGACGTCCTCGATCTCGAGACCGGCCCCGCTCGGGCCCGTCAGCTCGGTCAGGGCGAGGGCGAGCGCGGTCTCCAGACCGAGCATGCCGGGGGGCGCCTCGTCGAAGGGCTGTTCCTTGCTGTCGGGCGTGTGCGGGGCGTGGTCGGTGGCGATGCAGTCGATGGCGCCGTCGGCCAACCCGGCCTTCACGGCGGCGACGTCGTCGTCGGTCCGCAGCGGCGGGTTCACCTTGAACACGGGGTCGTAGGTCGAGCACCGCTCGTGCGTCAGCGTGAAGTGGTGGGTGGTCGCCTCGCAGGTGATCGGCAGGCCACCGGCCTTGGCGGCGCGCACCATGGCGACCGAGCCGTCGGTCGACAGGTGCTGGAAGTGGATCCGGGCACCGGTGAGGCGGGCGAGGGCGATGTCGCGCATCACCATCAGCTCCTCGGCCTCGGCGGGCTGGCCCGGGATGCCGAGCCGGCTCGACCACTCCCCCTCGTGCATGTGCCCGCCGCCGGCGAGGGCATCGTCCTCGCAGTGCTGGGCGAGCACGACGTCGAGCGCCGACGCGTACTCCATCGCCCGACGCATGAGACGCGTGTCCTGGACGCCGTCGCCGTCGTCGGTGAAGAAGCGGACGCCCAGTTCGGCGAGCTCGGCGATCGGGCTGAGCTGCTCGCCCTTCCGTCCGACCGTGATCGCCGCCGACGTGCGCACGTCGCACGGGGCGTGGCGGCCGAGCTCGAGGACCTCGCGGGCGACCGACGCCGAGTCGATGGCCGGCGTCGTGTTCGGCATGGCCAGCACGCAGGTGTAGCCGCCGGCCGCCGCGCCGCGGGCGCCGGTCTCGATCGTCTCGGCCTCCTCCTTGCCGGGCTGGCGGAGGTGGGTGTGGATGTCGACGAAGCCGGGGCTCACCACGCAGCCGCCGGCGTCGAGCACGACCGGGGCGTCGAGGCCGGGGCCGACGGCGAGGATCGTGCCGTCGTCGCCGACGACGACGTCGCCGCTGCGCACCCCCGTCCGGTCGACGAGGCGACCTCCCTTGATGACGAAGGCGGCGTCAGGCATCGGGGGAACCTCCGGGGGCGGCGGCGGTGACGATCCGGTCGGGGGGCGGATCGGCGGGTGGGACGAGATCGGTGCCGGAGCCGAGCAGCAGGAACAGCACGGCCATCCGCACCGACACCCCGTGCCGGACCTGCTCGACGATCACCGAGCGGGCGTCGTCGGCGAGCTCGGGCGCGACCTCGACCCCCCGGTTGATCGGCCCGGGGTGCATGAGCAGCGCGTCGTCGCGCAACAGGCGGGCCCGGTCGGTCGTGAGGCCGTACGTCGCCGTGTACTCGCGCAGGCTGGGCACGAGCGCCTCCGTCATGCGCTCCTGCTGCATGCGCAGCAGGTAGACGCAGTCGACCGTGGGCAGCACGGCGTCGAGGTCGTGGCTCACGGTGACGGGGAACACGTCGACGCAGGGCGGCAGCAGCGTCGGCGGGGCGACGAGCACGACCTCGGCACCGAGCCGCGTGAACGCGGCGATGTCGGAACGGGCGACCCGGCTGTGCTTGATGTCGCCGACGATGGCGATGCGCATCCCGTCGAGCGAGCCGCGGTGCTGGCGGATCGTGTAGCAGTCGAGCAACGCCTGCGTGGGGTGGGCGTGCCAGCCGTCGCCGGCGTTGACGACGGCGGCGTCGACCCAGCGGGTGAGCTGCCAGGGCACGCCGGCCGACCGGTGGCGCACGACGACGCAGTCGATACCCATGGCCTCGATCGTCATCGCGGTGTCGCGCAGCGACTCGCCCTTCTTGACCGACGAGGTCGACACCGAGAAGTTCATCGTGTCGGCCGACAGCCGCTTCGCGGCGGTGTCGAAGCTCATCCGGGTCCGCGTCGAGTCCTCGTAGAACAGGCTGACGACGGTCTTGCCCCGCAGCGCGGGCACCTTCGGGATCGGGCGGGCCGACACCTCGGTGAAGCGGTCGGTGAGATCGAGCAGCCGCTCGATGTCGCGCCGCTCCAGCTCGGAGATGGACAGCAGGTCGGTCACTTCTGCACCTCGCCGAGGTCGACGCCGTCGGCGTGGACGTCGACCACCTCGTCGCGGCGGGTCGGCAGGTTCTTGCCGACGAAGTCGGGCCGGATCGGCAGCTCGCGGTGGCCGCGGTCGACCATGACCGCGAGCTGCACGGCGCGGGGCCGGCCGAAGGTGGTGATGGCGTCGAGGGCGGCCCGGATGGTGCGTCCGGTGAAGAGGACGTCGTCGACGAGGACCGCGACGGACCCGTCGAGGTCGAAGGGGACGTCGGTGACGGCCTCGGGGAGGACGGGCCGCAAGCCGATGTCGTCGCGGTGGAAGGCGACGTCGAGGACGCCGATCGGGACGTCGACCTGCTCGCCGTCGGACGTGAGCGTGATGTCGGCCAGCGCCTCGGCGAGGCGATGGGCCATCGGGACACCGCCGGTCTGCAGGCCGATGAGCACGACGTCCTCGAGGCCGGCGTTGGCCTCGACGATCTCGTTGGCCATCCGCCACGTCGCCCGGCGGAGGTCGTCGGCGTCCATGACCCGGGACCGGGCAACGAAAACGCCCCCGAAGGGGCGTGACAATCGACGTTCGCGTTCGGCCATTCGGCGCCTTCCTGTCCGTTCGGGCCTCACGGGACCCGCTTCACGGTCAGGAGGTCAACGTAGCACCGCCGCGGCGCGCGACCAGACGGCAGATCCGGACCGGACGCCGAGCCGGTCCCATCCCAGGCCGGCGAACAGCGCCTCGGCGGCGGCGTTGGCGGGGTCGGTGCGCGCCCAGAGCTGGTCGAAGCCGAGGTCGGTCAGCGCCCACCGGCTGAGAGTGGAGACCCCGCGGGCGGCCACCCCCGAGCGTCGGTGGCCCGCGGCCGTCCACACGCCGACCTCGGCGCGCTCGGGGTCGCGGGTGAGGTTCGCCAGCCCGACCTCGCCGGCCACCTCCCCCGCCGGGCCCTCGACGACGAGGTCGAGCGCGCGGCGCTGCGCCCACCGGTCGGCGGTGCCGGCGATCCACGCGGCGGCGTCGGCGCCGTCCGGTACGGGGTTCCAGGCCCGGATCGCCGGGTCGGCCCAGGCGGCGGCCAGCGCGTCGGCGTCGGCCGGGCGCCAGTGGCGGAGCCCGTCAGGCGGCGTCGGCAGCACCGGCGACGCCGAGGCGGGCGAGCAGGCCGCGCAGCCGGGCCGCAGCGCCGTCGCCGGCGGGCATCCGCACGGCGTGCCAGCCGGCGGCCACGGCACCCGCCACGTTCTCGGGCCGGTCGTCGACGAAGAGGAGGCGGGCCGGCTCGACGCCCAGGTCGGCGGCGACGCGCTCGAAGGCGGCGACCTCGGGTTTGACGAGCCCGATGCGCGCCGAGTTCGCCACGTGGTCGAAGCAGTCGTCGATGCCGATGGTGGCCAGGTCGCGTTCGAGCAGGGTCGTGGCGTTGGAGAACAGGGCGACCCGCTGGTCGGCGGCGCGCAGGTCGCGCACGACGCTCACCACGTCGTCGTCGACGGCCCACCGCGTCGAACGCCACAGCGCCTCGCCGGCATCGGGGGTCACGGCCGCGTGGGCCTCGGCCAACCGGCGCCCGATCTCGGCCGCCCACTCCTCGCCGGAGATGGTGCCGGTCATCGCGTCGCCGAACAGCGGCTGGGCGAAGGCGACGGTGCCGACCGCGCCGTCGGGGAGCCCGTGCTCGGCCTCGAAGGCACGGATGTCCTCGCCGGTCCAGTGCCGGATCACGCCGTCCATGTCGAAGACGACGACGTCGATCGGGGACCAGGGCCGAGCGGGCGCGGCGCCGTCGGTGCCCCGCACCTCGTCGGCGACCTTGGCGAGCACGCCGTTCACGAACCGGGACGTGTCGTCGGTCGAGCCGTAGCGGCCGCCGAGCTCGACCGCCTCGGCGAGGCACGCGCCGCGGGGCACGTCGAGCTGGGTGGCGAGCTCGAGGACGCCGAGCCGCAGGACGGTGCGGTCCATCGCCGCCATGCGCGCCACCGACCAGTTGGTGGCGAGCCGGCCGAGGACGGCGTCGATCTCGATGCGGTGGTCGACGACGCCGCGGGCGAGCTCGACGGCGTAGGGGTCGGTGGGCAGCGGGAGCGCGTCGACGACGTCGATCGGGTCGACGTCCTTGGTGTCGGCCTCGTAGAGCAGCTCGACCGCCCGTTCCCGGGCTTCGCGCCGGGTACCGGTGGCCATGTCAGGCGCGGGACTGGTACTCGCCGGTGCGCGTGTCGATCTTCAGCCGCTCGCCGGTGTCGATGAACAACGGCACCTGCACGACGTAGCCGGTCTCGAGCGTGGCCGGCTTCGTGCCGCCGCTCGACCGGTCGCCCTGGAGGCCGGGTTCGGTGTTGGCGACGACGAGCTCGACCGAGGGGGGCAGCTCGACGCCGACGATCTCGGTGCCGTACATCATCAGCGTCGCGGAGTTCTGCTCGATGAGGTAGTTCGTCGCGTCGCCGAGCGTCGTCGGGCTCACGGTCATCTGGTCGTACGTCTCGGCGTCCATGAAGACGTAGTCGGTGCCGTCCTTGTAGAGGAACTGGAACTCCCGGCGGTCGATGATGGCCTGCTCGACCTTCTCGCCGGCGCGGAACGTCTTGTCGATGACCGACCCGGTCCGGAGGTTCTTCAGCGTGGTGCGGACGAACGCCCCGCCCTTGCCGGGCTTGACGTGCTGGAAGTCCTGGACCTGCACGAGGCCCTCGGCGATGTCGAGGCACATGCCGTTCTTGAGGTCGTTGGTCGAGACCGTTGCCATCCCGACATCGTCGCACCCCGCCCCCGGCCGCGAAAATCCCGGGCGCGCCGTCCGCCGACGCCCGTCGTCCCGGGTGGTGGCGGCGCTGCCGTTCAGGGCACGAGGTCGTAGGGCGCACCGGTGAGCAGGTCGCACCCGTCGGCCGTCACCACCACCGAGTCCTCGATGCGCACCCCACCCCGGCCGGGCAGGTACACCCCGGGTTCGACCGTGACGCAGTTGCCCGCCTCGAGCGCGTCGGTCGACTCGGTGGTGAGCCACGGCGACTCGTGGATCACGAGCCCGATGCCGTGGCCGGTGCCGTGGACGAAGGCGTCGCCGAGCCCGGCGGCGTCGAGCGAGCACCGGCACGTGTCGTCGATGCCGGCGGCGGGCACGCCGTCGGCGACCGCCGCGATGCCCGCCCGCTGCGCGGTGGCGACCGCCGCGATCCACGCCGCCTGGTCGTCGGTCGGGTCGCCGACGACGAGGGTCCGGGTCATGTCGGAGTGGTAGCCGTCGACGGTGGCGCCGAAGTCCACCACGACGAGTTCGGGCTCGCCCGACGAACCCACCACCCGGTCGGAGGGACGAGCATGGGGGCGGGCGCTGTTGGGCCCGCTCGCGACGATCGTCTCGAACGAGGGCGCCTCGGCACCACGTTCGAGCATGGCGGCCTCGAGCGCGCGGGCGAACCGCCGCTCGGTGGGGCGGTCGGCGAGCAGGCCCCGGGTGGCGGCGAGGGCGTCGTCGGCGATGGCCGCCGCCCGGCGGAGGCGGGCGACCTCGCCGGGCTCCTTGACCGCGCGGAGTGCGCCGACGAGCCCGACGGTGGCGACCACCTCGGCGTCGAGCGCGGCGGCCCACTCGCGCTGGCGCTGCCAGGTCACGTGCTCGGCCTGGAGGGCGACCCGGCCGGCGCCCGCGAGACGGGCGGCGAGCGCGGTCGCCGGCGTACGGGTGATGAGGACGTCGGCGTCCACGCCGGCGGCGGTGAGCTGCAACGCCGACTGCTCCTCGTAGCGCCCGTCGGTCACGAGCGTGACCGCATCGTCGACCACGACGACGCCGCTCGACCCCGTGAAGCCGGTGAGGTAGCGGATGTCGACGGGATCGGTGACGACGACGGCGTCGCACGCCTCGGCGGCGACGAGGGGTCGGAGACGGCCGGCGCGCTCGGCGGTGCGGAGCGGGGGCAGGTCGCCCTCGGGCCCGACGGTGGTGGCGCTCACCGGACCGCCGGGAGTGCGGCCCGGGCGTCGTCGGGGGCGACACCCGCGACGATCTCGACGCCGGCGGGACCGTCGAGCGCGAAGGTCAGTCCGTCGATCGCCTTCTTGTCGCGGGCCATCAGGCCGAGGAGGGTGTCGTCGTCGACCCGCCGGGCCAGGGCCTCGGGGAGCCGGTCGGCGAGGTCGTAGCGCCGGAGCATCGCCCGGTGGACCTCGACCCGGTCGGCGTCGATCCGGCCGAGGTGGCGGGCCAGCTCGGCGGCGTACACCAGCCCGATGGCGACCGCCTCACCGTGGCGCAGGTCGTACTCCCCCGCCGTCTCGATGGCGTGGGCCAGCGTGTGGCCGTAGTTGAGGATGGCCCGCCGGCCCCCCTCGCGCTCGTCGGACGCGACGACCTCGGCCTTGATCCGGATGCACTGGGCGACCTGAGCTTCGAGGTCGAGCCGGTCGAGGTCGTCGCCCCCGGGGAGGAAGCGGTACTTGGCCAGCTCGCCGAACCCGGCGCGCAGTTCGCGCGGGGGCAGCGTGTCGAGCGCGTCCAGGTCGCACAGCACCCCGCTCGGCTGCCAGAAGGCACCGACGAGGTTCTTGCCCTCGGGCAGGTTCACCCCGGTCTTGCCGCCGATGGCGGCGTCGATCATGCCGAGCAGCGAGGTGGCGACGTGCACGACCGCCGTGCCGCGGTGGTAGCTGGCGGCCGCGAAGCCGGCCGTGTCGGTGACCATCCCGCCGCCGACGGCGACGACGCAGTCGGCGCGGGTCAGACCCCACGCGGCCCACTCGCGGCACAGCGCCTCGACGGTGGCCAGCGACTTGTGGGCCTCGCCGGCACCGATCGGGAACACGCGGTGCTCACGGCCCGGGTCGACGTCGAAGGGGATGCCCTCCTGGGTCACGACCGCGACCCGGCGGGCACGCTCGGGCACCAGGTCGGGGAGCCGGTCGCGGACACCGTGCCCGACCAGCGCCTCGTAGCTGCGGTCGGCCAGGGGAACGGTGACGGCGATCACGACGTCACCCGCCGATGCCCCGTCCCACCTGGTCGAGGTACGACCGGTGGTTGCGGGTCAGCTCGTCGAGCGAGTCGCCACCGAACTTGCGCAGCGCCTCACCGGCGAGGACGAGGGCGACCATCGTCTCGGCGACGACGCCCATGGCGGGGACCGCGGTGACGTCGGTGCGCTCCTTGAAGCTCACCGCCTCCTCGTTCGTGGCGGTGTCGACGGTCTTGAGCACCGGCTTGTTGAGTGAGGCGAGCGGCTTCATGGCCGCCCGGGCCACCACCAGCTCACCGGTGGTGATCCCGCCCTCGACCCCGCCGGCCAGGCTGGACTCGCGCTGGAACCCGGCCGGGTTGCCGGGGGTGGGTTCGGCGAGGGCGATGGGGTCGTGGGCCTCGCTCCCCCGCCGGCCGGCGACCTCGAAACCGTCGCCGACCTCGACTCCCTTGACCGCCTGGATGCTCATCAGCGCCTGGGCGAGCATGGCGTCGATCTTGCGGTCCCAGTGGACGTGGCTCCCGAGCCCGACGGGGACGCCGTAGGCGAGCACCTCGGCGACGCCGCCCAGACTGTCACCCTCCTTGGCCGCGGCCTTGATCTCGGTGACCATCGCCTCGGTGGCGGTGGCGTCGAAGCACCGGACGTCGTTCTCGTCGACCGCCTTCAGGTCAGACGGCAGCGGCCGGAGCCCGGCGGTGGCCCGCGCCTGGCCCATCTGGATCACGTGCGAGACGACGTCGACGCCGAGGTGCGACAGGAGCGCCTTGGCGAGCGTGCCGGCGGCGA
>JBHIXO010000067.1:0-14534 GCA_041984725.1 Acidimicrobiales bacterium | reverse complement strand
GAGCACGGCCTCGGCGGCGATCGTCGAGGGCCGGATCCGGCTCTCGGCGAAGGCGAGGTCCTCGGGCACCGACGGGTTGAGGTGGTGGCAGACGATGAGCATGTCGAGGTGCTCGTCGGCGGTGTTCACCGTGTGCGGCCGCGTCGGGTTGGTGGAGCTCGGCAGGATGTTGGGCTCGCCGGCGACCGTGATGATGTCGGGCGCGTGGCCGCCGCCCGCACCCTCGGTGTGGTACGAGTGGATCGACCGTCCGGCGATGGCGCCGAGCGTGGTCTCGACGAACCCGGCCTCGTTGAGCGTGTCGGTGTGGAGCGAGACCTGCACGCCGGCCGCGTCGGCCACGCCGAGGCAGGCGTCGATCGCCGCCGGTGTCGAGCCCCAGTCCTCGTGGAGCTTGAAGCCGCTCGCACCGGCCCGCAACTGCTCGTGCATCGCGTCGGCCGAGACGGTGTTGCCCTTGCCGAGCAGCGCGACGTTGATCGGCCACGCGTCCATCGAGGTGAGCATCCCCGACAGGTAGAAGGGCGCGGCCGTGACGGTCGTCGCCTTGCTGCCCTCGGCGGGGCCGGTGCCGCCGCCGATGATCGTGGTGATGCCCGTCGCCAGCGCGGTGTCGAGCAGTTGGGGGCAGATGAGGTGCACGTGGCAGTCGATCGCCCCCGCCGTCAGGATCTTGCCGTTGCCGGCCAGCACCTCGGTCGACGGCCCGATCACCAGGTCGGGGTGCACGCCGTCCATCGTGTCCGGGTTCCCGGCCTTGCCGAGCGCGACGATCCGGCCGTCCTTGACGCCGACGTCGGCCTTGACGATCCCCCAGTGGTCCAGCACGACGGCGCCCGTGATCACGAGGTCGGGCGCGCCCTCGGCGCTGGTGCGCAACGACTGGCCCATCGACTCGCGGATGACCTTGCCGCCGCCGAAGACGGCCTCGTCGCCGGCCAGGCCGGGGCCACCGCACAGGTCGTCCTCGATCTCGATCAGCAGGTCGGTGTCGGCGAGACGGATGCGGTCGCCGGCGGTCGGGCCGTAGAGCGCGGCGTAGCCCGCCCGGGTCAGGATCGGGCCACTCACGACGCACCCTCCGCGTAGAGGCCGCGGAAGCCGGCGGTGACGGCGGCGCCCGCGAAGGCGACCAGCTCGACCTCCATCGAGATCCCCGGTTCGAAGCGCACGCTGGTGCCGGCGGGCACGGCCAGCCGGCGTCCGACGGCCTCGGCCCGCTCGAACGCCAGCGCCTCGTTCGATTCGGCGAAGTGGAAGTGCGAGCCGACCTGCACCGGGCGGTCACCGGTGTTGACGACGGTCAGCGTGATCGTGTCGCGCCCGGCGAGCAGGGCGACGTCGCCGTCGGCGAGGAGCACCTCGCCGGGGACGATCCGCTCGCCGTCGCTGACTCCGTCGCCGTCCTCCGTCGCGGCCGGGCGGATCGGCCCGTGGAGCGTCACGAGCTTGGTGCCGTCGGGGAACGTGGCCTCCACCTGCAGTTCGTCGATCAGGACCTCGACGCCGGGCATGACGTCGGCGGTGTCGAGCACCTCACAACCGGCGGCCATGACGTCGGCGACCGACCGGCCGTCGCGGGCCGCCTCCAGCACCCAGTTCGTGAGCACGGCGACCGCCTCCGGATGGTTGAGGAGCAGGCCGCGGTCGCGGCGGCGGCGAGCGACGTCGGCCGCGCCGGCGACCAGCAACCGTTCCTGTTCGTGTGGGGTGAGCAGCATCCGGCCTCCGTGGTGCCTCGATCGGTTCTCCCCCAGGAATCCTGGTCGCCGGCGGTCCGCCCCGGCAGCGTCGGAATGTACACGCGACGAACGTGGCTCCCGAGCGGTCGGTCGCCCACCCGGCGAAACTCGTTGGTCGGAAGGGTCGCCGCGGGTGTGGACTCCGTCGGCGATGGTCACCTTCCTGATGACGCGCCGTCACCGTGGCTCCGCCACGGCCGAGGTGGGGCTACCACCAACTCGAACGGCGGGCCGCACGGCGGCTCGTCGCTGACGCTGAACTCCCCGAGCGGTCCCTCGTCCTCGACGTCGGCGCGGGCGTCGGCGCGATCACGGCGCCGTTGGTGCAGGCCGGGCACCGTGTCGTCGCCGTCGAGCTCCACCCGGGACGCGCCCGGCGGCTCGAGGAGCGCTTCCGCACGGCGGTGACCGTCGTGCGCGCCGACGCCGCCGACCTGCGGCTGCCCACCAGACCGTTCCACGTCGTGGCCAACCCGCCGCACGCGATCACGACGGCACTCGTCCGCCGTCTGCTCCATCGTGGCAGCCGTCTGCAGACCGCCCACCTCGTGATCCCGGAGTGGGCGGCCCGGCGGTGGACGGCCCGGGACGCACCCGGGATCGGCCGCTGGTCGAGTGATCACGAGCTCCGTCTGGGCGCGTTCGTCGTGCGCCACCGGTTCGAGCCGTCGGCACCGCGAGACGCTCGGGTGCTCGTGATCGAGCGGCGACGATGAGTCGTCCCTCGGTTCGGTGTCGGCTCGACCAGGAGTCTCGCGTGGCCTGACGATCGCCGGGTCGGACGAACGCGTCGCGCACCCGGCGCGTCGCTACGATCTCGCCACCTGGCCGCCGACCGGATGCGGCCCATCCCGAACCCGGTGGGTCCATGTCAGGCGTCACGATCGTCGCCCTCCTCGGCGGCCTGGTGTGCCTCGTCGCCGGCGCGGAGTTCCTCGTGCGCGGTGCCGCGGGCATCGCCGGCCGGCTCGGCATCGCGCCGGTGGTCATCGGCCTCACGGTCGTCGCCTTCGGCACGAGCGCCCCGGAGCTCGCGGTCAGCGTCAGCGCCTCGGCGGGCGGCAGCGCCGACGTCGCGCTCGGCAACGTCGTGGGTTCGAACATCGGCAACGTGCTCCTGATCCTGGGCGCCGCGGCCCTGGTCGGTGGGCTCGTCGTCGACCAACGCATCATCCGGCTCGACATCCCGATCCTCCTCGTGGCGTCCGTCGCGACGCTGCTCCTGGCGCTCGACAACGAGATCGGCCGCATCGACGGCGCGGTGCTGTTCGCCGGGATCGTGGTCTACGTCGGCTGGCTCGTGCGCTCGGCCACGCGAGAGCGCCCCGAGGTGCTCGAGGAGTACGACGACGCCGTCGAGGTGCTCGAGGCCGGGGTCGCCGAGCAATCGCTCCCGATCCAGGTCGGGCTGGTCGCGCTGGGTCTCGGCATCCTCGTGGCCGGATCACAGCTGCTGGTGACGTCGGCGACCGACATCGCCGAGGAGCTCGGGGTGAGCGACCTGGTCATCGGCCTGACCGTGGTGGCGATCGGTACGTCGCTCCCCGAGTTGGCGACGTCGGTGCTGGCGGCGATCCGTGGCCAACGCGACATCGCCGTCGGCAACGTCGTCGGCTCGAACCTCTTCAACCTGCTGTGCGTCCTCGGGGCGACCGGCGTCGTGTCGTCGGACGGGATCCCGGTCGGTGACGACTCCCTGCGCATCGACTTCCCGGTGATGCTGGCCGCCACCGCCGCCCTGCTCCCGGTGGTGTGGCGCGGCTTCCGCATCGAACGCTGGGAGGGCGCGATGTTCGTGGCGTTCTACGTCGCGTACGTGACGTTCCTCGTGCTCGAGGCGGCCGACCACGGTGCGGCGAGCGTGGTGGGGGTGACGTCGGTCGTCGTCGTGCCGCTCGTCCTCCTGGCCCTCGTGGTCTCGCCCCTCGTGCAGGCTCGCCGCCGACCCGTGCCGGAGTAGCGTCCGCGCGGGAGACGAGGCGCCGGCCCAGGGGCGCCGAGCAGGGGGAGGGTCAGCCGTGGAGTACCGAGACTCGCAGCGTCGCCTGCAGGACGAGCACGACAGCCGGCGCCTCGCCGATCGCCTGGCCGAGGTGGCGGGCGACGACGTCACGCCGTTCCGCGACTTCATCGAGGCGAGGGACATGTTCTTCCTCGCGACCGCCGACGCCGACGGCCGACCGCAGTGCTCGTACAAGGGTGGCGACCCCGGGTTCGTTCGGGTCGTGGACGCGTCGACGATCGCGTTCCCCGTGTACGACGGCAACGGCATGTTCCTCTCCGTCGGCAACCTCACCGAGAACCCGGCGGTCGGGATCCTGTTCGTCGACTTCGCCACCGGCTCGCGCCTGCGCCTCAACGGCGACGCCTCGGTCGATCCCGACGACCCGCTGGCCGCGGAGGAGCCCGGCGCGCTCTTCGTCGTCCGCGTGCGGGCCCGCGAGGTCTTCCCGAACTGCCGGCGGTACGTCCACACCCACGCCACGGCGGAGCCGTCGGTCTTCGTGCCCCGGGGTGACGGGGACGCGCCGGTGCCGGACTGGAAGCGCGACCCCTGGTTCGCGGGGACCCTGCCTGCGGACGACCCGGCGCTCGACCCCGAGCGGCCGTCGGCGCCGGCGATCCCGTCGTTCTGAGCCGGGTCAGCTGTCGCCGACCACGGTGAGACGCACGTCGCATCGCCCACGCTTGCATTCCGTCGGTATCTGAATAACCTCGGTATGCATGACGATCGAATCGACGTTCGAAGGCATCCGCGCCGGGATCGTGCGCGATCTCGAGGCCGTCGGCGGCCGGCACGACGAGCCGGAGATCTACGCCGGCGACCCGGGTGACCCGGGGCTGGCCGGCGGGCCGGGGAGCATCTCCTGGGAGATCAACGGCGACCTGGCCAGCGTCGGTGCGGCCGGGATGGCGGCGGTGATCATGGAGGTGCTCGAGCCGTCCGTGATGGCCGGCGTCGACGCCGGGACCTATCGGGTCGTCCCGGAGCGCCGGGCGCGCAACACCCTCGGCTACGTGCTCCGGACGACGTTCGGCACGACCGCCGCGGCGACGAAGGTGATCGAGCAGGTGAAGGGCGTCCACGCCCGGATCGAGGGCATCCGCCCCGACGGCGTGCCGTTCCGGGCCCTCGACCCCGTCCTGTTCGCGTGGGTCCACACGTGCATCCCGTGGGCGATCATGACGGCGTTCGAGCGGACCAACCGTCCCCTCGCTCCGGCGGAGAAGGACCGCTACCTCGCCGAACAGGCGGCCATCGGCCGGATGGGTGGCGCCGACGACGTCCCGGAGTCGGTGGCCGATCTCGAGGCCTTCGTCGCCGAGATGCGCCCCCGGCTCGCGTTGAGCGGCCAGACCGTCGAGTTCATCGACTTCCTCTGCGGCGAGACCGGCGACGAGTCGCGGGCGACGCCGAGGGAGCAGTTCGAGCGTCGCCTGATCGTGCACTCGTCGATGACGCTGATGCCGGCGTGGGCGCGGCGCCTGACCGGCACCGACCACCCCGACACCGTGACCCGGCTCGTCCACGAGCCCTTCCTGCAGTTGCAGGCCCGGCTCGTGCGCTGGGCCGTACCCGAGTTGCCGTGCCACCGCATGGCGCTCGAGCGGTGCGGCGTCGTCGAGCCCGCCGCGGCCGTGCCCGTCGGCGCACCTGCGTGAGCCGCCTGGCGCGCGCCTGGGAGCTGCTCGCCCCCGGCGACGGCCCCCCGCTGCGCGAGGTGACGGCATCGGCGGGCTGGTACCCGATCGTCATCCTGACGACCCTCAACGTGGTCGACGAGCTCGACCGCGCGGTCCTCGCCGTGATGGCGCCCAACATCCGTCGGTACTTCGACATCGACAACGCGACCCTCGGCGCGATCGTCGGCCTGCAGGTCGGTCTCGTCATCGTCCTGTCGGTGCCGATCGGCTACCTCGGGACCCGCATCGACCGCACGACGATCCTGCGGTGGTCGGCGCTCGCCTGGGGGATCTGCTCGGCGGCGACCGCCGCCGCCGTCCGGCTCCCGCTCTTCGTGGCGACCCGACTCGGCACCGGCATCGGCAAGGCCTCGGTCGAGCCGGTCGGGAAGTCGCTCCTGACCGACTACTACCCGCCGATGGGCTGGAACCGGGTGCTCGCCGTGCACAACGCGGCGAACCCGGTCGGGAACATCGCCGGACCGCTGCTCGCCGGGCTGATCGGCGTGCTCATCGCGGGTGACGAGTCGTGGCGGCTCGCATTCGTCCTGTTGACGCTGCCGACGTTCGTCGCGCTCCTCGCCGCCCGCCGTCTGCGCGAACCCGAGAACCAGATGGTGCGTTCGGTGACCGCCGCCGCCATCTCGGTCACCGGCGCGCCGTCGGACATGCGGCTCCGAGCCGCCGTCGCCCGCATCGTGCGGATCCCGACGTTCCGCCGCCAGGTGGTCGGCATCGGGGTGCTGGGCTTCGGGCTCGTCGGTGTCGCCGTGTTCGGCTCGATCTTCTTCGAGGAGGAGTTCGGCGTCGGCGAGGGTGGTCGCGGCATCATCGCCGGGATCCTCGCCACGGCGTCGCTGGTGGGGACGCTCGTCGGCGGTCGGGTGGGTGAACGGATCTTCGCCGAGAGCCCCGAGCGTGCGGTGCGGCTCGTGGGCACGAGCATCGCCGGCTTCTCGGTCTTCCTGAGCGTGGCGGTCTTCCTCCCGTCGATCGTGCTCGTGGTGGCCGTCCTCTGGGTCGGCATCCTGTGCGTCTCGGTCGCGAGTTCGCCGCTGGCCGCGGCCCTCGGCGCCGTGAGCCCGCCTCGCCTCCGGCCGCTGATGTTCTCGATGCTCGGCCTGTGCATCGCGCTCTTCGGCGGCGTGTTCGGCGGCGTGATGGTCGGCGCGATCGCTGACGTGCACGGCATCCGGTGGGGGCTCGCCTCGACCTTGCCGTTCGGTGTGGCCGGGGGTCTGATCATGGCGACGTCGGCCGCCACCGTCGACGCCGACATCGCCGCCGTCGAGGCCGAGGTCTCGGGTGGGTTCCCGATGGCGACCGACGCCACCGACTGACCCAGTTGGCATGCCGCTGGTATTCAGATAACGTCGGTATCGATGCTGGGGGGAACGGGACGGCGATGGACGGCAGGCGTGTCGTGCGTGGCGGGAGCTGCGTTGCTCGTGACCGCGGTCGTCCCCCCGGCGACCGCAGAGCTCGGCAGCGAGGAATCGCCCGCCGGCTTCGGACTCGCCACAGGACGGGTCGTCCGCTTCGACCCGCAGGCCGGTGGGTTCTCGTTCGGCGGTGAGTTCGCCAGCGTGAAGAGCCTCCACCAGGTCACCGCCGCCCGCGCCGACGTCCGGTCCGTCGACCCGGGGACGTTGGGCGTGTCGCTCGCCGGCCAGGGATGCGACGGCGAGGCGCCGCTGTGGCCGCAGGAGGACCAGCCCCAACCGATGATCGTCGACTCGCGCGACGACGGCGCGGGTGACGGCCGCGCCGACGAGGAGAACGGCTTCGAACGCACCGCTCGTGCCGACGAGTCCCCCTCCGCGACCGGTTCCGTCCAGCTCGCGCCGCTCGGGCTCCCGGGCGCCCTCCTCGTCGACGGCGCTCGCGCGTCCGCCAGCTCGGGCCACCTCGGCGACGGCGTCCGCGAAGCGGTCGCCGACGTCCGCATCTCCTCGATCTCCGTCGCCGGAGGTCTGGTCGTGCTCCGCGACCTGCGCTGGCACGTGCGCCACCGCTCCGGCGCCGACGAGGCGGTCGAGGCCGTCTTCGACATCGGCGGGGCCGACATCGCCGGCACCCCCGTGTCGGGCGTCGACCCCGCCGAGATCATCGGCGTGGTCGACGACGTCCTGGCGAACCTGGGCCTCCGGCTGCAGCCACCGGCCGTGCGCGACGGCGAAGGCACGCTGTTCGTGGAGCCGCTGCGCATCGCGGTCGAGCCGAACGCGACGCGCGATCTGCTCGCCTCCGAGCTGCTCACGCTCGCCCAGCCGGCCCGGCAGGCGGTCGTCGACGTCCTGCTCGAGGCGAGCTGCGGGTCGGGTGCCCTCCTCACCATCGGCGACCTCCTCGTCGGGTCGGTGACCGGCTCGGGGTCGTTCACGATCGAGCTCGGCGGGGTGTCGGCCACCACGAGGCCCGTCCTGCTGACCACCGGCCTCGGGGTCGCGAACCCGTCGGCCCCCGCGCCGGAGACGGCGCCGCCCACGGCACCGGCGACGGCCGCACCGGCCGTCGCCCGGCCGTCGTCGCGTCTCACGACCACGACGACCGCACCGGCCGGCACGGTCGCGGCGCCGCCGCCCGCCGTCGAGGTCGCTGCCCCGCAACTCGTCACCGGCACCCCGGCGCGGTCCCGGGACCTCGCCGCCGCCGTGGGCATCGGTGCGATGGCGCTGGGCCTGCTCCTCGCGCTCGGCGATCGCCGCGCCATGCGACACGCCCAGGCCACGGCCGGGACGGAGGACTGACATGGAACGCCGGGTCCCGCAGGGGTCGTTCGTCACGTGGGAGCGCGTCCTGCGCGGGTACGGGCCGTTCTTCATGCTCGCGGCCCTGGTCGTCGGCATGGCGGTGTTCGTGCCCTCTCGGGTGCCGGACCGTGCGGTGGGAACCGTGGTCGCCGGTCCGACGGGCGGCACGCCGGGGACGCAGGCCGGCGCCGATGGCCAGCCCGGCACGGGGCCGTCGCCGACCGGGGCAGGCGCGGACGTCGGCTCCGGTGCCGTCACCGTCGACGGTGGGGCGGCCGGGGCGCCGACCGGAGGCGCGTCCGCCGGCTCGGGCGCGGTGCCGCCTCCGGGTGCCGGGGCGACGGGCGCGTGCGCCGACCGCACGCGCCAGGTGCCCAACGACCCGTACTCGCCGGCGTGCGTCGAGTTCGCGGGCGACAACGGCGGTGCGACCAGTCGGGGTGTGACGGCCACCGAGATCCACGTGGCACTGCGCCAGACCCAGGACGCCGGCGCCGAGGCGGCGCTCGCCGAGATCCTCGGTGCCGACCTCGTCGACACCCGCGCGGACGTCGAGCGCACGATGGAGGCGCTGGTCGAGTACTTCAACACGAACTTCCAGTTGTACGGGCGGAAGATCGTCCTCGACCGCTACGAGGGCCAGGGCTCGCTCGCCGCCGAGTTGCAGGGCCAGGGCCGCGACCGGGCCGAGGTCGACGCCACGCGCGTCGCCGAGGACCTCGGTTCGTTCGCCGACCTGAGTGCCGGCTCCGAGCCGTACTCGGACGCGCTCGTGCGGCGGGGCGTCATGGCGTTCGGGGCCCCCGTGCTGTCACGCGAGTGGTTCACGGCGAGACGCCCCTACGCGTGGAGCGCCCTGCCCGACTGCTCGACCGTGACCGAGATGGCCGGCGAGTACATCCTCAAACGGCTGGCCGGCGGCACGGCCGACCTCGCCGCGGGCGACCTCCGAGGACGACCCCGGCGCATCACGGCGATCGTGCCGGACAACTCCTGGTACCAGGAGTGCCTCCGGTCGACGGAGCAGCTCCTCGCCGCGGGCGGCTACGAGTTCGAGGTCGAGCCGATCAGCTACCGGATCGACGTGACGACGATGTCGTCGCAGGCCAGCAACATCGTGCCCAAGCTCCGCGCCGAGGGCGTGACGACGATCCTCTGCGGTTGCGATCCGATCTTCCCGTCGTTCCTGTCCGGGGTCGCCAACCGCGACGGGTACTACCCCGAGTTCGTCTCGGGCTACGAGCAGGACGTCTTCGGGCAGCTCTGGCAGCAGGACTTCACGGCCCAGGCGTTCGGCATCAGCCCGCTCGGCGCCGGGGCGTCGGCGCCCGCGTACGAGACGTTCGGCTACCAGGCGTACAAGACGGTGCGCGACGACGAGCCGGCCGTCGGGGTCGACGGCATCTACTACGGGCTCTACCTGTTCGTCATCGGTGTCCAGGGCGCCGGCCCGAACCTCACCCCCGAGACCTTCGAGCAGGGGATGTTCGCCTACCCCGAGGCGTCCGGTCCCGCCGGGCTCTGGGCGTTCGGGCCCGAGGACTACACCCCGATGGAGGACTACCACGAGATGTACTGGGACCCCGACGCCGTGTCGCCGTACAACGGCAAGCCCGGCTCGTGGGTGGACCCGAACCCGGGGCAGCGGTACCGCTTCGGCAGCGACGAGCTGCCGACCGGGCCGCCCGACATCCCCCGCGACCGGTGAGTCTCCTGACCACCGTCCGGGACCGGCCGGCGGGGTGGCCGCACGTCGCCGTCGCGGTCGTCGCCGCCTACCTGGTCGGGCTCGCCCTGCCCGGCACCGGGCCCTGGCTCGACGACGTCGCGCCGTTCGCGATCGTCGTCGTCGGCGTCGTCTACGGCACGGTCACCGGCCTCGGCGCCGTCGCGATCGTGCTGACGTATCGCAGCAACCGGTTCGTGAACTTCGCCTATGGCGCGCTCGGCAGCTGCCTCGGCGTCCTCGCGATCGGGCTGCACAAGGAGCACGGCTGGCCGTATCCGGTCGTGCTCGTCCTCGGCGTGGTCGGTGGTGCCGCCGTCGGCGCCGCCGCCGAGCGGTTCGTCCTGCGCCGGTTCCGGCGCACCTCCCGCCTGGTCCTCACCGTGGCGAGCATCGGTCTCGCCCAGCTCCTCGCCGGCGTCGAGCTCGTCACGTCGAAGGCCATCGGGTTCGTCGCGCTGGCCGGCGCGTTCGAGGTGCCGATCGGGCTCGAGATCGACCTCGGGGTGAAGACCCTCGGCGGCGACGAGATCCTCATCGTGGTGCTCGCCCCGCTCATCCTCGCCGCCCTGGCGTGGTTCCTGCTGCGCACCGACGTCGGGACCGCGGTCCGCGGTGCCGCCGAGAACGAGGAACGGGCGCTCCTCCTCGGGATCCCGGTCGGCCGCAACACGACCATCGTCTGGGCCGTCGCCGGCGCGCTGGCCGCGTTCACGTTCGTCGCCAAGGCCCCGTTCGCCGGTGTGTCACCCGGCGTCGCCGGCACCGGCGCCGCGGTGCTGCTGCCCGCCCTCGCCGCCGCGGTGGTGGCGCGCATGGAGTCGCTGCCGGTCGCGCTCGTCGCCGGCATCGGGCTCGGCGTCACCGAGCAGCTCGTGCGCTGGAACCGGCCCGGGACCCCGTCGCTCCACGACGCGATCGTGCTCGGGGTCATCGTGGTGGCCCTCGCCGCGCAGCACGGTCGATCGGGTCGCGACCTCGCCGCCCGGGCTGCGTCGAGCTGGTCGGCGGTCGGCGTGCTCCGCCCCGTCCCCGACGCCGTCGCGCGGCTGCCGGAGGTCCGTTGGGGTCGCCGGGTGCTGCTGCTCGCCGTCGCCGTCCTCGCCGTCGTCGTGCCCGCCGGGTGGTCGGCCAGCGCCCAGCTCGACGCCGCCTTCGCGATGGTCTGGGCGATGCTCGCCGTCTCGCTCGTGGTGCTCACCGGCTGGGGTGGACACATCAGCCTCGGGCAGTTCGGCCTCGCCGGCCTCGGCGGGATGGTCGCCGGCAACCTCGTGGTCGACCACGACCTCGACCTGCTGCTGGTCCTCATCGCCGCCGGCGTGGCCGGTGCCCTCGTGGCGCTCGTCGTCGGTCTCCCGGCGTTGCGGATCAGCGGCCTCTTCCTGGCCGTGACCACGCTGGCGTTCGCGATGGCGCTCGACAGCTACCTGCTGAACGTCGACAACTTCCCGTCGCTCGTGCCGTCGAACGTCCCTCGCCAGATCCTCTTCCAGCGCTACGACCTCGAGGACCAGTACACGGCCTACGTCGCCGCGCTCGCCCTGCTCGCCGCGTGGATGTACGTCGTCGCCGGGCTCCGCCGGGCCCGGACCGGTCGGGTCCTCGTGGCCACGCGGGACAACCCCCGGGCCGCCGCGGCCGCCGGCGTGCCGCCCACCCGCTCGGTCCTGGGCGGCTTCGCCCTCGCCGGCGCGATCGCCGGCACGGCCGGTGCCGTCCAGGTCCTGCTGCTCCACAGCCTCAGCCCGGGGAGCTTCCCGGTCGTCGACAGCATCACGCTGTTCGCGACTGCGGTCATCGGCGGGCTCGGCGGCCTGTCCGGCGCGGTGGTCGGCGTGCTGCTGTTCCGCTTCCTGCAGACCCTCACCTGGCTCGGCGACCTCCGTCTCGTGCTGACCGGGGTGGGCCTGCTGGTCGTCCTCTACGCCGTGCCCGGCGGCATCGGCCAGGTCCTGGTCGTCGTCCGCGACCGGGTCCTGCGCGTCGTCGCCCGCCGCCGCGGCATCGACCTCGACGTGGCCGCGGTCGCCGCCGGCCACGGCGATGCCGCCCGCGGCGCGCCCGACACCCCGGCCGCGCCCGCGGAGCACCATCTCGACCGGCATCTCGACGGGCCGATCGGGGGGCACGTCGACGGCGACGTCGTGCTGGCGACCCGCGGCCTCGACGTCGGGTACGGGCCGGTGCAGGTCGTGTTCGGCGTCGACCTCGACGTCCGGCGCGGCGAGCTCCTCGCCCTCCTCGGCACGAACGGCGCCGGCAAGTCGACCCTCCTCAAGGGCGTCTGCGGGCTGCTGCCCGCGACCGGCGGGCAGGTGCACCTGCACGGCGAGACCGTGCCCCGCCCCTCGCCCGAGGCCATGGCGGCTCGCGGGGTGTCGATGATGCCCGGCGGCCGGGGAGTGTTCCCGTCGCTGACCGTGGCCGAGAACCTCCGACTGGCCGGCTGGTTGCGGCGCGACGACGCCGCGGCGCTCGACCGCCGCACCGAGGAACTCCTCGACGTGTTCCCCGTCCTCCGGGCGCGACGCGGCCAGCGAGCCGGCACGCTGTCCGGCGGCGAGCAGCAGATGCTGGCGCTGTCGATGTCGCTCGTGACCGACCCCGACGTCCTCCTCGTCGACGAGCTGTCGCTCGGGCTCGCCCCCGCCGTCGTCGCCCGCCTGCTCGAGGTCGTCCGCGAGGTCCACGCCTCGGGCACGACCGTCGTCATCGTCGAGCAGTCCGTCGCGCTCTCGCTGCGACTCGCCGAGCGTGCCGTGTTCCTCGAGCGCGGTTCGGTCGGCTTCGAGGGGCCGACCGCCGACCTCCTCGAGCGACCCGACCTCGTCCGTGCCGTCTTCATCCGTGGCGGTGCCGACGCGAGCGCGCCGCGGTCAACGGAGGTGGTCCCGGCGCCGGGCACGACGGGACCCGAGACCCGTCCCGTCCTCGCGTGCCGTGGCGTGCGACGCGCCTTCGGCGGCATCGTCGCCGTGGACGACGTCGACCTCGAGGTGCGCTCCGGCGAGATCCTCGGGCTCATCGGCCACAACGGCGCGGGCAAGACCACCCTGCTCGACTGCCTGACGGGCTTCCTCGCACTCGACGGAGGATCCGTCCACCTCGACGGCCGCGACGTGACCGCGCTGCCACCCGAACGTCGCGCCGCCGCCGGCCTCGGCCGGTCGTTCCAGGAGGCGCTGCTCTACCCGACCCTGAGCGTCGCCGAGACGCTCGCGGTCGCCCGGGAACGCCACCTGTGGTCCCGGAGCATCCTGGCCGACGGCCTGCGGCTCCCGGCCAGCACCGAGTCGGAGCTGGGCGTGGCCGACGACGTGGAGGTGCTGCTGGAACGGACCGGCCTCGGCCCGCTGCGCCACGAGCTCACCGGCGAGCTGTCGACCGGCACCCGCCGGGTCGTCGAGCTCGCCTGCCTGCTGGCGCACGAGCCGTCGGTCCTGCTGCTCGACGAGCCGTCGTCGGGCGTGGCCCAGGCCGAGACCGCCGCGCTCGGCGACCTCCTGCGTCGGGTCCGGGACGACACCGGGTGCGCCATGGTGGTCATCGAACACGACATGCCGCTCCTGTCGTCGCTCGCCGACCGGATGGTCGCGCTCGAGTCCGGGGCGGTGATCGCCACGGGGACCCCGGATGCCGTGCTCTCACACCCGGCGGTCATCGCGTCGTACCTGGGCACCGACGACGAGACGGCGGACGACCCGGCCCCGGCCGCGACGCCCGGTCGTCGCCGGCGGCGGGCGCCGCTCGTGGCCCGCTGACCGTCAATCGGAGTTCGGGGACGGGTTCGACCGCGTGCGGCGTTCGATCGACGCCGCCCACTCCTGCTGCCCCTCCCGGACCCACGGCCGCGGCGCGTCGTCGTCGCAGCGCTCGGGCGGGCGCTGGAACTCGGTCGCGTACGCCCGCCGCGGGCCCGAGGTGCGGTTGGGGCCCGAGTGGTGGAGCGTGCGGCAGTGGTGGAAGGTCGCCTCACCCGCCCGGAGCGGCACGGTGCGCGCGTCGGAGACGTCGAGGTCGTGGGCGGGGTCGATCTCGAGGCCGTGCACGGCGGGGTCGCCACCCAGGTGCCGGTGGGGGAGGACCGCGCCCTCGTGCGAGCCGGGGAGGAAGTCGAGACAACCGTTCTCCGGGGTCGCGTCGTCCAGGGGGACCCAGCAGCCGACGGCCGCGTAGCGGTACCCGGTGTCCCAGTAGGCCTCGTCCTGGTGCCACGGGAGCTCGGCGCCGTGGAGGGGCGGCTTGCGGATCATGTGGTCCCAGGTGTGCAGCTCACCGCTCGCCGCGCCGAACAGCTGCTCGGCGACGCGGCGGGCGTTGCGGTGCAGCGTCGTGTCGCGCAGGCGGGGGACACGGGCCGAGGGGTGGAGCACCTGGGGGACGAGGTCCTCGCCGTCGCTGTCGTAGGGCCGGCCCAGGTCGAAGTACCCGCCCGTGAACCCGCCGACCTTCTCCTCGAACAGGAAGTCGAACACGGTGCGGAGCCAGTCGAGCTCGTCGTCGGTCGTGAGACGCCCCACCGCGACGAATCCGTCGCGGGCGAAGGCGGCCAACTGGGCGTCCGAGAGCTCGACCTCGAGGGTGGACGGCGGCGGTGGGCCGGGGTCGAAGTCGGGTGGTGCTGCC
>JBHIXO010000066.1:0-14542 GCA_041984725.1 Acidimicrobiales bacterium | reverse complement strand
CAACGCCGACCAACTCGCTCGCGTGCTGCGCGACCCCGACGTGCGGTCCGGCTCCATCGACACGACGTGGCTCGAACGTCGGACGAGCGGACCGACCGCCCCACCGGCGCCGTCACCCGCCCACGCCGGTGCCCGCATCGACACCAGCGACCCGCTCGCCGTCCTCGACCTCGGCCGGTCGTCGCCTCCGCCGCCGGCCGAAGCGGCCGGTCCCGGGGCGCCGGATGCGAACCCGACCACCGGGGCTGATGCGGGCGACGGGCCCGTCGTGGTCGTCGCGCCGATGCAGGGCACCGTCGTCGCGCACCTGGTCGCCGTCGGGGACGAGGTCCCGGCCGGGGCGCCCGTCGTCGTGATGGAGGCCATGAAGATGGAGCACCTCGTCGCCGCGCCGGATGCGGGGGTCGTGCGATCGCTCGGCCCCGTCGGCGAGGCCGTGCACGCCGGTGCCGAGCTCGCCGTCCTCGATCGCGCCGACGTCGGGGCTCGATCGCTCGACGAGCTGCTGGACGTCGACCTCGACCACGTGCGCGACGACCTCGCCGAGGTCGTCGCCCGCCATGCCCACGGGCTCGACGAGCACCGGCCCGACGCCGTCGAGCGGCGTCGAAAGCTCGACAAACGCACGGCCCGCGAGAACGTCGCCGACCTCATCGAGTACGGCGCGCTCGTCGTCGCCGCGCAGAAGAAGCGGCGCAGCGTCGAGGAGCTCCGGGAGAAGACCCCGGGCGACGGATTGGTCGGCGGCATCGGCACGATCGACGGGCAGGCGGTGGCCGTGGCCTCCTACGACTACACGGTGCTCGCCGGCACGCAGGGCCTCAACAACCATCGCAAGAAGGACCGCCTCTTCGAGGTCGCCGAGCAGCAGCGCCTGCCGTTCGTGTTCTTCACCGAGGGGGGCGGCGGCCGACCCGGTGACACCGACGGCACCGGGGTCGCCGGTCTCGACTGCCTCGCGTTCGCCTACTTCGGGCGGTTGTCCGGCCTCGTGCCGCTGGTCGGCATCGCATCCGGGCGGTGCTTCGCCGGCAACGCCGCGATCCTCGGGTGCTGCGACGTCGTCATCGCCACGCGCGACGCCAACATCGGGATGGGCGGCCCGGCGATGATCGAGGGCGGCGGTCTCGGCGTGTACCGCCCCGAGGAGGTCGGACCGATCGCCGACCAGATCGCCAGCGGCGTCGTCGACATCGCGGTGGCCGACGAGACCGAGGCCGTCGCCGTCGCCAAGCGTTACCTGCGGTACTTCACGATGCCGCACTCCTACGCCTGGGACTGCGCCGACCAACGCCTGCTCCGCCACGCCATCCCGGAGAACCGCAAGCGCGTCTACGACGTCCGGGCGGTCATCGACGGCCTGTTCGACACCGACTCCGTGCTCGAGCTCCGCCGGGGCTTCGGCGCGGGCATGGTGACCGCGCTCGCCCGCCTGGAGGGACGGGCGGTCGGCGTCGTCGCCAACGACCCGACCCACCTCGCCGGCGCCATCGACAGCGACGGCGCCGACAAGGCCGCCCGGTTCCTGCAGCTCTGCGACGCCCACGACCTCCCGATCGTCTTCCTCTGCGACACCCCCGGGATCATGGTCGGCCCCGAGGCCGAACGCACCGGGCTCGTGCGCCACGCCAGCCGCCTCTTCGTGACCGCCGGCGGTCTCACCGTGCCGTTCATGACCGTGGTCCTGCGCAAGGGCTACGGCCTCGGCGCCCAGGCGATGGCCGGCGGCTCGTTCCACGCGCCCTTGTTCACCGTCGGCTGGCCCACCAGCGAGTTCGGCGGCATGGGCCTCGAGGGCGCCGTGAAGCTCGGGTACCGCAACGAGCTCGCGGCGATCGAGGACCCCGCCGAACGGGCCCGCACCTTCGACGAGATGGTCGACCGCATGTACGAGGTGGGGAAGGGCGTGAACATGGCGGCGGCGTTCGAGATCGACGACGTGATCGACCCCGCCGACACGAGGCGCTGGATCGCCACCGGACTCCGCGCCGCGCCCGAACCACCGGCCCGGACCGGGAAGAAGCGCCCCAACATCGACACCTGGTGAATGCTCAAGTCGGCCGGAATGTGGCCGATGGAGAAGACAGGACCCAGAGGATCGGAGGGCGGTCGACATGTCGGTGGACTTCCGCCCGGAACCACGTTCGCCCGTCGCGTCCGTGCTGCTCGTCGAGGACGACCCGGACCATCGCGACCTCGCGACCATGCGGCTCACCGACCACGGGCTGCACGTCGTCCACGTCGAGACGCTCGGCGCCGCCCTCGACCTGCTCCGCGTCGGGAAGCTCGCCGTCGACGCCATCGTGCTCGACCTCGGCCTGCCCGACGAGCGCGAACACACGCTCGACGTCGTGCGCAGCGCGTCCGACGCACCGATCGTGGTCCACTCGGCGACCCCGGCCGGTGACCGCCGCCTCCCGGCGGGGGTGACCTATCTCGACAAGGTCAGCGGCGCGAAGCTCGCCGAGATGGTCGAGGACGCCGTCCAGCGCTGTCGGCGGATCACCGAGCTCACCGGGCGACGCTGCCGTGACCTGACGAGCTCGACCGGTGCCGCCGACTTCCCCACGACCGCGCAGGACGTCGTCGATGACCTGGCCCGCTGGTCGGGCGTCGACACCTGGATGGTCACCCGGGTCGTGGGTGACGACTGGACGATCCTGTCGGTCCACGACGAGCACTACGGCCTCGCCCCCGGCCAGGTGCTGCGCTGGTCCGACTCGTACTGCTCCCGCATGGTCGCCGAGAGCCGACCCAACGTCGTGGCCGACACCGGGAGCGCCAACCCCTACGCCGACGCCCCGATCGGGCAGCGGATCCCGATCGGGTGCTACGTCGGCATCCCGCTCCACACGGCGACCGACGGCCTCTTCGGGACGCTCTGCGGGATCCAGCCGCACCCGCACACCGACGAGCGCTCGATCGCGGCGCACGAACCCGCGCTCCACCTCGTCGCCCGCACCCTGTCCAGCGTCATCGCGCACGACCTCGAGCGCAGCCGGCTGCACCGTCAGCTCGACACGACCGAGCGCATCGCCCGGATCGATCCGCTGACCGGCCTCGCCAACCGGAGGGCGTGGAACAGCACGCTCGTCGCCGAGCAGGCCCGGTGCGACCGGTTCGGCCACCCGGCCACCGTCGCCATCGTCGACCTCGACGGCCTGAAGGCGATCAACGACCTGGAGGGTCACGACCGGGGTGACGCGCTGCTGCGCCGTGCCGGTGAGGTCCTCGGCGCCCACGCCCGGGTCATGGACGCGGCGTTCCGCATCGGCGGCGACGAGTTCGCCCTGCTCTTCCCCGAGACGGGGTCGGACGCCGCGCCGACGCTGCGCGACCGACTCCACGGGGTGCTGGCCGACGCCGGGATCGACGCCAGCATCGGTGTCGCGTCGATCCCCGAGACCCTCGATCTCGACAGCGCGGTCCGATTGGCCGACGAGCGCATGTACGCGGACAAGCAGCGCCGCGCCACGACCGTCCGCTGAACTCGCGCTGATCGTCGGCGCAGGTCGAGGGCGCCGCCGTCAGCGGGTGTCGGTGCCGAGGTGGTGGGTCGGTTCGCGGGCGACGTGGTCGGTGACCGGCACCCGCTCGCTCTCCTCGTAGCCGACCGGTAGCCAGATGTCGCCGATCTCGGACAGGTACAGCACCTGCCAGTGGTAGAAGCCGAAGAACGTCTGCGGGTCCTCGGTCATGATCGACGCGTAGTGCTTCACGCCCCGCACGTAGTTCTGGTGGTTGTTGTACCGGAACAGGGCGTTGTCGATGTCGCCCGACCCGCCACCGTTGTGGGCCAGGTAACGCGCGGCGGCGAGGATGGCGTCGTGGGGGTCGTCGATGTCGCCCTCGCCGAAGGCGTCCCACGTCCCCGGCATGAACTGCATCGGTCCCTGGGCGCCGGCGACGGACGTGCCTCGGATCCGGCCCATCCCGGTCTCGACGAGGTTCACCGCGGCGAGGACCTCCCACGGCACGCCGAAGGTCTCCTCGCCCTCCCGGTAGAACGCGAGGAGGTCCGATGCCGGTGCCGGGTCGATGATCCGCCACGCGGGCAGCGTGTCGGAGAGCGTGCGGTGCATGCTGCGGAACTCCCGGCGGGCGGCGGCGTTGGCCGTGACCGACAGGTGGAGTTCGGGCGGGGTGGCCGCCACGACCGCGGCCTCCCACCCGGGCTCGCGGCCCAGTTGGCGGTAGAGCACCTGCAGTTCGAACGCGGCCCGACGGACGGCGGCCTCGTCGGCGGTGGGGTCGCGGACGACGCGCTCGGCCGCGGTCGCGCGCTGCGCCAGTTCGTCGGGTGACGACGCGACGGGCGGCGCGGTCGCGGCCGGCGCGGTCGTGGTGGTGGTCGGGACGGTCGTGGTCGTCGACGTCGTCGTGGTGGTCGACGTCGTCGAGGTCGAGGATCGCTCGAGCACGGTCGTCGCATCGGACGCGGCCTCGGACGAGGAGCCATCGCCCCCGTCGCCGCAGGCGGTGACGGCCAGGGTGAGGCTCAGGGCGAGGGCGAGGACCCGTCGGTGCACGTCGGACGATCGTAGGAGTCGTCGGTCGCCCGGAACGCGCACCCCCTCCGGTTGTGCCGGATTCGCTCGCCCCGCCGGAGCGACGAATACGGCTCGTGACCTCAACCCCGACAGATCACGTCCGATGCGTGCACTGACGGGAGGGTCAAGCATGTCTGACAACGACGAGTTCCGCGAGATCATCGACGAGTTCCTCGTGGAATCGCACGAGAACCTCGATCGGCTCGACACCGAGCTGGTATCGCTGGAGCAGGATCCCGATCCGGACACGCTCGCCAGCATCTTCCGGACCATCCACACCATCAAGGGCACGTCGGGGTTCCTCGGGTTCTCGGTCCTCGAACGCCTCACCCACGTGGGCGAGTTCCTGCTGAGCAAGCTGCGCGACGGTGAGCTCGAGGTCACCGAGGAGAACACCTCGGCGCTGCTCCACATGGTCGACGCCGTGCGCGACCTGCTCACGATCGTGCAGGACACCGGCAGCGACGAGGGTGGTGCGCCGATCGACCACCTCGTCGCCGAGCTGGAGCGGTTGCAGGACCCCGAGGCCGCTCCGCCCGTCGCGCCGGCCGAGTCTCGCGAGACAGCCGACACGGCCGAGAGGTCCGAGACGCCCGAGGCTGACGGTGGCGAGGCCAGCAGCTTCGGCGACCTCGTGGTCGCCCAGGGCCTGGTCGACAAGGAATCGGTCGACGCGGCGGTCGCCCGTCAGGCCGCCGGCGACCCCCGCCACATCGGCGAGCTGCTCATCGAGGAGGGCAAGCTCGCCCCCGAGGCCGTCGCCGACACCCTCAAGACGCAGAAGGACCAGCGGGCGCCGAGCTCGAGCCCGGCCGACTCCGTCATCCGCGTCGACGTCAGCCTCCTCGACAACCTGATGAACCTCGTCGGCGAGCTGGTCCTGGCCCGCAACCAGATCCTCCAGTTCACGCAGGCGTCGGGCGACGCCCTGCTGACCGGCACGTCACAGCGCCTCAACCTCATCACGACGGAGCTGCAGGAAGGCGTGATGAAGACGCGGATGCAGCCCATCGACCACGTGTGGTCGCGCTTCCCGCGCGTCGTCCGGGACCTGGCACTCGCCTGCGAGAAGCAGGTGAAGATCGAGATGGTCGGGCGCGACACCGAGCTGGACCGCACGATCCTCGAGGCGATCAAGGACCCGCTCACCCACCTCATCCGCAACAGCGTCGACCACGGCATCGAGTCGCCGGCCGAGCGCGAGCGGGCCGGGAAGCCCGCCGAGGGCACCGTCCTGCTGCGGGCCTTCCACGAGGGCGGGCAGGTGAACATCGAGATCTCCGACGACGGTCGCGGTCTCGCCCACGACAAGATCCGGGCCAAGGCGATCGAGCGTCAGATCCTGTCCCCGGCCCAGGCCGAGGGCATGGCCCCGCGGGACATCGTCAACCTCATCTTCGAGGCCGGCTTCTCGACGGCGGAGAAGGTCACGAACGTCTCCGGACGGGGCGTCGGCATGGACGTCGTCAAGACGAACATCGAGTCGATCGGCGGGACGATCGACGTGCAGACCGAGCCCGGCCAGGGCACGACGTTCCGCATCAAGATCCCGCTGACGCTCGCCATCATCCCGGCACTCGTCGTGGGGTGTGGGACCGAGCGCTACGCCATCCCGCAGGTCAGCCTCCTCGAGCTGCTCCGCATCGATCAGCGCGAGAACCCGATCGAGACGATCGCCGGCACGCCCGTCTACCGCCTCCGCGGCGACCTGCTCCCGATCGTGCACCTGAAGCACGTGTTCGGTGGGGCGGTCGCCGGGGCCGAGGGCACCGATCCCGGCGACGCGGTGGAGGACGGCGACCCCGAGGTCACCAACATCGTCGTCGTCCACTCCGACGGACGCCCCTTCGGGCTCGTCGTCGACCAGATCATGGACACCGCCGAGATCGTGGTGAAGCCGCTCGGCTCGATGCTGAAGCCGGTCCCCGTGTTCGCGGGCGCCACGATCATGGGTGACGGCATGGTGGCGTTGATCCTCGACGTCCCCGGGATCGCCGGTCGGGCCGGGGTGTTCGCCGGTGTGGCCGACCCGTCGCGAGGACGCGCGCAGGACAGCGCCGAGGACGCGCTGCGCCGCACGCTCCTCATCGCCAGCGTGGGCGAGCGCGAGGTGGCGCTCCTGCTCGACCTCGTCGCCCGGCTCGAGGAGTTCCCGGTCGAGCGCATCGAGTTCGCCGGCGGCCGACCCGTCGTCCAGTACCGGGAGGAGATCATGCCGCTGGTCTTCGTCGCCGACGCCCTCGGGCACCCGGGCGATCGTCGCGAACGCGACACCGTCTCGGTCATCGTCCACACCGAGTCGTGGGGGAGCGTCGGCCTCGTGGTCGACGACATCCACGACATCGTCTCGCAGACCCTGGAGCTCGAGCGGGTCAGCGACGACCCGCTCCTGCTCGGGTCGGCCGTCATCCAGGGCCGGGTCGTCGACATCGTGAACGGCCGGGCGCTCGTCGAACGGCACGTGCCCGTTCCGGCGGCACCCGAGCTCGACACCGCCCATGCGGGCGAGGAGGTCCCGTCGTGAGCAACCCGGCCGACGCCAACCGCTACTGCACCTTCCGGCTCGCCGACCTCTACATCGGCATCGAGGTGATGCGGGTGCAGGAGGTCCTGCGCTGGCAGGGCACGACGCCGATCCCGTTGACGACGAACGTCGTCGGCGGCCTGATGAACCTCCGGGGCGAGATCGTCACCACGGTCGACCTCCGCTGCCGTCTCGGCATCGACCCCCCGGACGAGCCGATCGAACCGATGAACGTCGTCATCCGCAACGCCGACGGCGTCATCAGCCTGCTCGTCGACGAGATCGACGACGTGATCGAGGTCGGCGACGAGGGCTTCGAGGCGCCGCCCGCCACGTTGCGCGAGCCGCTGCGCGAGCTGCTCCTCGGCGTCTACAAGCTCGACGGCGAACTGCTGCTCGTGCTCGACGCCGAGCGCGTCGGCGCCGTGCCGCCCGCCGAGGTCCTCCTCGAGGAGAGCGCATGACGACCCAGACGACCGAGACGACCGAAGCGCCAGAACCGACCGACCAGACCGAACCCGACCGCGCCACGACGGCGACGGACACCAGCACCGGAGGACCCGCCGTGGACAACGGAACCACCACCCAGACCAGCCTGTTGCACGACCAGTCCAGTCTCCGCGCCTCGTTCGATGCGCTGCAGGCCAACGTGGTCGTCGCCGACCAGGACCACGAGATCGTGTACGTGAACCCGGCGTCGCTCGTCGCGTTCACCGGGCTCGGCGCCGACTTCGTCGAGGTGTTCGGCTTCACGCCCAACGACCTCGTCGGCAAGTCGCTCGAGGTGTTCGCCCCCGAGCAGGGATGGTCGGTGCTCGCCGACCGCAAGCAGCTCCCGCACCACGTCGAGCTGGAGTTCGGGCCGTTCACCCTCGCCGCCGACGTGAACGCGATCGCCGTGGACGGCGCCACGCGCGGCTGGGTGCTCAGCTGGACGAACCTCTCCGAGCAGCGGGCCGCCGAGGCGACCGCACGTGAGCAGGCCGAGAACGCGTCCGCCGTCTCGAAGGTGCTCGCCGCCGTGGCCGACTGCCAGACGCGCGAGGAGGCCGCGACGGCCGCGCTGAACACGGTCCGCGAGGCATTCGGTTGGGACTACGGCTCCTACTGGGCACGCGACTTCGACGCCGACACGCTGCGCTTCTCCGTGGAGTCGGGCGACGTCACGCCCGCGTTCAAGGAGGTGACGATGGAGGCGAGCTTCGACAAGGGCGTCGGGCTGGCCGGCCGCACCTGGCAGTCGAACCAGCTCACCTTCGAGCGAGACCTCGGGACCGTCACCGACTGCGTCCGCGCGCCGGCCGCCCGCGACGCCGGCGTGAAGTCCGGCGTCGCCTTCCCGCTCACCGTCGACGGCGACGTCGTCGGCACGATGGACTTCTTCGCCCTGCGCACGCTCGACCTGTCCGACGAGCGGATGGACGCGCTGCGCAGCGTCGCCGGCTCGGTCTCGGCCGCGTTCGACCGCGTCGAGCAGGTCGTGCGCCAGAAGGAGCAGGCGCAGAACGCCGCCGCCGTCAACCGCGTGCTCGAGGCCGTCGCCGGCGCAAAGACCCAGGCCGAGGTCGCGTCGGCCGCGCTCAACACCGTGCGCGAGGCGTTCGGCTGGGACTACGGGTCCTTCTGGGCCCGGGACTTCGAGGCCGACACCCTCCGGTTCTCCGTGGAGTCGGGTGACGTGACGCCGGCCTTCAAGCAGGTGACGATGGAAGCGAGCTTCGACAAGGGGGTGGGTCTCGCCGGCCGCACGTGGCAGGCGCGCAGCCTGACCTTCGAGCGCGACCTCGGGACCGTCACCGACTGCGTCCGTGCGCCGGCCGCCCGCGCCGCCGGGGTGAAGTCCGGCGTCGCCTTCCCGATCGTGGTCGAGGGCGAGGTCGTGGGGACGATGGACTTCTTTGCCTTGCGGACCCTCGACCTCTCCGCCGGCCGCCTCGGAGCGCTCGGCTCCGTCGGCCAGTCGGTCTCCGCCGCCATGGAGCGGGTGAAGAAGGAGAACGAGATGGCGCGGGTCATGTCGATGATGGAGAACGCGCCGACGAACATGATGTTCGCCGACAAGAACCTCGTCCTGCAGTACATGAACCCCAAGTCGCTCGAGACGCTGAAGGCGATCGAGGAGTACCTGCCCTGCAACGCGGACGAGATCGTCGGGCAGAACATCGACATCTTCCACAAGAACCCGCAGCACCAGCGGGGCATCCTCGAGCACCCCGAGGATCACCTGCCGATGCGGTCGAACATCCAGGTCGGTCCGGAGGTCCTCGATCTCCTGGTCTCGCCGATCCGCGACGGGCAGGGCAACTACATCGGTGCGATGGCGAGCTGGGAGGTCATCACCGAGAAGCTCCGTCTCGAGAACGAGATGGCGCGGGTCATGTCGATGATGGAGAACAGCCCGACGAACATGATGTTCGCCGACGAGGACCTCGTGCTGCAGTACATGAACCCGGCGTCGCTCAACACGCTCAAGGGGCTCGAGGAGCACCTGCCGTGCAAGGCCGACGAGATCGTCGGTCGGAGCATCGACATCTTCCACAAGAACCCGGTGCATCAGCAGGGCATCCTGAAGAACCCCGGTCAGCACCTGCCGATGCGGTCGAACATCCAGGTCGGCCCGGAGACGCTCGACCTGCTCGTGTCGCCGATCACCGACGCCAACGGCGAGTACATCGGCGCGATGGCGAGCTGGTCGGTCATCACCGAGCAGCTGCGGCTGGAGCGGGAGACCGAGGAGGCCGCCGAGCGCGAGCGGGCCGCCGCCGAGGAGCTCCGCAACAAGGTCGACGTCCTCCTCGAGGTCGTCGAGGCCGCCGCCAACGGTGACCTCACCAAGGAGATCCCCGACTTCGGTGACGACGCCATCGGCCAGATGGGGACCGGTCTGCGCCAGCTGCTCACCGACCTGCGCGAGAGCATCGCGTCGATCGGGCGCAACGCCGACGAGCTGACCTCGGCCGCGCAGGAGCTCCAGGGCCTCAGCGCACAGATGGGCAGCGCCGCCGGCGAGACGAGCTCGCAGGCCAACGTCGTGTCGTCCGCCTCCGAGGAGGTGTCCGCCAACGTCGAGACGGTGGCGACCGCCGCCGAGGAGATGAGCGCCTCCATCAAGGAGATCGCCAAGAACGCGACCGACGCCGCCAAGGTCGCCGGTCAGGCCGTCGACGTCGCGACCGAGACCAACCAGACCGTCGCCAAGCTCGGCGACAGCTCCGCCGAGATCGGCAAGATCATCAAGGTCATCACCGGGATCGCCCAGCAGACCAACCTGCTCGCCCTCAACGCCACGATCGAGGCGGCCCGGGCCGGCGAGGCCGGCAAGGGCTTCGCCGTGGTGGCCAACGAGGTCAAGGAGCTGGCCAAGGAGACCGCCACCGCGACCGAGGACATCGCCCAGAAGATCGAGGCGATCCAGGGCGACACGGGCGGCGCGGTCGAGGCGATCGGGCAGATCTCGGAGATCATCGACCAGATCTCGGACTTCCAGAACACGATCGCCACGGCGGTCGAGGAGCAGGCGGCGACGACCAGCGAGATCGCCCGCAACGTGTCCGAGGCCAACCGGGGTTCGGCCGAGATCGCCGAGACCATCTCGGGCGTCGCCTCGGCCGCCGAGACGACGGCGACCGGGGCGGCCGACTCCAACCGGGCCGCCAACGAGCTGGCCCGCATGGCCTCCGACCTGCGCGAGCTCGTCGGCAAGTTCACGTACTGAGCCGGCCGTACGGCCCGGCCCAGCACCACCACCAGCGACGACACCCACGGACGGGGAGAGCGATGACCACGGACGCATTCACGCACTCGGGGGACACCCTGGGCCTGCACTGCATCGGCGTGCAGTTCCGGGACGTCCCGAACGAGGTCCGTGATGCCGTGGCGCTCTCCCCGACCGAGGTGTCGGAGGTGCTGGCGAGGATCACCGAATCGTTGCCCGGCGCCGAGGCCGTGGTGCTCGCCACCTGCAACCGCACCGAGCTCTACGTGGTGGAGGCGGGCGACCCCGTCCGCCTCGACCTGTGGCACCGGACGGTCGGGCACCGCCTTCCGGGCGGGCCCGCGTGCCCCGCCGACCTCGCCGAGCGCATGCACCTGACGGGGCACGACGCGGTGGCGCATCTCGTGCGGGTCGCGTGCGGTCTCGAGTCGGCGGAGCTCGGCGACGGCGAGATCGCCGGTCAGGTGCGGCGGGCCCGCCAGCTCGCCGAGGACGCCGGCACGGTCGGACCGGTGCTGCACCGCCTGTTCGACGTCGTCGCGACCGCCGCCAAGCAGGCCCGCACCGAGACGACCATCGGTGACGGCGGCGCGGGGATCGGCTCCGCCGTGGTGTCGGCGATCGTCGGTCGGGTGGCGGCGCCGCGCGTCGTCACCGTGGTCGGCGCGGGCGACGCCGCCGGAGCCGTGTGCCGCGAGCTGCGCAAGCGGACGTCCGCCGAGCTGCGCATCGTGAACCGGACGCTCGATCGTGCGGACGAGCTCGCCGCGCAGTACGGCGGCGCTGCCCACGACCTGACCGACCTGCCGGCCGCGATGGCCGGCGCCTGCGCCGTCGTGACGGCCGTGCACGGCGATCGACCGGTCGTGGACCGCCGGGCCGTCGCGGTGGCTCGGACGATCGACCCGTCGTGGTCGCCGGTCGTGGTCGACACCTGCGTGCCGGCGATGGTCGCGGACCTCGACGGCGCTCCCGGCGTCGTCGCCGTCGTCCGCCGCCGCGACCTCGCCGATCGCCGCGCCGAGATCGTGCGACGCCGGCGACGCGCCGTACCCGCCGTCGAGGCGATCGCCGCCGACGCCACGCGACGGTTCGACGCCTGGTTCCGTGACCGGGCGATGAAGGACGTCGTCGCCGCGCTCTTCCGCGAAGCCGACCAGCTCACCGAGCAGGCCGCCGGGCTCGTCGACGACGACCGGGCCGCCCGCGCGATCCAACGGGCCGTGCGCCGGCTCGTCCACCAGCACATCACCAGGCTCCGATCGCTCGAGACGGCGGGCGGTCCGACCAGGAGGGAAACCCAGACATGAAGGCTCTCGTCGTCGACGACTCGCGTGCGATGCGCTCGATGCTCAAGAAGATGGTCCTCGACCTCGGCTACGACGTCGTCGAGGCCGAGCACGGTGAGGACGCGCTCGCCCGGCTGGACGAACAGGACGGTGAGGTCGGCTTCGCGCTCGTCGACTGGAACATGCCGGTGATGGACGGGCTCACGTTCATCAAGTCCGTGCGCGACGAGCGGCGGTACGACCGGCTGCGCCTCATGATGGTGACGTCGGAGACCAACCCCCGGCACGTCTACGACGCGCTCAAGGCCGGTGCCGACGAGTACGCCATGAAGCCGGTCACGCGGGAGATGATCCGCGAGAAGCTCTCGATGCTGGGCATCCAGCCCGTGGGCGGCTGACGTGCCGCCGATCCGTGTGATGGTGGTGGACGACTCGGTCGTCATCCGCCGTCTCCTCAGCGACATCATCGAGGCCGACCCCGACTTCGAGGTCGTCGGCACGGCGTCGAACGGCCAGATCGCCGTCGACAAGATGACGCGGCTGCAGCCCGACGTGCTCACGCTCGATGTCGAGATGCCGGTCATGGACGGGCTGGAGACGTTGCGTCGCCTGCGCGACGAGGGGCTCTCGAAGCCGACCGTGATGTTCTCCACGCTCACCGAGCGGGGGGCGTCGGCGACGCTCGATGCGATGCAGCTCGGCGCGGCCGACTACGTCACCAAGCCCTCGAACACGGGCAGCTTCGACGAGGCGCGCGAGCGGGTCCGCGAGGAGCTGCTCCCGAAGCTGCGGGCGCTCGGCCGGCGCGCCGTGCCCGCGAGCCTCGGCCGGTCGACGCCGCCCCCGCCCGTCCCCGTCGGTGGCTCGCCCTACTGCGACATCCTGGCGATCGGCTGCAGCACCGGCGGCCCGAACGCGCTGTCGTCGTTCCTGGAGCAGATCCCCACGACGTTCGGCGTGCCGATCGTCATCACCCAGCACATGCCGCCCGTCTTCACGGGCCTGCTCGCCAAGCGGCTCGACGTCCTCACCGGGCTCCACGTCCAGGAGGCCGAGCACGGCCAGCGGCCGGAGGTCGGCCACGTCTACATCGCCCCGGGGGACCACCACATGGTGGTCGAGGGGACGGCCGAGACGCCGGTGCTGCACCTCAACCAGGACCCGCCCGAGAACTCCTGCCGTCCCGCGGTGGACCCCCTGTTCCGCAGCGTCGCGACGGTGTTCGGCCCCCGCGCCCTCGCCGTCGTCCTCACCGGCATGGGCCACGACGGCCTGGCCGGCTCCCAGTGGCTGAAGGAGGCGGGCGCCCAGGTGTTCGTCCAGGACGCTGCGACCTCCGTCGTGTGGGGCATGCCGGGCGCCGTCGCCGAGGCGGGACTCGCCGATGCCGTCCTGCCGCTCGACGCGCTCCCCGCGGCCGTGAAGACCCGAGTCCGACCGAGAGCGCGCCAGGCGGTCGCCGTCGGCACCGCGCCTGCCGCCACCCGAGAGGCCGACACCCGGAAGGAGGGCGTCTCGTGACGACGCTCCGAGCCCCTGACTTCGACTTCATCTGCGAGGTCGTCCGCCGCGAGGCCGCGATCGTGCTCGAGCCGGGCAAGGAGTACCTCGCGGAGAACCGCCTGCACCCCGTGGCCCGCCGGCTCGGCTACGACGACATCGCCGGCCTGGTCGACAGCCTCAGGTTGGGCGACCGGTCGCTCACCGACGAGGTGGTCGACGCGCTCACCACCAACGAGACGTCGTTCTATCGCGACGGTCATCCGTGGGACGCGCTGCGCGATCACGTGCTGCCCGACCTCTTCGAGAAGCGCAGGTTCACCCGCAAGCTGAACGTGTGGTTCGCGGCGGCGTCGAGCGGCCAGGAGCCGTACTCGTTCGCCATGATGCTCAAGGAGCACTTCGCCGAGCAGCTCGAGACCCACGACGTCCGGCTGGTCGCCACCGACATCTCCCGGTCGATGCTCGACCGGTGTCGGGCCGGCCGCTACTCGCAGATCGAGGTCAATCGCGGCCTGCCCGCGAAGCTCATGGTCGAGTACTTCGAGCGCGACGGCATGAGCTTCGTGATCCGCGAGGACGTCCGCGCCATGATCGAGTTCGAGGAGCTCAACCTGTCGGCGCCGCTGCTCTGGGGCTGGCTGCCGACGTTCGACCTGGTCTTCATCCGCAACGTCCTCATCTACTTCGACGTGGACATGAAGCGGTACATCCTCGAGAACGTCCGCAGGAACCTGGCCGACGACGGCACGCTCCTGCTCGGCGCTTCCGAGACCACGATCAACATCACCGACGAGTTCAAGCCGGTGCAGGTCGGTCCGTCGACCTGCTACCGGCCCGTTTGAGGAGGAGAGAACCGTGCTCGTACTCGAGGACGATCTGACCGCACTGACCGGAGGCGTCTGGGAGGCGTTCCTCGGGATGGCCTGCGAGCCCGACCACGTCGGGGCCCCGTGTCCCGGCC
>JBHIXO010000065.1:0-14542 GCA_041984725.1 Acidimicrobiales bacterium | reverse complement strand
GCCCTCCTGCAGGCCCCAGAGCACACCGAGTCGCAGGATCTCGTCGAACGTCCAGTAGAGCCGGTTCGATCCGGGGAAGCGGGCGCCGTGCTCGCGCGCCGCGATGAACCACGGCCAGCCCGACTCGATGCTCCGGTCCAGGAACGGCTGCCGGGGGATCTCGAGCATGTCGGCGATGCTCTCGCCGGCCCGGTTCGACCCGACGAGGAACCGGGCCATCGCGTCGAGTGCCGGGCGCGTGAGCCCGAGGTCGTACTCCTCCACGAGCGACAGCAGGATCTCGGCCAGCGCGACGCCCTCGGGCGTGGCGCCGAGGACGGGGTCGAGCGTCTGGTCGGACTGGTGCACGGCGTCGGACCAGGTGGCCGGGATGTACACGTCGTCGATGCCGAGGTAGTGCGCGGTCACCTGCCACACGTGCAGGAACCCGGCCGAGTGCGCGGGCGTCACGTCGACCCGCCACTCGCCGAGCGTGCGATGGATGAACGTGGCGAGGCTGTGCCACGTGATCATCAGGTCTCGCTGGCTGATGGGCGCCGGAATGGAGCCGCCCTCGCCGCCGGGGCCGTCCTGCCAGCGCGCCGAGGACGTGATGAGGTGGCGCACCGCGCTGTGCGTCAGGCGCGTCTTGATGCACGTGGCGATCATCTCGCCGTCGGGGTCGAAGGCGTTCTCCGTGCCGACGTCGTACCCGAGCTTGGCGGTCTTGGCCACGCGGTCGCGCATGTCCTCGCCGCCCTTGGAGTGGTAAACGGCCCGGGCCTCGTCGGGGATCGCGCAGCTCATGATGCCGCTGCCGAGGCCGTAGAGGGTGCCGGTGTAGTTGCCGCGCAGTTCGTAGAAGTCGAAGCCGTCGGCGAGCTTGCCCCGGTCGAGCCAGCTCGGCGCCCGACGGGCGTCCTCGATGAACGCGGCGAGGTCGGCGGGCAGCCCGGCGGGGAGGTCCTGGCCGTTGCGGCGCCAGGGTCGCAGGAGCTCGTTCAGCTCGTCGATCCGGCCGATGCCCTCCTCCTCGAAGAGGCGGTGGACGACGGCGTCGGCCTCCGGGTCCCAGACGTTCTCGGGCGGGACCGTCTCGAGGTCGCCGCCGGCGACCGACTGCCGGCTGTTCCAGGCCCAGGCCGATGTGGCGGGTCCGAGCACCCCGAGGACGGTGAGGGCGCCACCACCCATGAGCACACTGCGCCTGCTGACTTCCTGCACGGATCGATCTCCCCACTCGTGGATCACGGGATGAAATGGAGTTACAGATTTCGACACTTTGTAACTCTCGTTCCGGTATACGCTGCCACGATCGGGACGTCAACGGGCAATTCGGTCGAGGACGGTGCGGCGGACCCGTTCGCACTCCTCGTGCAGGCGTTCGCCGGCGCGGACGCGGTCGAGGACACGACCTCCCGGATCCTGGACGCGGCCTACGAGGAGTTCTGTCTCGTCGGCATCGGGCGCACGTCGATGGAGGACGTCGCCCGCCGGGCCGGCGTGTCCCGGGTGACCGTCTACCGCCACGTCGCCAACAAGGACGCCCTGGTCGACCGGGTGTTGCAGCGTGAGTTCCAGCGCCACGCGCTCCGATTCATCCAGGAGCTGCAGACCGCCGAGACGGCAGCCGATCGCATCGTCGGCGGCTACCTGTCGACCATCCGGGCGATCCGGGGCAACCCGCTGCTCGGGGGCCTGCTCTCGGTCGAGCTCGACGAACTGGTGTCGTCGATGGCCGGCAGCGCCCAGCAGGTGCTCGGCCTCGCCCGCACCTTCGTCGCCCACCTGCTGCGCGTCGAGCAGGCGGCCGGCGAGATCGATACCGCCGTCGACGCCGATGTCGTCGCCGACGTGATGGTCCGCGTCGCGGTGTCCTACGTCCTGATCCCGAGCGACGTCGTCGATCTGGACGACGACGAGCGCACCCGGGTCATGGTCGAGTCGTTCGTGCTCCCGATGCTGGGCTGGTCCGCCGGCTGACGCCCCCGCCGGTCGCGCGACCCCCACGACCGCGGGCCTCGTCGGCGATCCGCTTCTTCGTCGCCGCCCAGGAACAGATCGGGCACGTCGCGAGGTCGTGGTGCCGGGCCGGGCAGTACTCACGACCGAAGAAGATGATCTGGAGGTGGCGGTCGTTCCACGTCGCACGCGGGAACACCGCCTTGAGGTCGCGCTCGGTCCGCTCGACGGTCGTGCCGTTCGAGAGCCCCCAGCGGGCGGCGAGCCGGTGGATGTGCGTGTCGACCGGGAACGCCGGGACCCCGAACGCCTGGGCCATCACCACGCTCGCCGTCTTGTGCCCGACACCGGCCAACGACTCGAGGAACGCGAAGTCGGGCAGAACCTCGCCGCCGGCGTCGACGATCTGGTGCGCCATCGTCGACAGGTTCCGCGCCTTCGTCGGCGCCAGCCCGAGCTCGCGGATGTGGCCGAGGATCTCGTCCGGCGACAGCGCCGCCATCTCCTCGGGCGTGCCGGCCGCCGCGAACAGCGACGGCGTCACCTCGTTGACCTTCTTGTCCGTCGTCTGCGCGGACAGCGCCACGGCGACGAGGAGCGTGTAGGGGTCGGTGTGGTCGAGCGGGACCGGAGGGTCGGGATAGAGCTCGTCGAGGATCTCGCCGATCCGCTCGGCCTTGTCGGCGCGCCGCACGTCGTGCCTACGGCAGGAACTGCTCGACGAGCCGGTCCACGCTGCCGCCGCGCACCCGGAGCCAGACGGGGAAGTCACCCGCGACGTCGCCCGGCCGGCACGGGACCTGCTTCGTGGCGTCGTCCGGGTCGGCGAACACGCAGCGGTACTCGATCGCCTCGTCGAACGTGACGTCGCGTAGCTGGGGATTCTGGTTGCGGATCCAGTGGTCGTTCGGGACGTAGCCCTCCTCGATCGCGACGGAGTCGCCGTCCTCCCGGGCCGCCTCGACCGCGGCGTCGCCGACGAAGAAGCACGCGAGGTCGAAGGCGCCGCCGGTGGCGGACGGGCCCCCGTCCATCCACCCGAACCACCAGCCGTCCGGCAGCTCGGCACCGCCAGGCGAGCAGCCCGATCCGGACGGCCCCGACACGGTCTCGTAGGTCGGCAGGTCGCCGTCGGGCGCGTCCGGGGTCGAGGTGGCCGTCGCCGGCGCGGTCGTCGAGGTCTCGGCCGGTGCCGCCGTCGTGGTCGTGTCGTCGGCGGGTTCGTCGCCACCCGTCCGGGTGGTCGTCGTGGACGTCGGCCCGGACGACGTCGACGTCGAGTCCTCGCGCTCGGTCGTGCCCGGGGCGGCGTCGCCCCCGTCGTCGTCGTCGCCGCACGCGCCGAGCACCAACGCGCCGACCATCACCACCGACACCACCACACGCACCGCTCGCACCGCGACCTCCATCGCTCGCCGGATCTCGGAGCGTAGGTCGGCGTGGTCGGCGGGCGAACACCGGTCCGGGGCGCAGGTGCGGCTGCACCCCGGACCGGGCTCGTCAGAAGCCGAGCGGCGACTCCAGCGTCCGCACCGCGTCGCGGTACCGCTTGGCGGCGCCGAGCGGCAGTTGGGCCCGCAGCTGGTTCGTGCCCTGGCCGATGCTCTGCTTGGCCTTGGCGATCGTCGCCGCCGATGCCCGGCTCGCCTGCAGCCGGTCGACCGCCAACGACCTCGTCGCCACCGCCAACTGCATGGCGGTGTGGTGCAGCTCGGGACCGGCCGCCACGAGATGCTCGGTGGCGGCGACGATCCTGTTCGCACCGCCGACGAAGTCACCGGCACCGAGGCGGGTGATGGCGCCCTGGGCGAACGGGCCGGACCCGGTGCCCGCGAGATCGTCGATGGCCGCCTGCACCTCCGACGCCGCGGCCGGCGCCAGGCCGCCCCCGGCCAGGAGCGCCTCGAGGTCGCCGACCGCGTCCTCGAGCCCGCCCGCCGGGTCGACCACCCGAACCGACCGGGTGACCATCGACGAGTCACCGTCGTCGTCGGACACGGTCAACGTGATCGTGCGGTCGCCGGGTTCCTGATAGGCGCGTGAGGTGTCGATCCCGCCGTCGACGGCACCGGTCCGCCAGGAACCGTCGCCCCAGTCGATCCGATACGACAGCACGTCGAGCACGCCCGGATCGGTCACCGTCGCCCCGATGTTCAGCGGCACGTCGGTGAAGACCACGTCGGAGTCACCGAGGTCGCCGATGTCGACCTCTGCCGGCTGGCGCAGCCGTGTCACCGTCGCCGTGGGCGCGACGTTCGCCGCGATGACCTGGACCGAGTCGGTGGCCATGCCGCCGTCGTCGTCGATCACCGTCACCTCGGGTCGGTAGGTGCCGTCGTCGACGAACCGGTGCTCGATGAAGTGCTCGCCACGGAGGTCGGCGCTCAGCACGTCGACGATGCCGTCGCCCCAGTCGACATAGCCCTCGATCACGTCGTCGGGACCCTGATCGTCGACCACGAGTCGCAAGGTGGCGACGCTGCCCTCCGGGAGTGCGACCTCGTGGGGTTCCACCGACACCGTCGGTGCGACGTTGCTCACCACGACGTCGGCGACCGCCGAGCCCGTGCCACCGTCGCCGTCGGCGACGTCCACCTGCACCTCGAAGGCGTCGTCGCTCCCCGCCGCGTCGTCGCGGATCACCCGCTCGAACCGCTCGGTGTACGTCCGCTCCCGGCCCGGATCGGCGGCAACCGTTCTCTCGGCCGGCTCGCCGTCCGGCCACGTGAACCCGATGGTGTGCTCGTCGAGGCCGGGATCCGTCACCGTCACGTCGACCGTCATCGTCTCGCCTTCGTCGACCGAGGTCGCCTCGACCTCCACCGACGGCGCCACGTTGCGCACCTCCAGGGGCAGCGCGATCGGTGGTCGCGTGCCACCGTCCTCGTCCGCGACCCGCACGGCGACCGTGTAGTCGCCGCCACCGGCCGGGTCGTCGACGTAGGTGTGCGCCGCCGAGACCAACGTGCCCCGCGCCTGCGTGAACTCGCTCGGTGCGCTGCCGTCTCCCCAGTCGATCGTCGCGGTGATCGTGTCGTCGCCCTGGTCGTCGACCAGGAACGAGATCGTCGCCTCGTCACCCTCGTCGATCGATTCGGAGAACGACCGCAGGAACGCCAGCGGCGCGACGTTCTGGACCTCGACGAAGACGACCTCACTCACCGACGCCCCGTTCGCGTCCGTGGCCGTGACCGTGACCTCCGGGAACCCGTCGTCGTCGAAGACGTGGGCGATGGCCGCTCCCGTCCCGATCACCTCATCGTCGATCGACCAGGTCACGGACACGGCGTCGCCATCGGGGTCGGACACCGACGCCAACAGCGCCAGGGGGACTCCCTCGTCGGCGACCAGGGTCACCGGCGCGGTCAGCATCGGCGGCTGGTTCTGTCGGACGGCAGCGATCTTGTACGTCGTGTTGGTCGTGTTCTCGGGGATGACCGTGCGCATCGCCGCGGTGGTCGTCGGGGTCACCTCGTCCAGGAAGATCGAGTTCTTGTTCACCGGCGGGCCGTTCTCGTCGTCGAGGAACACGAAGCCGTCGTCCCGCACCCATTCGGGACCCTCGACCCCGAGGACGCCGTACTCGAAGGGCTGCTCCGGGAAGCGCGTCATACCAGTACTGGACCCGGACGGGGGGAACAGGCACCAGTGCAGCTGCGTCAGGTCGAAGTTCTGCTGCAGCGGACCGGTCTCGCCCGCCATCCAGCTCTCGTTCCGCGTGTTCTCGTCGTCGTGGGTCCGGATCAGGAGCACCGACCCGTCGGGGCACTCGTTGCCGAGCTTGAGCACGGCGTAGCTCGCGCTCGCGTCGGTGCCCGCCGCCCGACGGAAGCCGTCGGGGCGCACCTTGCAGAAGACCATCCGCGTGTTCCGGTCGCTCCGGAAGGCACCGATGTAGCCGGCGGTGGAGTTGCCGCCGCCGTCGTCCTCGTTGTCCAGTTGGACCACGACCTCCGTGGTGTCGGGACACGCGCCGGCCTCGTCGGGGATGACCCCGACCGTGTCCTCGCCCTGGTGGTCCGGTTTGATCGGGTAGGCGATGCCCGCGCCGATCTGGTCCCAGAGGCTGAGGTTCGGACTCCCGAAGCGCGCACCCGTGACGTCGGCGCACTCGTCGTCGTAGGTCATGATCGAGTTCCAGTCGTAGAACTCGGTGTTGTAGACGGTGAATCCGGGCTCGCCGGGCTGCTCCTCGGCGTCCCTGGTCTCGGCGCACTCCTCAGGCGTCAGCGGATGCAACCACTCGTGCCCGAACCCGAGCACGTGCCCGAGCTCGTGTGTGCCGTACTGCTCGGCGCAGTCGAACTTGTACTGGTGTTTGAAGCCGTCGAACACGATGCACTTGTGGAAGAGCCCCCAGGGCTTGAAGTTCGCCTCGCCCTTCGCCGACGGCTTGCTCGGCTTCTTGTAGGCGGCTTCTGCCCCGAGGATGGCGCCGTTGGGCGCGTCGGGGTGGATGTAGATCTCGACCGTCGTGCCGAGATCGGCGCTCGGGATCTCGCTGCACATCTCCCACCCGACGAACCGAGCGTTGCTGTAGCGCTCCCAGTTCCGGCGTACGTGGTCACGCACCCGTCCGACCACCGTGTCGAGACTCGGGTTGGGGTCGTGCACGCCGACATCTCGGCTCTCGATCGTCGAGCTCTCGTCCATGATGCACACGGGCACGATGGCGTGCCCGGTCACGGGATCCTCGGCCCATTTGAGCGTCGTCGTGAAGATCGACGCCGACGTCGGCGGCGCCAGCACGGCCAGCCCGCTCGCCGCCACGAGCGTCACCAGGACCGCCACCACGGCGCGCCGCCACAACCGCGCCCGTCCACCCGTCTTCGGGTCCATCGCACCCACCCTCTCGAGACCGCCGAGCCCATCACCCGACCGGAACCCGGTTCGTACCATCTACCCGATTCCTGCCACATCGGGCAGATGCCCGGGGTCGGGTACTGTGCGCGCCGACGGTGACGCGGGCGGCGTCCGACGACGGGGAGAGTCCGATGTCGCGCGCGGTGCCGGGTCCTGGCCCGGAGCATCCACGAACGGATGACGAGCCGCTGATCGGCCGCGCCGCGGAGCTCGGTGGCGTGCTCGCCCGCATCCATGACGACGGACTGCGGCGACTCGTGGTGACGGGTCGGGCCGGCGTCGGCAAGACGGCCTTCGCATCGGCCGTCGCCCGCCACGTCGGCGCCGAGCTCGGCACGACCATCGCCGTCGTCAGCACGGCCGGGGCCCGCGACACGAACGAGGTCCTCGTGCGCCTCGGCCGGGAGCTCGACGTGGCCGGGACGGGCTCCGACCTCGGGATCGCGATTCTCGACCGCCTCCGACGATCGGGACCGGTGGTCGTCCTCGACGGCGGCGACGGGCTCGACTTCGTCGACGAGCTGCTCACCGACCTCGCCGATGCGACGTCGCTCGTGCTGCTCACCGCGCGCCGGGCACCGACGTCGCTGCCGGTCGACGGGGTCCATCTCCTGCCGTTCCCGGTCCCGGCCGACGGCGATGGGCCCGATGACGTTCGCTCGAACCCCGCCGTACGCCTCTTCGTGCGTCGAGCCCACGAGGTCGACCCGACGTTCCGACCCGACGACGACGAGGTCGTGGCCATCGGCGACCTCGTCCGCCGGCTCGACGGCCTGCCGCTCGCCATCCGACTCGCGGCGGCCCGGATCGCCATGATGAGACCGTCGGCGATGGTCCGCGAGATGCGCCGGCTGGGGGCGTGGCAGCTCGTCGGGCTGAGCCTGGCCGACGAGGTCGAAGCCAACCTCCGCGAGCTCGACGACTCGACTCGTCGGCTCGTCCGGGCGCTGCGGGTGTTCGTCGGTGGCGCAGGGATCGAGGCCGTCCACAACGTGGCCGCCCACACCGAGCTCGGGACGACCATCGACGCCCTCGGCCGGCTCGTCGATCTCGATCTCGTCACCGTCGACCGGGCTCGCGCCCGCTACGCGCTGACCGCCGCGGTCTCGGACCACCTCGCCCGGTCCGGCGACGACGACCTCGATCCCGAGCGCAGCCGCCACGCCGACCACTTCGCCGAGACGGCGCGTCCCCGACTGCGCGACGGGACCGACCACGCCCTGACGGTGGACCACGGCAACCGGCTGGCCGCCGTGGAGTGGCTCGAGGCCAGCGGCCGACCCGAACGGGTGCTCCGACTGCTCGTCGACATGGGGGAGGACTTCGAGAAGCGGGGCGAGCAGATCGAAGCGAGACAGCGGCTCACCACGGCACTGGCCCGCGTCGCGGCCCCGGACAGCGGGACGGCGGCCCGCGCCCACCTCCTGCTCGCGCGGTTCACCGCCGAGTCCCCCGAACCGACCGATCGAGCCGCCGCCATCGAGCATCTCGTGACGGCGCGGCAGGCCGCGGCCGAGAGCGAGCGGGAGTCCATCGTGCTCGCCGTCCTGCTGACGATCTGCGAGAACCACACGTTGTTGCGCGCCTTCGATCTCGCCGAGGACGCCATCACCGACGGCCTGGCCCGGACCGACGACGGGCGGAACCCGTATGCGGAGGTCGGGTTCCTGACGTGGCGGGCGGTCATGCTCCACCAACGTGGTGACGAACACGACGCCGCCTCGGTGTGCGCAGACGCCATCCGCAAGGCGACGTCGATCGGCGATCGGCGTCTCGTCGTGCGGTCGTGTCTCGTCTTCCTCGGACTCCCCGCGCCGGTGCGGGCGTCGGTGGTGGTGGACATGCCATCACCCGACGAGTTGGTCGCGATGGCACGGGCCGACGACGACGTGCGCGGCGAAGGGTGGATCACGGCACTGGTCGCCGGCAACGCGGTCGACGACGGTGAAGGGGTCCGGGCGGCCTCGGTCGCGAGAGACCTGCTCGACCTCTCGCAACGGCGGGCCAACGCGCCCCTCGGTCGACTCGCGCTCGCAGTTGCGGTCCGCCTCGCCGCGGGGACGAACGAGCAGGCGGTCGGCGCCCGGATCCTCGGCGCACTGGACCGGCACGGCGCCGTGATCGAGGCCAGCATCGCACCGCACTCCTTTGCATCCTTCGCCCGAGCCCGAGCGGGGATCGAGACGGCGCTGGGCACCGACCGGTTCGCCGCCGAACGCGGCCGGGGCGGTGCCATGTCCTGGAGTGACCTCGTCGAGGAGGCCGCGACGTTCCTCGGCTCGATCGTCGACGGGTCGGTCGCGTGGCGACCGGTCGCCGGCTCGCCGATCGACGGCCTGTCACCCCGCGAACGTGACGTCCTCGCGGGGTTGGTCGCGGGCTCGACGAACAAGGAGATCGCCGCCCGACTCGACCTGCGGCCGAAGACCGTCATGCATCACTGCTCGGCCATCTTCCGCAAGCTCGGCGTCGAGTCCCGCTCCGGTGCCGTGGCCGCGGCCCTGCGCCACGGCTTCGATTCGTGACCCCTCGGTCCGGCACCACGCTCGGCTGTCTCAGCCCTGGGCACGCTCCCCCACGGCCGCCCGCTCGACGATGCTCGCGATCCGCCCGGCGCGGGTGTCGGGCTTCACGGCGCTGATCACCCACCACAGCATCATCTTCCGGGCCGACGGCGGGAACCCGTCCCACGATTCGCGCGCCGGGGGTTCGCCGTCGAGCGCGCTCGCCAGGTCGTCGGGCTCGAGCAGGTCCTCGACCGCGTCGTAGATGGTCCACCAGCCGTTGGCCTGCGCGACCTCCACGGCCCGCCGCCCGGCATCGGTCATGAGCCCGGCGGCCTCGAGGTCGGCGACCCGACGGCGGTTCAACCGCGTCCAGGTGCTCTTCGCCTTCCGCGGCGTCATCAACTGCAGGCCACGCTCGTCATCCAACGTGTTGACGGTCGAGTCGATCCACCCGAAGCAGATGGCCTCCTCGACCGCATCGGGGTACGGGCACGCGGGCCGGCCCGTCCTCGCCTTCCACGAACAGAGCCACACCCCCGGCGCCCGGTCGTGGTTGGCGCCCAACCATGACCGCCACTGCGCCCGCGACTCCGCGTGGTAGATCGCGTAGCCGAACTTCCACTCGTCGGGATGCGCCGACGCGGTCGGCGGGACGGACGCCACGGGTGGCGACCGTAGTCAGGACGGGACGAGCACCGACTCCTCCTCGGGCTCGTCCGGACCCGGGGCGTCGTCGATCGGGGCCGCGTCCTCGTAGTGGCCCTCGACGTCGATCGACGGGAGGATGCGGTCGAGCCATCGGGGCAACCACCAGTTCCGGTCGCCCAGGAGTTCCATCGTCGCCGGGACGAGCAGGAGTCGGACGATGGTGGCGTCGAGCAGGATCGCCGAGGCCAGGCCCGTGCCCATGAGCTTGAACGTGCGGTCGTTCTCGAGGATGAAGCTGCCGAAGACGACGACCATGATCGCGGCGGCCGCGCTGATCACCTTCGCCGTCGCCGCGAGCCCGTCGGCCACCGAGGTGCGGCTGTCGCCGGTGCGCAGCCACTCCTCGCGCACCCGTGACAACAGGAAGACCTCGTAGTCCATCGACAACCCGAAGACGATGGCGAAGAGCATCATCGGCATCCACGGCTCGACCGGGCCGGGCGCCACACCGGTGAGGTCGCTCAGCCATCCCCACTGGTAGAGCGCCACGGTGATCCCGTACGCCGCGCCGATCGACAGCAGGTTCATGATCACCGCCTTGAGCGGGACCAGCAGCGACCGGAACACCACCATCAACAGCAGGAACGAGAGGACGAGCACCGCACCGAAGAAGATCGGGATCCGTTCGGTCATCAGCCGTGAGGCGTCGATGTTCGCTGCGACGACACCCGTGACCTTCAGGTCGACGCCGGTGTCGGCCTCGACGGGCGGGAGGACGTCGTCACGGAGACGCTGCACGAGCGCTTCGGTCGCCTCCTCCTGCGGCCCGGTCGCCGGGGCGACGAACCAGCGGACTGCGGTGGCGTCGGCGTTGGGCTGCGGACCGAGGACCTGCACCACGTCGGGGTCGGCCTCGAGCGCGGCGTTCACGGCGGCCAGGGCGCCGATGTCGGTGCCGGGTTCGACCTCGGCGGCGAGGAAGAGCGGTCCGTTGAAGCCCTCGCCGAAGCCGGTGACGAGGAGGTCGTAGGCCTGGCGGGTGGTGGTCTCCTCTGCGAAGTTGCTCTCGTCGGAGAACGCGAGCCGCAGCGACAGCACCGGCGCGGCCAGCACGAGCAGGACGACCGAACCGGCGATCGCCGCCGACCAGGGCCGGTGCTGGATGACCCGGCTCCAGCGATAGGCGAGCGTCTCCCGCAGCGGCTTCGCCGGACGGTGGGCGACCTCCCGCTTCAGGGCGGGAACGAACGAACCGACGACGAGGACGACGAGCGCGAGGGGGAACGCACCCATCAGGGGTGCGATGTCGAGGCCGAAGCCGACGAGCCCGACGGCCACGAGGCTCGCTGCGATCAACCCGCGCCAGCGCGTCCGTTCGACGTTCTCGCCCGCGAACCCGAGCAACGCGGGCAGGAGGGTGATGGACGCCGCCACGACGAGCGCGACCGTGATCGCGGCGGTCACGGCGAGGCCCTGGATGAAGCCGATGCCCATGAACAACATGCCGAGAACCGAGATGACGACGGTCGCGCCGGCGAAGACGACCGAGCGTCCGGCCGTGTCCATCGCGATGGCGACGGACTCGCGCACGGTGTGCCCGACGTGGAGCTGTTCGCGGTGCCGCGTGATGATCAGGAGCGCGTAGTCGATACCCACGCCGAGCCCGATCATGATGCCGATGAACGGCGCGAACTCGGGCACCTCGATCGCGTTGCTGAACAGGATCACGCCGGCACCGCCGATCCCGATCCCGATCAGCGCGACCGCGACCGGCAGGCCCATCGCGAGCACGGAGCCGAAGGCGACGATCAGGATCACGACGGCGAACGCGAGGCCCAGCGCCTCCGACTTCGGTTCCTCGAACTCGGCGAAGATGAAGCCGCCGAGCTCGACCCGGAGCCCGTCCAGAGCCGGGACCTCGTCGAGGATCGCGTCCCGGGCATCGGCGGCGAGCTGGAAGTCGACGTCCTCGGGGAACTCGACGTTCGCGTAGGCGATCGTGCCGTCGGCGGAGACCAGGTCGGGGCGACCGCCGTAGGGGCTCTCGACCAGCGACACGCCCTCGAGCCCGGCGACCTCGTCCAGGAGCGCGGTCATCGCCGCCTCGACGGCGGGGTCGGCGACGCCCTGCTCGGCCTGGAACACGACCGTGCCGATCTGGCCCGCCCCCTGCCCGTCGAACGAGTCCTGGAGGATGTCGAACCCGGCCGACGACTCGGCGCCGGGGAGGGTGAAGTCCTGGCGGTAGTCGTCCCCGATCGAGGAGGCGATCCCGTTGGTGACGAAGAGGGCGACGATCCAGACGACGACCACGAGACGGCGGTGGTCGTGGCACCAGGGACCCAGTCGGGAGAACATGTTCAGCGCCTCCATGCGTCGCCGGAGCGGACGCGAGCGAACTTCGCGGCTATCTTCTCGTTCAGTGAATATCTTTGTCACTGAGATTTCTTCGATGATCCGGGCTGCGCCGTCGCCCTGTCAAGGCTCGGGTACGTCCCCGGACGCATGTCACACGGGGGCGCCGGCTCGCACCGGGCACCACCGATGACCGGACACCACCGATGAATGGACGGCGCCCGCGGGAAGAACTCATCGCGGCCTTCGACCGCGAGGCGCGGCGCGTCGGCAGCGTGGCGACGCTCCACAACCACGCCATCGCCGACCTCCTCGGCCTGCACCAGACCGATCAGGAGTGCCTCGATCTCCTCGACTGGGCCGCACCGCTCACGGCGGGCGAACTGGCGACGCACCTGGGCCTGACGTCCGGCGCGGTCACGGGCCTCGTCGACCGGCTGGAGGCGGGGGGCTGGGTCCGCCGCGAACGGGACCCCGACGACCGTCGACGCGTCTTCGTGCACCCGGCCGACGACCACGGCGCCGAGCTGTGGGAGGCGTTCCGGCCGCTGGCGGAGGCGATGGACGCGTACGTGTCCGGACTCTCGGACGAGCAGTTGGCGGTCGTCGTCGACTTCCTCGAGTCGGTGAACGGCATCATGACCGACGCCACCGAGCACGCCCGGCGGCTCCGGCGCGAGCACGATTGACCCGGGGGCGCGTCGGGCATGGCCGCCCATGCCCGACGCACACCGCATCACGATCCAGAGCATCACCGTCCGGACTCCCGACGTCCGCAGCTTCACGTGCACCAAGCCCGAGGGCTACGAGTTCGCACCCGGGCAGGCGACCGAACTCGCGGTCGACGCCGACGGGTGGCGTGACGAGACCCGCCCGTTCTCGTTCACGTCGCTCCCCGACGACGAGCTGCTCGAGTTCACGATCAAGAGCTACCCGGACCACGACGGCGTCACCGAGCAGATCGGCCAGCTCGCGCCCGGGGACTCGTTCCTGATCGGGGACGCATGGGGCGCGCTCGCCGACCACGGGCCCGGCGTCTACATCGCCGGTGGCGCCGGCGTCACCCCGTTCCTCGCCATGCTCCGCCAGCGGTCGGCCGACGACACGCTCGACGGCTGCCACCTCGTGTTCTCGAACTCGACCGAGGACGACATCATCTGCCGGCAGGAGCTGGAGGCGATGACCGGGCTCCGTACGACCTTCCTCGTGACCGAGCAGCCCGATTCTCCGCTCGCGTCCGACCAGCTGGACGAGCAGATCTTGAAGGAGCTGGTCGACGACTTCGACCAGCCGTTCTACGTGTGCGGCCCGCCGGCCATGACCGAGCAGATCGGCGAGGCGCTCGCCAACCTCGGCGCCGACACCGAATCGGTGAACCTCGACGACCAGGTCTGAGGTCCACACGCACGACACGACGGTGAGGGGAACCCCTCATGGCACCGAGCGGTGTCGTGGGGGACGGTGGCCCCATGCTGTTCGCCGAAGCCGTCACGCTGTCCGGTGAGGTCGTCGCCCTCTTCCTCCTCGCGGCGCTCCTCGTCCTGCTCGCCGCCGCCACCGTGGTCGTCGGCACCCTGTTCGCCGCCCGTAGGTTCGGCCGGACGGGTTCGGTCGGCGCCGGCGCGGTGGCGGCGTTCGGTGTCTCGTGCGAGCTCGCCCTGCTCGTCGGGATGCTGTCGTCCGGCGATCTGGGCTTCGCCACCGTGGTCACGGGCATCATCGGGCTCGACGCCGTCATGTTCGACGCCGGTCGCCGGGCCGCTCGGCCGTGAACGCGGCGTTCGGCGGGGCGCTCGACGTCCCGACCTCGGCCTTCGTGGGCTCCACCGGGGTCGTGGTGATCGCGGTGTGGGCCGAGTCGGTGGTCGACATCGCGCGGACCGGGGCGTGGCGTCGCCGACTCCGAGACCTGGCGAGCGGGGCCGCCCTCGCCGTCGCCAGTATCCCGGCGGCCATGGTCGCCGCAGCGGTCGCCCGGGAGTCGTGGCCGGTGCTCGCCGCCCTCGCGCCCCGACCCCTGCCCGGCGCGCTCGGTCTCGTCGTGGCGTTCGTCGTGTGGGACGCCCTCGGCTGGGTAGACCACTGGCTCGCCCATCACACCCGTCTCTGCTGGCTCACCCACCGGCCGCACCACACGGGCCGGCACTTCGATCTCACGCTCGCGCTGCGCCAGTCGCCGCTGCCGCTCGCCGGCATTGCCCTGCTCCCCCTCGTCGCACTCACCGGCG
>JBHIXO010000064.1:0-14546 GCA_041984725.1 Acidimicrobiales bacterium | reverse complement strand
CACGGGGTGCAGACGCTGGACGACGGCCTGCATCTGGTCGCGCACGCCGAGCGCAGCGACTGCCGCGAGGTCGCGGTGATCGGCGGCGGCTACATCGGCATCGAGATGGCCGAGGCGTTCATCCGCCGTGGTGCGCGGGTCACGCTGCTGGAGGGCGGGGACCAGGTCATGCGGACGATGGACCCCGACATGGCCGAGCCGGTCGTGGCCGCCCTCCGCCGCTTCGGGGTCGACGTCCGCCTCGGAGCGCCCGCCCGGGCCTTCGACGAGACCGGTGTCGAGACCGACGCCGGCCACGTCGCCGCCGACCTCGTGGTCCTCGGGCTCGGCGTGACCCCCAACGCCGGCCTGGCCGCCGAAGCGGGGATCGACACCGGCGTGCGCGGCGCGATCGCCGTGAACCGGCGCCAGCAGACCTCGGTCGAGCACGTGTATGCCGCGGGCGACTGCGCCGAGAGCTTCCACCGGGTGTCCGAGCGGCCGATCCACGTCGCGCTGGGAACGGTCGCCAACAAGCAGGGTCGGGTCGCGGGCATCAACCTCGGCGGCGGCTACGCCGCGTTCCCCGGTGTCGTCGGCACGGCGGTCACGAAGATCTGCGAGCTCGAGGTGGCCCGCACCGGGCTGAACGAGTCGGAGGCGACCCGGGCGGGCTTCGCCTACGAGTCCGCCACGATCGAGTCGACGACCCGGGCCGGCTACTACCCCGACACCCGTCCCATCACGGTCAAGCTCATCGCCGAGCGGGCGAGCCGCCGGGTGCTCGGCGCCCAGATCGTGGGGGAGGAGGGAGCGGCCAAGCGCATCGACGTGCTCGCCGCGGCCATCACGGCCCGCATGACCGTCGACGACGTCATCGACCTCGACCTCGCCTACGCCCCGCCGTTCTCGGGCGTCTGGGACGCCGTGCACATCGCCGCCCGCAAGGCCGCCGCCGCCCCCCACCCCTCCCCCCCCCGTTCTGGGGTGCGTTGCGCGTCGGGGCCGACACGAAACGCACCACGATTCACGGGGTGGGGATCGGTTCGGGTGGTTCACAGGACGTTCACACGCTCCGACTTCCCGACCGACCGACCGGTCGGTAGGCTTTGATCATGCCGCTCTCCGACGCTGCCCTCACCGAGGATCTCGCCCCCGTGGTGGCCGGTCTGGTCGACCGTCACCTCGAGAACTCGAAGGAGTGGTTTCCCCACCGCATCGTGCCGTGGGGCCGTGGCGAGGACCTCGACGCCGACTGGGAGTGGGACCCGTCGATGAGCGACGTGCCCGAGGAGGTGCGGTCGGCGCTGATCATCGACCTGCTCACCGAGGACAACCTCCCGTACTACTTCGAGACGATCTACAACCTCTTCGGCAAGTACGAGCCCTGGGGCACGTGGGCCAAGCGTTGGACCGCGGAGGAGGGTCGCCACTCGATCATCATCCGCGACTACCTGCAGGTCACCCGCTGCGTCGACCTCGACGAGCTCGAGCGGGGCCGCATGGCGCAGGTGTCGCTCGGTGAGGTGCCCCACCCCGAGACCGTGTGCGACGGCCTGGCCTACGTCACGATGCAGGAGCTGGCGACCAAGATCAGCCACCGCAACACCGGCCGGCTGCTCGAGGACAAGGTCGGCAACCGGGTGATGTCGACCGTCGCCGGCGACGAGCAACTCCACCACGTGTTCTACCGCGACGCCGCCACCGCGGCCCTGGAGCTCGACCCCGACGGCATGGTCCTCGCCATCGATCGCCAGGCCCGCACCTTCGCCATGCCGGGCACCGGCATCCCCGACTTCGCCGCCCACGCCAAGCGGATCGCCAACGCCGGCATCTACGACTTCCGGATCCACCACGACCTCATCCTGAAGCCGATGGTCGTCGACCAGTGGAAGCTGCCCGAGCTCGAGGGCCTCTCGCCCGAGGCCGACGCCGCCCGCGAGAAGGTGCTCAAGCACCTCGCCCGCGTCGACAAGGCCGCCGACCGGATGGCCGCCCGCCGCGAGCGTCACGCCGAGCAGGACCGCCAGCTCGCCATCGCCTGAGCCACGCCGCGACCGTCGCTCGCGAGCGACCCCGCAGCCGCCCATAGGCTCTGCGCCGTGGAGCCGCCCTCGCTCGTCGCCGCCCGGGACCGACTCGAGGCCGACCGTGGGCTCGTCGGCCGGGCGATCTGCGAACGACACGCCGACGCCGCCGACGCGTACCTGCACGCCCTGTTCGACGGGGCCGTCGCCGGCCGCGGGGGCATCAGCCTCGTCGCGCTCGGCAGCTACGGGCGGCGCGAGCTGAGTCTCCAGTCGGACCTCGACGTCCTGCTCCTCCACGACGGGTCCGCCGACGTCGGCGACGTCGCCGAGGAGATCTGGTACCCGATCTGGGACGACGGCCTGAAGCTCGGCCACGCCGTGCGGACGACGAAGGAGGCGCTCGCGCTGGCCAGCGAGGACCTCGACTCGGTGACGGCGATGCTCCAGGCCCGGCACCTCGCCGGCGATCCCGCCCTCACCGACGACCTGGCCCGCCGCATCGAGGAGTTGTGGCACAAGCGGGCCAAGCGGTACCTCCCCGAGATGGCGACCCGGGTCGAGCAACGCCACGCCAAGGCCGGCGAGGTCGCCTTCCTGCTCGAGCCCGACCTCAAGGAGGGCCGCGGCGGCCTGCGCGACGTCCAGTCCCTGCGGTGGGCCGGTCGGGCTCGCGAGCTGCTCTGGGAGGGCGACGACGCCGTCCTCGACCGGGCCTACGCCGAGATCCTCGACGCCCGGGTCGAGCTGCACCGCCGCACGGGCCGGCCGGGCGACGTCCTCGCCCTCCAGGAACAGGACGGCGTCGCCACCGCACTCGGACTGGCCGACGCCGACACCCTCATGCGCCGCATCGCCGCCGCCGCCCGGGTCATCGCCTACCGCAGCGACGACGCGTGGCGCCGCATCGAGTCGTCGCTGCGCGGGCCGCTCGGCCGCATCGCCCGCCGCGACCGCCCGGTCGGCACCGATCTCGTGCTCCGCGACGGCGAGCTCCACCTCAGCGCCGCGGCCGACCGGACCGACCCCGTGCTGCCCCTCCGGCTGGCGGCGACCGCTGCGGCCGAGGACGTGCCGGTCCACCGATCCGCGCTCACGGCACTGGAGGGGACCCCGCCGCTGCCGACGCCGTGGTCGGCGGACGCCCGCGCCGAGTTCGTCCGACTGCTCGGCGCCGGTCGCTCGGCCATCGAACTCGTCGAGTCCCTCGACCAGCACGACCTGTTCGCCGCGGTCCTGCCCGAGTGGGAGGCGGTCCGCTCCAAGCCCCAGCGGAACGCCTACCACACGTTCACCGTCGACCGGCACCTGTGCGAGGCGGCGGCCAACGCGGCCGCGCTGGCCCACCACGTGAGCCGTCCCGACCTGCTGCTCGTCGGCACGCTGCTGCACGACATCGGCAAGGGCTTCCCGGGCGACCACACCGAGGTCGGCATGGATCTCATCGCCGACATCGGCCGCCGCATGGGCTTCGACGAGGACGACGTCGCCACCCTGGTCGTCCTGGTCGAGCACCACCTCCTGCTGCCCGACGTCGCCACGCGCCGCGACCTCGACGACCACGAGGTCATCGATCGTGTGGCCGAGACCGTCGGTCGGCTCGACCGGCTCGAACTGCTGCACGCCCTGACCGAGGCCGACTCGCTCGCGACGGGGCCCGCGGCGTGGGGTCCGTGGAAGAAGGAACTGGTCGACACGCTCGTGCGGCGGGCGGCCCACGTGCTCGGTGGCGGCGAGGTCCACGAGGTCACGGTCGACTTCCCGACGGCCGAGCAGCTCGACCTCGTCCACGGTCGCCGACGGGTGGTCCGGGGCGCCGACGACGTGCTCACCATCGTCGACGCCGACCGTCCCGGTCTGTTCGCACGCTCGCACTGCACGGGATCGGCGTGCTCGAGGCCAACATCGCCACGGTCGACGGTTGGGCCCTCGAGGTGCTCACCGTCGAGTCCAGCTTCGGTCCGACGTTCTCGTGGGACAAGGTGCTCGGCGACCTCGAGCTCGCCCTCGACGGCCGGCTCGCACTCAAGGCCCGCCTCGCCGACCGGGCCCAGACCTACCGGCGCCGACCGGCCGGGCCGTTGCTGCAGTCCCAACCCCGGGTCGACTTCCACCTCGACGACTCCAGCCACGCCACGGTCGTCGAGGTGCACGCCCCGGACTCGGTCGGCGTCCTCTACCGGATCACGGCGGCCATCGCCGAGTTCGAGCTCGACATCGTCCGCGCCCGCGTCCAGACGCTGCTCGACGAGGTCGTCGACGCGTTCTACCTCCAGGACGCCTCGGGTGCGAAGGTGGCCGAGGACCTGCTGCCCGAACTGCGGCGCGCGATCCTGCACGCCCTCGAGACCCCGGCCGGTGGGTCGTGACCGCGCCCGACGGCCCGACCCGCCAGGACCTGCTGCGCTGGGCCGAGGCGCTCGCGGGCATCGCCAAGACCGGCCTCGGCTTCAGCGACAACCTCTACGAGCGCGAACGCTACGAGGAGGTGCTGGCCGTCGCCGGCGACATCCGGGTCGCGGCCGGGTCCGACTACCGGCCCGACCACTTCGTCGAGGAATGGATGAAGGGTGTCGGCGACGGTGTGCCCGGGTACCAGACGCCGAAGGTCGCCGTCGGTGCCGTCGTGGCCAACGACGACCACGAGCTGCTCCTCGTGCAGCGGGCCGACTCCGGCATCTGGCTCTACCCGACCGGCTGGGCCGACATCGGCTACTCGCCGTCCGAGGTCGCCGTGAAGGAGGTCGAGGAGGAGACGGGGATCGAGTGCCGTGTCGAGCGGCTGCTCATGGTCCTCGACGGTATGCGGCTCGGGTTCACGACCGTCCCCCTCTATTCCATCGTCTTCCTGTGCCGGGCCACCGGCGGTTCGCTGCAGGGCCATCCGTTGGAGACGACCGGCGTCGGCTTCTTCCCCGAGGACGGCCTGCCCGAGCCCCTGGCCGGCTACGACCGATGGGGCGAGCAGGTGTTCGCGGCCATCCGGGGACTCGACCTGCCCACCCAGTTCGACCACCCGCGTGACGAGATCTGGCGCTCGTGACCTGACGGGTCGCCGGCTCCGGGCTGTCGCCGGGGTGGTGGCGCTCGTGCTGGTCGTCGCGACCTGCGGGACCGAGGGATCGCGGTCGATCGAACGGGCCGACGACGCGTCCACGACGACGTCGACGTCGGGCGACGACCCCGAACAAGGTCCAGGTTCGACAGTGCCCGGGGTCCCGGCTCCGCCCGGGACGGCGGCATCGGGTACGACCTCGCCGCCCACGGCCCCCACCACCCCCGGCGCCCCGACGACGCCGACGACCACGGCGACGAACCCGGACCCCACGACCGCGCCGACGACCGCGCCCGCCCCGACCACGACCCGGCCGCCGGCCACGGGCGTCGACGCCTGCCCCACGATTCCGGCCCGCCTCGCGCCGGACCCCGCCCGCCCCCGGTACGCGGTCACCATGACCGCAGACCCGCGGACCGGCACCGTGACGGGCCGCCAGGACGTGGTGTTCACACCGGATCTCCCCGTCGACACCCTGGTGCTGCGCCTCTGGGCCAACGGCCCCCGTCCGGCCCGGGCCGGGACGTCGATCGAGATCGGCGCCGTCACCGAGGCGGTCGGCGGACGCAGCGTCGCCCGAGCGGTCGACCGGCCCGACCCGACGACGATGGTCGTGCGGCTCGGGCGGTGGGTGGAACCCGGGCGATCGGTGACGGTGACGATCCCCTGGACCTTGCGCGTCGGGGGCCCGGCCAACGACCGCATCGCCCGTGACGGCGAGTCGCTGCGGCTCGGGTCGTTCCTGCCCCTGCTCGCCTGGGAGGCGGGCCGGGGCTGGGCGGTCGAGCCGCCGACCTCGGGATTCGCCGAGGCGACGACGTCACCGGTCGCCGACTGGTCGTTGCGGATCGAGGCACCAGACGGGTTCGGCGTCGTGGCCAGCGGCCGGGAGACGGCGGCGGGCACGTGGACCGTCGGTGCCGCCCGCGACGTGGCGGTGGCCGTGGGCCGCTTCCGGGTCGAGCGAGCCGTCGCGATGGCCCCGCACGCCGTCGACGTCGTGGTCGCCGTCCACGACGGCATCGACGCGGCCGGCGACTACCTCGGCCAGCTCATCGGCCACCTCGAGACGTTCGCCGGTTGGTACGGGCCCTATCCGTGGGACACCTACCAGCTGTCGATCACGCCCGGGCTCAGCGGAGGGATCGAGTACCCGATGCACGTGCTCCAGGGCCCGGCGACCGATGGCCGGACCACGCCCCACGAGGTGGCGCACATGTGGTTCTACGGCCTCGCCGGCAACAACCAGGGCCGCGACCCGTGGCTCGACGAGGGGCTCGCCACGTTCGCCGAGGGACTGCGGGTCGGGTCGCTCGCCGAGATGCGGTCGCGGTCGATCCCGGCCGACGGGCGCGGTCGCGCCGACGCGCCGATGACGTACTGGGAGGGCCGGGCGAGCAGCTACTACCGCAGCGTCTACGTCCAGACGGCGGCCGCGCTGAGCCGCATCGGCGACCCCGCCCTGGTCAACTGCGCGCTCGCCCACTACGTCGCGACGACCGCACACGGGATCGCGACGCCCGACGACCTGGCCCGCTCGCTCGACGCCACGTTCGGTACGACCGACTGGCGCGCCGTCGTCGCATCGGCGGGGCTGCCCTGAGACGGGTCTCCCCGGACGTGCTCGCCGCGAGTGCTCAGCCGGCGACCGGCCGGGACCAGTTGCCGGCGCGCCGGGTCCCCGGCGGCAGCGCCCACGGTTCGCGCCGGCTGCTCACGAAGGTCCCGGCGAGGACGAGCGTCGCGACCACGCCGGCGAGCTCGACCCGCCACAGCGGGTCGTTCCAGATCGGGTCGTAGGCGTCGTCGGCCAGACCGACCGACATCGCGACGACCTGGGGGGCGACCCACAGGGCGAGCGTCGCGCCGGCCGCGAGCACCATGACCCGGACGACGGGGTCGTCGGTCGACGCGGTGGCCCGCTCTCGGAGCAGATGGACGAGTGCGACCACGACGACGCCGGCGGCGACGGTGCCGGCGAGCAGTGCCAGCAGCGGCCACCCGCCGAGGTCGTCGTACTCGAGGATCTCGGTCTGGGTCGCGGCGCCACCCTCGGCGGTGGCGACGAACGACTCGACGGTCCGGTAGTGGTACGGGAGATGCACCGTCGCGGCCGAGGCGACACCGCCGGCGACGGCGACCACCGCCATGGGTCTCGGTCCGAGCTTCCACATGCACCACGCGATCGCGAGCCAGCCCGCAGGATCGGGCAGGACGTCGACGCCGTAGACGCGGAAGTCGACGGCGAGGACCACGAGCCCCAGCGCCGCGGCCGAGAGCGGCCGGCTGCCCGAGGATCGGGTGGGTTCGTCCCAGCCGGTGGCGACGGTGCCTAGCCCCCGTGGTCGCGCAGGAAGCGCTCGACCTCCTCGACGAGATCGGCGGGCTCGGTGGTGGCCAGCCGGTCGTCGTAGGAGTGTTCGAGGGCGGCCACGTAGGCCTGGGTCTCCTCGTCGTCGTCGACCAGTTCGTTGATCTGGCGCTCGTAGGACGCCGACGCGATCTCGAGGTCGGTGGTCACGACGGGCTGGTCGAGCAGGCCGGCGGTCTTGTCGACGAGGGCGAGGGTGGCCTTGGGCGACGGCGCGCCCGGCACGTAGGTGGGGACGCTGGCCCACAGGGAGGCCGACGGCACGCCCGCCTGCCGGCACCGGGTGTGCAGCACGCCGACGATGCCGGTCGGGCCCTCGTAGGTCGACGGCGAGAGGCCGAGCCGGCGCACGACGTCGGCTTCGTAGGCGGCACCCACGACGTTGACCGGGCGGCTGTGCGGCACCTCGGCGAGGAGGGCGCCGAGCGTCACGACCATGGAGGCGCCGAGCTCCTCGGCGACCCGGAGCACGAGGTCGGTGAACGTGCGCCACTTCAACTGCGGCTCGACCCCGCGCAGCAGCACGACGGGCCGGGACGCCCCCGGCGGCGTGGCGATGCTGAACTCGTTGCGGGGCCAGTCGACGATGCGCTGGCCGTCCTCGATGCGCACCTCGGGGCGCGTCGAGGTGAAGTCGTAGAACTCCTCGGGGTCGATGTCGGCGAACGGCGTCGCCTCCCAGCGGTCGGCCAGCCAACTCACGGCCGACGAGGCGGCGTCGCCGGCGTCGTTCCAACCTTCGAAGGCCGCGACGAGTACCGGTGCGTCGATCTCGGGGCGGTACGACCAGCGCAGCGCATCCACGGGACCGACCCTACCGGCGGGCCGGAGCGGCGCGGCCTGACGGTGGCGCGGTCGGTGGCGCTGTCGGTCGTGCGGTCAGGCGGTGGCGCGGCGGCGTCGGGGGGCGGTGCGCGGTCAGGCGGTGGCGCGACGGCGGGGGGCGGTACGTGATGCCGGGCGGGATCCGGTCCGGGTGCCCGGCGGTGCCGTCCGGCCGAGCCGGGCGGCCAGGTCGTCGACCGCCGCGTCGGCGGCCGCCCGACGGGCGAGCTCGCGCCGACAGTTGCGCAGCGCGCCACGGGTGCCGAACGACTCGTCCGCCCAGCGCTGCATCAACCCCACGAGACTCACGGTGGTCACGGTAGGCACGGAGAGTGTCGGCCGGGTTCTGCTCCGATGTCGGTCGGGTCACCGGCGCCTGAACACTTCCTGTCCGTCGGCGCCCGGGTCGGGGCGCCGGACGTCGCCGCTACGGTGCGCGCCATGTTCATCGAGATCGTGGGCGACGTGACCGACGAGCTGGTGGCCGCCATGGCGCAGCTCATCCCGCAGCTCTCCTCGTCGAGCCCGCCCCCGGGACACGACGAGCTCGTCGACATCGTGGCGTCGCCGGTCACCGACCTGTTCGTCGCCACCGACGACGAGGGCACGATCCTCGGTACGGCGACGCTGGCCACGTTCCGGATCCCCACCGGGCGCCGGGCCTGGATCGAGGACGTCGTCGTCGACGAGTCCGCGGCGGGCCAGGGGGTCGGCGGTGCGCTCACGAGGGCCATGGTCGACCGCGCCGAGGAGCTCGGCTGCACCACCGTCGACCTGACGTCGCGCCCCAGCCGCGAGGCCGCCAACCGCCTCTACCAGCGCGAGGGCTTCCAGATCCGCGAGACGAACGTGTACCGGTTCGACCTGAAGAAGTAGCGCAACCTTCCCGGCGTTAAGGGCAGAGTCGGTCTCCTCGCGATCGTGCGTTCGTTCGGGGACAAGGACGCCCTCGCCTCGGTGTCGTACCCGCTGAACACCTTCGAATCGTGCCCCGCTCCGATGGACGCGCTGAAGGCACCGGCGTCGACCAGGATCCTCACGCCTCGAGCGCAGCGACGAAGGCCAGGACGACGTAGAGAGGAGCGCGATCACACCGGTGGTGCCATCGCGCTCCGGTCGGAGCGCAATGGCCAAGGATCGGAGCGAGGTCGCTCCGGTCGGAGCGCCATCGGCCTCGCCACTCGGAGTCGTCATGGGAGGAATCCTGCCAGTCGTACTTCGGCTCGGACGCCCCGTTTGCCGCAGCCGGCGACGACGCTCGCGGCGGCCTCGCCGTCACGGTGGTAGCCGACCACGACGTCGTGGCCCGCTGCGGCCAGGCGGGCCGCGCACGCAGCGCCGATGCCCCGGCCGGCGCCGGTGACGATCGCGACGGTCACGTGAGGGTCACAGCGTGACGCCGCAGGTCTCGGCTGCGGCGTCGACGGCGACGGTGCTCACGACGCCCACTCGAGCGGCGCGACGTTGTCGATCGCCAGCAGGTCCTCGAGGTAGGCCAGGGTCCGGAGCGTGACGACGTCGCCGTGGCGGGGCCCGACCACCTGGAGGCCGATCGGCATGCCCGACGACGTGAAGCCGGCGCACACGCTGCCCGCCGGGCTCCCGGTCATGTTGAACGGGTAGGTGAACGACACCCAGGCGATCGTCTCCTCGCCGTTCACCGTGCCCTGTGACCCGACACGCCCGGTCTGGCCGGCGACGGTCGGGCAGAGCAGGACGGGCGCCTGGTGGAACAGCTCGACGAGTCGCAGGTTGAGGAGGTGGCCGGCGTCGATCGCACGGATGAGGTCGACGGCGGTGCGGTCGGCGACGAGATCGGCGACCTGGCGAAGGCCCGGGTCGATGCGGTCCCAGTCGGGCGTGCCCCGCAGGTGGCCGTAGAGCCGGTTCAGGCCGCCGAACGCGATGGTGGCCCAGGGGAGCGCGGGGTCCTCGTCGAAGACGCTCACCTCGACGACCTCGGTGCCCTTGTCGGCGAGGGCGTCGACGGCGTCGCGGCAGGCGGCGGCGACCTCGGCGTCGACCTGGCCGTAGCCGAGGTCCGGGGACCAGAGCACCTTGCGGGGCGGGTGCACGTCGTCGAGCGACCCGCGCCACGTCTCGCCCTTGGGCATCGGGAGGCTGTACGGGTCGGTCGCCTCGGGCCCGACGACCGCGTCGAGCGCCAGCGCCACGTCGCGGATGCGCCGCGCCATCGGACCCTTGGTCGACAGGTGCAGCCACCCGGACGGGTTCGGGCCGCCGCCGGGCACGCGGCCGGCCGAGGGCTTGAAGCCGCTGAGCCCGTTCACGGCCGACGGGATGCGGATGGACCCGCCACCGTCGCTGCCCGTGGCGAGCGGCACCATCCCGGCGGCGATCGCCGCGCCCGTACCGCCCGACGAGCCGCCGGCGCTGCACGCCGGGTCCCACGGGTTGACGGTGGCGGGGAAGACGGGGTTGCTCGTGTCCGCCTGCCAGCCGTGTTCGGGCGTGTTGGTCTTGCCGACGACGACGCACCCGGCGTCCTTCAGCCGAGTCACGAGCTCGGAGTCGGTCGTGGCGGGCGGGTTGCCGACGTCGAGCGCCGAGCCGTTGCTCGTCACGAAGCCAGCCGCGTCCTCGAGGTCCTTGACCCCGATCGGGACCCCGGCGAGCGGGCCGACATCCTCGCCGTCGGCGACCCGGCGGTCGATGTCGTCGGCGGCGGCCCGGGCCGCCGCCGCGTCGACGGAGGTGAACGCGTGGATCGTGCCGTCCATCGCGGCGATCGCGTCGAGCGCGATCTCGACCTGGTCGCGCGCCGTGACCTCGCCCCGGCGCACCTGGCGCACGATGCTCTCGACCGTCGTCCCCCGGAAGTCAGCCATGGTCGGTGACCGTATCCCCCGGACCGTCACCGGCGCCGCGGATGTCAGGCTGCCCCGCCATGAGCTCGTGGACCATCCGCCCCCGCCGTCCCCGGGACGACGTCGCCATCCGTGCGGTCAACGCCGCCAACGTGCCGGAGGTGGGCCCGCTCGACGACGACCGGCTCGCGCTGTTCGCGACCGCGGCGGCCCGGTTCGACGTGGTGGACCTCGACGGCGCGGTGGCCGGGATCTTCGTCGGGCTGCCCGAGGGCCTGGCGTACGCCAGCCCGAACTACCGGTGGTTCGCCGACCGTCACGACCGCTTCGCCTACGTCGACCGCATCGCCCTGCAGCCCTCGCTCCGGGGCCGCGGCGTCGCCGACGCCCTCTACGAGTCGTTCGCCGGGTGGGCGGCCGAGACGGGCCGGCCCGTGGTGTGCGCCGAGGTCAACACCGTGCCGCCCAACCCGCGGTCGCTGCGCTTCCACGAGCGCCACGGGTTCGTGGTGGTCGACGAGCAGGCGCCCTACGGCGGCGACGAGCGGGTGGCGATGGTCGAGCGGGTCATCGCTCCGGCGGGCTGAGCACGACCACGACGGTGGCGTCGCACCCGTCGAGCACGTGCTGGACGGTGTGGCCGAGGAAGAGCCGGTCGGACGCACGCGTGCTGGCGCCGAGGACGACGAGGTCGGCCTCGACCCGGCCGACGAGGTCGCAGATGCCGGTCGCCACCGACGTCGACCGCACCAGCTCCTGGCGGGTCCGCGCGCCGATGCGATCGCCGACGCTCGCGGCCTGGCCGAGGAGCTCGACGGCGACCTCCGACGCGGCCCCGTTCGGGCCCGAGGGCGTCGGCGGGGGGTCGTCGGTCGCGCCCACGAGGGCGGGCTCGGGGTCGAGCACGTGGGCGAGCACGATCTCGGTGCCGAGGCGGTTGCTGAGGTTGAACGCGACCTCCTGGGCCGCCCGCCCGCTCTCGGTGCCCGTGACCGGGACGACCGCCCGCCCGTAGGCCCACGGGAGCCGGCCCTCGACGGACTGACCGCGGCGCACGACGAGCATCGGCACCTCGTGGTCGCGGAGCAGTTCGTCGACGAGGGGCGACAGCAGGTGGTCGGTGGCCAGCGACGGCGCCCCGACCGCGATGGCGCCGTAGCCGAGCCGGGCCTCGGCGCGCACGGCGTCGTGGATCTCGTCGGACCGGACGCGCCGGACCTCGACGCCACGTTCGGCAAACGAACCGAGGACGGGCCGGAGATCGTCCTCGGTGGCGTCGACGGTCAGGACGGTGGCGTCCACCGACGTCGGCCAGACGAGGTCGACCAGCTGGGCCGCCATGATCGAGCCCGGCTCGCCCTCGCTCGGTACGAGCACGCGCTCGTCGCGCACGACGAGGTTCGAGGCGAGCTGTTCCTCCTGGGCGAGACGGGCCTGCTCGGCGTCGGTGCCGCTCCAGTCGCGCAGCACGATGCGCAGCAGCGGAGGCGCCGCCACCGAGGTGACCACGGCCATGATCACGACCACGCCGTACGACTCCTGGTTGAGGACGCCGAGCGAGAGGCCGAGCGTGGCGACCACGATCTCGAGGGCGCCGCGGGCGTTGAGCCCGATCGACAGCGCGAGCGACTCGCGCCCCGCGAGCCGGGCGGCGCGGGCGCCGATGTAGGAGCCGCCGAGCTTGGCGACGGACGCGATCGCGATGACGATCACGGTCCACATCGCGACCTCGGGGTCGCCGAGGATGCCGAGGTCGAGACGGAGCCCGGCGGTGGCGAAGAAGATGGGGGCGAAGATCGCCGTCGTCGCGTGTTCGAGGGAGTGGAGCGCCCCGTCGTCGCGGTAGCGGGAGCGGCGGAGGAGGACGCCGGCGACGAAGGCGCCGAGCACGACCTCGACGTGCAGCGCCTGGGTGATCGTGCCGAGGATGAGCGTGGCGAGGAGGATGACGGTGAGGCCCTCGACCGGGGCGTTGCCGCGGGCGCGCACGGCGCGCAGGCCGGTGTCGAGGAGCCGCTGGCCGACGGTGAAGGCGGCGAGGAAGAAGACCGACACGCCGACGACGGTCTTGGCCAGGCCGTCGACCTCGATCTGGCCGGCCTGGGCGATGCCGGCGACCGCACCGAGGATGACCCAGCCGGCGACGTCGTTCACCATGCCGGCGGCGAGGGTGAGCTGCGCGAAGTCACGGCGCATGAGCTGCATCTCGGCGAGGATCTTGGCCATCACCGGCAGCGACGAGATGCCGAGCGCCGCGGCGACGAACAGGGCGAAGACGTCGCGCTCGCCGCCCTCGGCCATGAACGTGTCGGGCAGGACCATGCCCGTGCCGAATCCCAGGGCGAGCGGGATGAACAGGCTCGTACAGGACACGAGCGCGGCGGCGCGGCCGAGCCGCCGGATCAACCCGAGGTCGGTCTCGGCCCCGGTCGCCACGAGCAGGAACACGACCCCCAGCCACCCGACGGTGAACAGCATCGCCGTCTGCACGTCGTCGTCCGGGAACAGCCACTCGGTGACGTCCGGCGCGAGGCGGCCGAGCACGGACGGGCCGAGCAGGATGCCGGCGGCGAGCTCGCCGACGACCGCGGGCTGCCCGATCCGCTGCATGAGCGAGCCGAGCAGCCGGGCGACGACGAGGAGGGCGAGCAGGGCGGCGAAGAACACGAGCACGTGGTGCTCGTCGGGTGGCTGGAGGTTCACGAGAGGACCCCTTCACCGGCGCGCTCGGACGTGGGCGCGGGCCGGTCGGGGAGCAGCGGCTGGATCGTGTCGTCGACGCGTCGCTGCGACGGGTCGGGACCGAACCAGGTCCAGGCGACCGCGGCGACGACGGTGAGCGCGCCGCAGATCCAGGCGATGTAGGTCCAGGCCACGCGGTCGTGGCCTCGACGGGACATGACGACGGCGGCGACGGCGCCGCTGCCGTACCAGGGGACCAGAACGGCCCCGAGCTCGACGAGCTCCATGACGACCTCCAGGGGTCGGGGTGGCCGATCGGGATCGGCCACGAGGCGGGCGTGTCGCACGCAACGATCGGAAGGACCCCCGTCACGCGACGGGGAGGGCCGGGCGGTGGGGCCCGGTCGGGTCAGACGATCGCGAGTGGAGGTGCGCGTCCCCGGACGCGGGTGCCGAAGGAGCGGCGCCGGCGATGGGCGGGGTGGAGCAGGACGAACCGGAGCGTGTTGCGGCCCCGGGCGACGAGCAGGACGACGATCGCTGCGATGGCGGCCAGGACCGGTCCCACGTCGTCGAGACGGACACGGCGGCGGCGCCGGATCTCGGTCGCCTGGGACTCGGCCGCGGGCTGGCCACGGAGCTCGACCGCGGGGCCGCCGTCGAGGTGGGCGACCGCGGCGGCCGGCAGGCGCGGGGCCGTGACGGGAGCCTGGGTGAGGCGCTGACCGACCAGGAGCGCGAGCACGGCGAGGGCGAGTCCGAGGACCGTGCTCGAGGTA
>JBHIXO010000063.1:0-14647 GCA_041984725.1 Acidimicrobiales bacterium | reverse complement strand
CGTCGATCGACACGGTGGCCGGCCGGTGGCCCTGCACCTCGAGCCGCAGGTCGGAGTGCGGGTCGAGGACGAGCGTGCGGTCGAAGAGCATGTGGGGCGACACGGGCGTGAGGACCAGGCACCGGTGCATGGGGGCGACGATGGGTCCCCGTGCCGAGAAGCTGTAGGCGGTGGAGCCGGTGGGCGTGGCGACGATCAGCCCGTCGGCCGCGTACGTCGTGAAGAACTCCCCGTCGACCGACACCGCGAGCCGGACCGTGTGACCCGACGGCGTCTTCTCGATGACGGCCTCGTTCAACGCCAGGTACTCGACGGCGGGCTCGACGCCGTCGGCGCCCTCGACCCGGGTGCTGAGCAGCATCCGTTCCTCGATGTCGTAGGAGCCGGCGAGGAAGCGCTTGACGGCCATGCGGGCGTGATCGGGGTCGACCTCGGTGAGGTAGCCGAGCTGGCCGACGTTGATGCCGATCACCGGGATGCCCGCGAGGGCGACGAGGTCGACGGCCCGCAGCATCGTCCCGTCACCGCCGAGGCTGATCGTGACGTCGAGGTCGTCGGCGAAGACCTCCTCGGGGACGGCGGCGTCGGGGAGCCCCAACCGGGCGGCGTCGGCCGGCGGGAGCCGGACGTCGTGACCGCGGTCGCCGAGCCACGTCGCGAGGTCGAGCGCGACCGCCGACGCCTGCTCGCGCTCCTCGTGCAGCACGAAGCCGACCGTCACCACGCCGCGCCACCGCCTCGGGCCTCGATGTCGGGTGCGGTCGTGCCGGTCACCACGACGGCATCGGCGACGAGCTGGTCGAGCAGCGCCTCGTCCGCCGGCGCGCCGGGCGCGCCCGATTCCCGTGCGCCGGGTTGCAGGTGGAGCAGGAACTCGACGTTCCCGTCGGCGCCGCGGAGGGGCGAGACCATGCCGTCCATGATGACGGCTCCCGCGTCGTCGATCGCGCCACGATTGGCCGCCAGCACCCGGCCCCACGTCTCGGGATCGCGGATCACGCCGCGCCCGCGCGACACCTCGGCGCGGCCGGCCTCGAACTGCGGTTTGACCAGGACCACGACGTCGCCGTCGGGGGCGACGAGGGCGAGCAACGTCGGGAGGACGGCGGCGAGGGAGATGAACGACAGGTCGGCGACGACGAGGTCGACCGGTCCGCCGACGTCGTCGGGCCGCACGGTCCGGATGTCGGTCTGCTCGCGGCTGTCGACCCGCGGATCGGCCCGGAGACGCTCGTGGAGCTGGTGGGTGCCGACGTCGACCGCGACCACCGACGCCGCGCCGGCCTGGAGCAGGGCATCGGTGAACCCGCCGGTCGAGGAGCCGGCGTCGAGGGCCCGCCGGCCGTCGACGTGGAGCGCGAAGTGATCGAGTGCGGCCTGGAGCTTCTCGCCGCCCCGACCGACGAAACGGGGTCGCGGCCCGACGATGCGCACGGGCTCGTCGGGCGCGACGAGCCGGGCGGGTTTGGTCGCCGGCGCGTTGCCGACGAGCACCTGCCCGTCGTCGATCAACCGCCGGCCCTGCTCGCGGCTGTCGACGAGCCCGCGACGGACGAGCTCGGCGTCGAGGCGGCGGCGCGGTGCCGTGGCGTGCTCCGTCCCGGTGCGGCCCGGACCGGGCTCAGCTGCGGGCGGCGGCCTTCTTGGCCGGCGCCTTCTTGCGGGCCTTCGTCGCGGCCCGCTTCTTCGTGGCGCCCGACGCCTTCTTGGCCGCGGCGATCTCCTTCTCGAGGCGCGCGATGTCGTCCTTGGTCGCCAGGCCGAGCGCGGCGATCTGGCTGCGGACCTCCTTGCGCACGACCTCGAGGAGCCGCTCGGTGTTCTGCTGGGAGCGTTCGACGAGTTGGCGCACCAGTTCCTCGGTCTTCGCGGCCTGCACCTCGCCGGTCTTGACCAGGTCCTTCACGATGGCCTCGGCCCGGGTCTGGGTCATCTGCGTGAACGCCATGCCGGCGTCGAGGTACCGCTTGATCAGGGGGTTCTGGGCCATGGCGCCAGGGTAGGTGGCCGTAGGGTGCGACAGCGTGTTCCCGCTCAAGGACGTGAACCCGACGAGCCGGACCGCCGTCGTGACCCTGCTGCTCATCCTCGGCTGCATCGGTGCCTGGGTGTTCTGGCAGCAGGAGCCGCAGCGCTCGCCCACCGAGGACCTGGTCTTCAACCTCGAGAACGCCGCCATCCCGTGCGAGCTGACCGAGGGCCGTCCACTCACCCTCCCCGAGCTCGAGGCGACGTTCGGGCGGCTCGGTGGCGACCCCGAGGCGTGCGGCATCGGCGGCGGGGACGGGGACCGGGGCGTCCCCGGGAAGTCGGTGTACCTCGCCGCGCTCGCGTCGATGTTCCTGCACGGCGGCCTGATGCACATCGGCGGCAACATGCTCTACCTGTGGATCTTCGGGAAGAAGCGAGCCCCCGCACCCATCACCGTGAGGGTTACGCAGCACGCCCGGTTGATGACCGCCCGCGCCGGGACGAGCCCGGTCCGAGGAATGGCGGGATGATCCCGCTCAAGGACATCAATCCGACAACTCGACCCCCAGTTGTCACGCTCATCCTCATTCTGATCTGTGGTGCGGCTTGGATGGGCTGGCAACAGGAGCCCCAGAGATCTGACGTAGAGGATCTTGTGTTCAACCTTGAGCACGCCGCGATCCCATGCGAGTTGGTTCACGCTCGGCCGCTCACCGTTCCCGAAGTTGAGGCTGCGTTCGGCACTCTCGGCGGCGACACGGAGTCCTGCGGCATCGGCGGAGAAGCCGCGATCCGCGCTGTTCCTGGCAAGTCGCCTTGGCTCGCAATCCTTGCGTCGATGTTCATGCACGCGGGCATCGCCCACATCGCGGCGAATATGTTGTTTCTATGGATCTTCGCCAATAACATTGAAGATCGGGTGGGCCATGTTCGTTTCGTAGTGTTCTATCTCGCCGGTGGGATAGTCGCGACGCTCGGCCACGTAGCCCTCAACCCAGAGTCTGTCGTGCCACTCGTTGGCGCTTCCGGCGCCGTAGCGGCGGTGATGGGCGTCTACTTCGTCTGGTTCCCACGAGCTCCGGTACGGACAGTCGTGTTCATTGGATTGCCGCTGCTCGCCACGATCTCTGCGAAATGGGTGCTCAGCATCTGGTTCGTCATGCAGTTCTTGACAAGCCCGAACTCAGGGGTTGCTTGGGCGGCACATGTCGCAGGCTTCGTGTTTGGCGTCGCAGTGGCCGTGCCAATACGCCTCTCGCGAGCGGCTCAGAGACTTGCGTGGACACGCGACCACATCGATGACATGGATCCTCACCACTGGGATCCGACCGGAGGCGCAGGAGACGCGAGGCTGCACGAGCCGACTCGCCTTCGGCGGAGATCCGGGTAGGTGGAGATCGCGTTCGGTCTCCAACGTCGAACCCGACGAGCACGACGCCCGGTCACGTGACACGGTCCAGACGCTTCGCTTCGAAACTCGGGCGTAGGGGTCCGGACACCGCATGACAGGACCCGCTACCGTCACGCTGCGCTAGTCCGAATCGGCCTAGCGACCGAAAATCGCTAGTGCGCTAGCGGAAAGGGGAGTCCATGTCTGACGTCATGCGCGTCGATGTGCCGCTTGAGGTTCGCGGCGTCGAGAACTTCATCGAGCGGAACTACCGCGATGGTGGGCGCTATCAATGGGCGCGAGAGACGCTGAAGAACTCCGAAGAAGCTGGCGCGGGCAGGGTGCTGTTCGGAGTTGACCAGCTAGGTGTGGAGAGTCATGACGTCTATCGGCTTCTCGTCGCCGACGACGGGCCCGGGATGACCGAAGCCGACATGATCAACTTCTTCCACACCTATGGCCAGTCCGGAAAGTCTGTAGGCGGACTGCACGAGAACTTTGGCATCGGGGCGAAGTCCTCCCTGCTCCCGTGGAATCAGTACGGCGTCATCATCATCTCGTATCACGAGGACTACGAGGATCCGAACGTGATGTGGCTGCGCCGATCGCCGGCCACCGGTCAATACGGCGTCAAGCCGTGGACCACAGAAGACGGTGAGGGTGCAATGGTCGCGGCCGCCCACGTGGCCGAACTCGCAGACGGCATGACGCTGGACCTCGCCAGGGTCGCGCCCGACTTCGTCAAGGACGCAGGCCACGGCACGGTGCTGCTGCTTCTCGGCAACGAGATTACGCAGGACACGATTCTCGGCGATCCCACACCACCGCGAAATGAGCATCTAACGCTCCAAGGCAAGCCTGCTGCACCAGGTCGTGCACTTCGGGAGTACCTCGATCGTCGACTCTGGGACGTGAAGGCGAAGATGACCGTGGAAGTCACCGAATTCACGACCGCAGATCGCCGTAGGTGGCCGCGCTCTGCACGGCGCGGCAGCGAAGCAGGACAGTGGAACCGTCCGGTTGTCGGAGCGAAACACATCATCGACTGGCGGCCGACGCGCAGTGAAGAGCGGGGCACGATGGAAGCCTCCGGAACTGTTGCAGTGGAAGACGGGACTGAGATCGACTGGTACCTCTGGCGGGGCGCGAGAACCGGTATGGGACGCGCCTTCGAGAAGGGCTTCATCGCAGCGCGGTACTCCAGCCGCGCGGACGTGATCGACGAGTTGTTCGACGTCCCCGAAGACGGGCGCGCCTTGTTCGCTCGATATCGCCAATTCGGAATCAGTCAACCTGCAGTGGTCGATAGAACATGGATAATCGCCCGGCCGCCGCTCGGCGGCGGCGGACGATTCGGCGTCTACATGACCAGCGATCGAAATCAGCTCCGCGTGCAAGGGAACCTGCACACCAGTGACCCATTGCCATGGTCGAACTGGGCAGAGCAGTTCGCGAACGCGATGCCGGAGCCGCTGCAGCTCGCGATTGCAGCAGAGCGGTCCGACAATCCCAGCGATCCTACGGACGACAGCCTCCGTGAACGGCTGGCCGAGCGATTCTCGAAGCGGTGGCGCACGCTGAAGCTGCGCTCGGACGAAGCAGGCTCGCGACGTCATCAACCCACGCTGGAGAGCGGACCTCCGCGCGCTACCGCTCCCCTTCCGCGGCGGAAGCGAAGCGCGCAGCCCGAGGCTCCGGGCAAGCGAACCGACAATGCAGCCGATGGCGGGGCATCAACCGGACCTGCCGACCATCAGGGAAAGCCCGCCTCGGCGCAGCGCCTCGCGATGGGGCTTCCGCTAGCGGAGTGGGCGGACCTCGACGCTGTCGAGACCATCTTCGAGCCGGGGCTTATGGCTGTATGGAATCCACCCAGCGCAGTGAATCCTGACGGATTGATCCAACTGAACCCCAACCACCCAGTGGTCCTGGAAGAACTCGAGCATTGGAAACTGCAGTACCCACCGCACGTCGAGTCCGAGGTCGAGGACGTCGTGATGACGGTCTATAAGGAACTCGCGATCACCGCTGTCGCACACTCATTCGCAATTCGCCCCTACCTCAACACGCGGCAGGACCACGACCGACTAATCGACCCGGCAGCACTGACGATGGCACTCTTAGGTCTACTCGGACCGGACAGCGTGATCGGGCCGCGCCTCGGTCGGCTAGGAGTGAAGAAGCTGAACGAGCCCCGGGTGGGTCCATCCCATGGATGACTCAGATGTGCAACACGTGTTCATCTCGTATGTCCACGAAGACACTGCCCCCGTCGACGCACTGTGCGAAGCGTTGGAGGCTGCGGCGATCCCCTACTGGAGGGATCGCAACGCGCTCGGACCTGGAGATGCTTGGCGGGCACGAATCCGCAGCGCCATCCGCGACGGGTCCGTCGTGTTTCTGGCGTGCTTCTCGGAGAACTCTCGAGGTAAGCAAAGGTCCTACATGAACGAAGAGCTGACGCTGGCCGTGGAGGAGTTCCGGCAGATGCCGCCGGGACGAACCTGGCTCGTACCAGTGCGACTTGACGACGGCGATCTTCCGGAATGGGAGCTTGGGGCGGGTCAGACGCTGAGCGATCTGAACTACGCAGACCTCTTTGGTGAGCGACACGACGCAAACCTCGTACGCCTGCTCGCCACCTTGGTGCGTCTCACCGGAAAGCGTCGGGCCAGCACGGCGACAACGCTGGCCGCGCTCGAACAGGTAGGTCGCGCCGAGCGGGGCGAGCTTGTGGGTCGGCTGACCAAAGAGATGCTGCTTGACCCTACGAGAAGGATCGAGCTCGATGAGCTCGTGTCAAGAGAAGTTCAGCAAGTAGTCGCTCTTCTCCATGATGAGGAACGGTTCGGGCGCCACCTAAATGGATCCAACGATGATCTCGTGGTCCAACTCGCCGAAGAGGCTCAGGAGCTCTGGGAGCTGACGAAGCCATTCTGCACGTCGCTCCAAGTTGCCGCCCGGTGGGGCGCGCCGGAGACGTTGAGCCCGTGGTCGAATGGGCTCCGCGCGCTCGTCGGTGCTGCGCAGAGGCGCCAGAGCGGAACCGAAGCGTTGCTCATCATGAGGCACGTCCCCGGGGTGCTGGGGCTTCTAACGGCCGCGCTGGCGGCCTCATCAGCTCAGCAATGGGCCAACCTCAAGGCCCTCGTGGTGGATCCCACAGTGGCTGATCGGTACGAAGCGAAGCCGATCTCGTTGATCGAGGCAACCGATATGGACACGCCATTCGCCAACGAGGTGATAGCAAACGTCGTTGCACGGTCGACGCGCTCGGGTCGAAGCGCAAGAGAGACTCTCGAGGAGATGGAATCTCGCGGGGCTAGCCGATTTCACGCCCCGGCTGCTGAGTGGCTCCGCGATTGTCTGAGACCGTTGTTTGCTGACCAATGGCCCGACGATGATGCCTACGATCTTGAGTTCGATCGTGCCGAGGTCGTCTTGGGGGTGCTCGCCGAGGACGCATCGTCAGTTAGGAACGGGCTGTCGCCCGAGGCCGGGAGGCCCTGGCCGCGGTCCCAGTGGCTCGGGCGTTCGACCTGGCGCGTGGACCACGGTCACGTCAGCCCCGTCGACGTCATGCTCCACGACCTGAAGACTCAGAAGGCAACCTGGGCGCCACTCGCAGGGAAGCTCTTCGGAGGTGACGACGAACGCGCTCGCACAGCCGTGGAGCACTACGGCGAGAGGTTCAAGACCGTCGCGAGCCGAAGGTGGTGACGGCAACGATCGTGACCGCAAGGGTGTTGAAACCAGAACGCTGACAGCGGTTCTCTGTGGGTTGCTGCGCACCGTCTGACCAGGGATTTCGCGGTGAGCTATGTGTCAGGAACTTTCTTGGCAACAACATCGAGGACCACCTGGGCGCCGTGCGCTACCTGCTGTTCTACGTCGTCGGCGGCGTCGTGGCCACGGCCACCCACGTGGCGCTGCAACCCGACTCGACCATCCCGGTCGTCGGCGCCTCGGGCGCGGTCGCCGCGGTGATGGGGGCGTACCTCGTCTGGTTCCCGAACGCGCCCGTCCGGACGATCCTGTTCCTCGGCCTCCCCTTCTTCGCCACCATCTCGGCCAAGTGGCTGTTGGGCATCTGGTTCGTGATGCAGTTCTTCACGAGCCCGAACTCCGGTGTCGCGTGGGCGGCGCACGTCGGTGGGTTCGTCTTCGGGGCGCTCGTCGGCGTCATCGTGCGGTCGTCGCGCGCCGCGCAGAAGGCGACGTGGACCCGGAGCCACTGGGACGACATGGACCCGCGGCACTGGGACTCGACCGGCGGCGCCGGGCCGATCCGGGAGTACCGGCGGGTCAGCCGACGACCGCGGTGACGACGGCGAGCAGGTCGGCGTCGACGCGCCACGGCTGCGGCTCCACCGGTAGGTCGGCGGCCGACGTGACGCCGGTGAGCACGAGCGAGAACCGGTAGCCGAGCGCCACCGCGAAGCGTCCGTCGGTGTCGGCACGGTCGCCCACCACGATGCCCTCCGGGCCCAGCCGGTCGCGCAGGAGGTCGACCATGGCGCCCTCGGGCTTGCCGCCGATGCGGGGTTCGACGCCACCGGCGGCCCGGATGGCGGCGCCGATGCTGCCCGCACCCGGTTCGAGGCCGTGGGGCGTCGGGAACGTCGTGTCGGGGTTCGTCAGGATCCACCGCGCACCGGCACGGATGGCGAGGCCGGCCCGGCGGAGTCGCTCGTAGTCGAAGGCCCGGTCGAGGCCGCTGATCACGGCGTCGCACGGACCGTCGTCCACGACCTCGCAGCCGCGGGCCCGCACCTCGTGGAGGAGCCCCGGGCCGCCCACGACGAGCACCCGCTCGCCGGGGTCGAGCAGCGAGGCGCCGGCCTGCGCCGAACCGACCACGGCACCGGCGGCGGGGATGCCGATGGCGGCGAGGTCGGCCTCCTGGTCGGCGATCGTCCGGTAGGCGTTGTTGGTCGCGAAGACGACCTCCTCCCCTGCCGCGCGGAGCCGGGCGACCGCCTCGGCCGCGCCGGGCACGGGCTCGGACCCGAGCCGGATCACGCCGTCGAGGTCGAGCACCCAGGGCATGGCCGCATCCTGGCAGGACCCGCGGCGGGGCTGTGACACGATGGCGTCGTGCCTCGCTTCGAGCCCTTCCGCGCCCTCCGCTTCGACCCGGCCCTGCCCCCCGGCGAGGTCACTGCACCGCCCTACGACGTGCTGGACGAGCGGCAGCGCGCCGAGGTCGCGTCGCGGCACGAGCGCAACGCGGTCCGCATCGACCTGCCCGTCGACGAGGACGGCGAGGACCGCTACGACGTCGCCTGCCGCCTCCTCCACGAGTGGCAGGACGACGGCACCCTCCGACTCGACGAGACGCCGATGTTCACCGTCCACCGCATGACCTTCATCGACGAGGCCGGACGCACCCGCCGCACGACCGGCGTGCTCGGCGCCCTCGAGCTGTGGCCCCCGGGCGCCGGCGAGATCCTGCCCCACGAGCGCACCACACCGAAGGCCAAGTCCGACCGGCTCGACATGCTCCGTTCGTGTCGCGCCAACCTGTCGGCCATCTGGGGTCTCTCGCTCGCCAAGGGCCTCACCGACCTGCTGCCCACCGACGCCGAGCCCGACGCCGAGTGGACCGATCCCGACGGCGTCACGCACACCGTGTGGACGAGTCCCGACCGCGACGTCAACGGCCGGATCGCCGCCGCCGTGCTCGACGAGCCGATCGTCATCGCCGACGGCCACCACCGCTACGAGACCTCCCTGCAGTACCGCGACGAGCGCCGCGTGAGCGACGGGCCCGGGACCGAGGCGGACAGCACCCTCTGCTACGTCGTCGAGCTGGTCGAGGACGAGCTCACGGTGCAGCCGATCCACCGGCTGCTCACCGGGCTCCCCGACGGTGCCGAGCCGGCCGTGCTCCTCGGCGAGCACTTCGACGTCGAGCCCACCGACCCGTTCGGGCCCGACGCGGTCGATCGGCTCGTGGCCGCCGGCGCCCTCGGCCTGGTCGACGCCACCGGCACCTTCCTGCTGCGCCCGAAGGCCGGCGCGTTCGGGCCCGACGTCGAGCTCGACACCGTCCGGCTCGAGCAGGCCCGCGACGCGCTCCCCACGCACGAGCTGACGTACCAGCACGGGGTCGGCCACGTGACCGAGGCCGTCGCGTCCGGTCGGGCCCAGGCGGCGGTGCTGATGCGCCCGGCCACGGTCGCCCAGATCCAGGCCATCGCCCACGGCGGCGACCGCATGCCCCCGAAGACCACGTTCTTCGCTCCGAAGCCGGCGACGGGCATCGTCTTCCGGCCCCTCTGACCCCGCCGTCACCGGGTCCTGGGGGCATCGCACCCGCGGGCATACGCCGAACGCACCCGGAAGCGACCGCGGCTCGGCCGGGGTGGTCAGAACGCCCGGAGCGCGGCGGCGACCTCGTCCGGCCGGTCGAGCATCACGAACGTGCTCGCACCGGGCACGACGCGCAGCGTCGCGTCCGGGAACTCGGTGGCGAGTCGCTCGGCGTGCGCGACCGGGAAGAGGTCGTCACGGTCGCCCCAGACGAGGAGGACGGGACGGTCGAAGGCGCGGATCGCGGGCGCGGCGTCGAGCGTCACCGACGGCTCGAGCGAGCGGCTGAACCGCAGCGCGTCCCGCCGGGTCACCGGGCTCGTCGCGAATGCCTCGAAGACCGGTGACGGGCCGCGTGGGGTGTCGACCGTGACGGCGCGGAGGAAGAAGTGCTGCCCGCCCCGGGTCGCGAGGAGGCGCAGGACCAGTCGCCCGGCGGCCGGCGATCGGTTCATCAGGCGGATCAGCGTGTCGAACCCCTTCGGCGGGAAGTGTTCGTAGCTGTCGCAGTTGGTGAGGGCGAGCCGTCCGATCCGGTCGACCCCGGGGTGACCGCTGGCGAGCGCGGCCAGGCACAGCCCGCCGCCGGTGTCGTTCCCCACGAGCGTGACGTCGTCGAGGTCGAGCGCCTCGAGGAGTGCGGGGATGCGCCGGGCGGCGGCCCGGGCGCCGAGATCGGCGTCGGGCGCGGGGTCGGCGTGCGCGCCGTGGGGCCACGTGGGCACGATGCAGCGGCGACCCGCCAGCCGCTCGACGACTCCGGACCACAGCGACCCACCCACGTAGATGCCGTGGACGAAGACGATCGGTGGACCGTCGCCGGCGACCTCCCGGTAGCGGATGGTGACACCGTCGACGACGACCGAGTCCGAGCGCGCCCCGTTCACGCCCGAGAGCCTGCCATCAGCCGACCGTCACGCTCACCCGGGCGTGCTCGTCCGCCGCGGCCGCCGACGACGCGACGATCAGGTCGCGACGGCCGGGGTCGACGGTCCAGGCTCCGGACGGGGCGTCCCAGCGGCGGAACGCGGTCGGCGGCACCACCACGGTGACGTCGTCGGTGGCGCCGGCCTCGACGACGCGCTTGGCGAAGCCGACGAGCTGCTTCGGCGCCCGCCCGGCCGCGCCGTCCGGGGCGGCGACGTACTCCTGGTCGACGTCCGTCGCGTCGCGCTCGCCCGTCGCCGTCACCGGGACCACGACCTCGACGCCGGACCCGGCGTCCACCGTCTCGGCGGACGCGGCGGGCGCGCCCCACGCCGCCGTCCCGTACGACAGGCCGTGGCCGAACGCGAACCGGGGTTCGGTGCCGGCCGCGTCGAAGCCCCGGTAGCCCATCAGCAGACCCTCGCCGTAGTGCTGGACGCCGTCGACGGGTGCGTAGTGCGGCCACGCCGGGGTGTCCTCGAGCACCTGCGGGTACGTGATCGGCAGGCGGCCGCCGGGGTCGCGGCGACCGGTCAGCACGTCGGCCACGGCCTCGCCGAGCTCCTGGCCGCCGAACGACGCCACGAGCACGGCGGCGACGTCGTCGGCCCACGGCATGGTCACCGGCCCGCCGGCGTTGACGACCACGACGGTGTCCGGGTTGGCGGCGGCGACGCGCCGCACGAGCTCGTCCTGGTCGCCGGGCAGGTCCATGGTGGCCCGGTCCTCGCCCTCGGTCTCCCACTCGTCGTTGGTGCCGACGACCACCACGGCGACGTCGGCGTCGGCCGCCGCCGCGACGGCCCGGTCGAACATGTCGGCGGGGTCCGGGACCCGGACACCGAGACGGATGCCCGAGAACCCGCCGATGCCGTTGTTCGTGATGTGGACGGGCACGGGCTCGCCGGCGCAACACTCGACGACGGCCGACTGGGCGACCGACCCCATGCCGAAGAACAGCGGGCCTCGATCGAGGTCGCGTCCCGGGTCGTCGAGGACGGTGGCGTCGCCGACGCGGATGGTCCCGGCGCCGGTGAGGACGCCGTTGAACTCGTGGGGGCCGTCGTGCTCGGGGACGAAGGTGCCCTCGAGGGTGACGTGGAAGCCGTTGGGATCGACGCCGGCGGGTGCCGAGCCGAAGAAGCGGAGCATCGACGACGGGCTCAGCTCCTCGAACACGACGTCGCCCGACCCGTCGATGCTGTTGCGGTACCGGACCCGGAGGCCGGGCTCACCTTCGGGGGTGCGGAGCACGCGGGGTCCCATGGGCGGGGGCAGGCGGTCGATCCGGACCCCGCGCTCGTGCACGAGGCCGGGGATGCGGTCGCCGAGCGCGTCGAGGACCGACGGCGCCGAGATCGGTTGGAGGCTGGCGCTGCCGCCGCCCATGATCCGGGTGTCGGACGCGTTCGGTCCGACCAGGGCGACCGACGCTCCGTCCCGGATCGGCAGGACGCCGGTGTTGCGGACGAGGACCACGCCCTCGGCCGCGGCCTGGCGGCACAGCTCGCGCTCGGCCGGGTCGTCGACGGTCTCCTCGGGCCGCTCGGACGGCCGCTCGTCGGCGCGCACCCGGTCGACGAGCCGGAGCAGGTCGACGACCAGGGCGTCGACCGTGGCCTCGTCGACCTCGCCGGCCTCGACGGCGGTGAGCAGGCGCGTCCCGTAGATCGTGCGGGGACCCGGCATCGGCACGTTCAGGCCGGCGGCCGCGGAGGCGACCGTGTCGTGGCTCCCGAACCAGTCGGACACGACGAAGCCGTCGAACCCCCAGTCGTCGCGGAGCACCTCGGTCAGCAGGTAGCGACTGTTCGCGCAGTGCTCGCCCCGCAGTCGGTTGTAGGCGCTCATCACGCCCCAGGCCCCGGCGTCGCGGATCGCGGCCTCGAACGGGCGCAGGTAGAGCTCGCGCAGGGGCACCTCGTCGATGTCGACGTCGACGGTCATCCGGTCGATCTCGGTGTCGTTGACGACGAAGTGCTTCACCGTGACGGCGACGTCGTGGTCCTGGACACCGCGGATGTAGGGGACGCACAGGGCGGCCGTCAGCTCCGGGTCCTCGGACATGCACTCGAACACGCGACCGCCGATCGGTGTGCGCTGCAGGTTCACCGTCGGGGCGAGGAGGACGTGCGCACCCTTGCGGACGGCCTCGCGCCCCAGCAGGTCGCCGAGCCGGCCGACGAGGTCGGGGTTCCAGGTGGCGCCGAGCGCGATGCCCGCCGGGATCACGACGCCGGGCGTGCGCAGCGCGCCCAGCCCGTCGCCGCGGACACCGTTCGGGCCGTCGGACATCTTCAGGGCCGGGATGCCGGCCCGCTCCACGCCGTGGGTCCGCCACGTGCTCGCCCCGCCGAGCAGGCGGCACTTCTCCTCCACGGTCATCGCGGCGAGGCGCGGGTCGGTGCTGGTGCTCGTGTCGGTCACGGGACGGCTACTCCGTTGCGAAGGATCGGGAACTGGCGGTCGGGGTCGTCGGCGGCCACCTCGGCGGTCGGCGCACCGGTCGCGGGGTCGCCCTGCAGGACGGCGGCGCCCGCCGGCGCGTACTGGAGGATCCACGCCTTGCGGACGGCGTCGGTGACGTTGGGTCCGGTGAGGTGGGGCGTCAGGCTCGAGAACACCACGACACCGCCGGCCCCGACCTCGGCCACGGCGACGTCGTCGGGATCGGGCGCGGGCGCCGTGAAGCACTCCCAGCCGAGCGGGTCGACGTAGTGGTGGGCCAGCGTGCCGCGCCGGTGGTGCCCGCGCGCGACCTGGGGGCACCCGTTGTCGAGGGTGGCGTCGGTGAGCGCGACCCAGCAGGTCAGGTACTGCTGGGGCCGCACGAAGGCGTACCCGTTGTCCTGGTGCCACGGGAAGCGGCGGGGCTTCGAGGGCTTCTTGTAGACGGCCTGGTCCCAGTAGAGGTTGGCGTCGGGACCGACGAGATCGTGGCACAGCCCCGCGAACACCTCGTGGGCCGCGAACGTCCGCAACGGCGCCGAGGTCCGCACGAGGTGGGTCGTGAACGTGATCGCGTCGGTCTCGGCGATCATCACCCGCTGGTCGTCGAGGGTGCGCAGGAACGCTTCGGTCCGGGCCTCGAGCTCGTCGATCTCGGCGACCAACGGGGCGAGCTCGTCCGCCGGGAACACGTCGTCGAGCACGACGAAGCCGTCCCGGTCGAAGGCCGCCGCCTGCTGGTCGGTGAGGACCCGGAACGGCCCCTCGTGCGCCACCCACGAGAAGCCGTCGTTCCACGGGTGCAGGGCGGGCGCCGCCGGCCCGTCGATCGACCCGTCGATCATCTGGTCGAGCCTCCCCTCTCCCCCTTGTCCATCGACTTAGTGTTCACTAAGTTGGCGGACATCGTCAAGCGCGACGTCATCCTCGACGCGGCGGTTGCGCTCATGGCCGAGCGCGGCGCCCGGGGCACCTCGATCGCCGCCGTGGCCGAGCGGTCGGGGCTCACCGACGCGGGCGTGCTGTACCACTTCAAGACCAAGCAGGCCCTCCTCCTCGCCGTCGTCGAACGGTTCGAGACCGAGGCGGCGCGCCAGTCCGCGTCCGTCGCGCCGGGCGGCATCGCCCTGCTGCGGTCGCTGCGCGACCTCGGCGCCTGGATGGCGGCGTTCCCCGAGATGCAGTCCCTGCTCGTGGTGCTCTCGGCCGAGCACCTCCACGACGACGGCCCCGCCGGCGCCGGAGGCAGGGGCCTCGGCGGCCAACGGCGAGGAGCCCTACGTCGAGGTGCCCTGCACCGACAGCGATCAGCACTGTGCCGGGTTCGTCCAGCATCGCCTCGACTTTCGGGACCCAGTCCTGGTTCCGTTCTTTCAGAAGCGCATCATAAATGGCTTCCGACCCCATCATTTCGGGATTGGACATCAACGCGGCGAGACCCGCGACATCACCGTCCTCCCATTCATCAACCAGGACATCCAGCATCTCGCTCCCCTCCTCCACCGATTCAGCAGAAGAAATCAGGAAGTCGACCTGCTCATCGTCCGGCAGGTTGGCGAACCGGCCAAGCTGTTCCTCGATGGTTTCGAGATAGGC
>JBHIXO010000062.1:0-14810 GCA_041984725.1 Acidimicrobiales bacterium | reverse complement strand
GCGGCTGGCGGACCTTCGACGTGCGCCGCGCCGACGGGGTCGTCCGGTCGCTGCAGATCCGGGTCACGGCCCGCACCGAGGACGGGGTCGTCGTCGGCTTCGACGGCGTGGTCGCCGACGTCACCGCCGAGCACGCGCTCGAGCGTCAGAAGAACGACTTCCTCGCGCTGATCACCCAGGAGTTGCGGCGTCCGCTGACCACCGTCCTCGGGACGAGCGTGCTGATCGAGAGCCACGCCGACGAACTCCCCCGCGAACGGCTGGCGCAGATGGGCCGCACCATCCACCTGCAGAGCGAACGGATCGCCCGCCTCGCCGACGACCTCCACGACGTGAGCCGCATCCGCGCCGACGACCTCGCCGTCTCGGTCCGCCCGGTCCGCGTCGCCGAGGTCTGCGCGGCGGCGTACCGCATGCTCCACGAACCCGAGGACGTGGACCACGTCGTGCCCCGCGACCTGCTCGTCCAGGCCGACCCCCGCCGCCTCGAGCAGGTCGTCGCCCACCTCGTCGAGAACGGGCTGCGCCACGGCCGCCCGCCCGTCGAGGTGGCGGCGAGCGAGGTCGCGGACGGCGTCCTGCTCCGCGTCAGCGACCGCGGCGCCGGCATCGCGCCGGAGGCCGAGGCGACGCTCTACGCCGACCTGCGCCCGACGGTCGGGGCCGAGCGGCTGCGCGACCGCCCGTCGGGGATCGGGCTGCCCCTCGCCCGGAGCCTGGTCGAGGCCATGGGCGGCCGGATCGGCCACCGCCACGACGGCTGCGGCACGCACTTCGAGATCCACCTCCCGCTCGGGAGGGGTTGACACAAATGACGCGTCCGGGCGATGTCCGGATTCGTCGGTTTCCGAGATGATGGGGGAACAGGCCCGGACGGCTCCGCCTCCGTCCGCGGCCCCACGATCGAGAGTGCGTCCGTCGTGCCGAGAGGGCTGCTCGACGCTGACGGCGCACGCTCGCTGCTGACCCCGTCGGAACGGTGCTGGGGGGCACCACCGACGGGGTCAGCCATTTCTCGGGGGCTACAGGTCGAGATCGTCGAGCGCGGCGACGGCGGCGTCGAGCATGCGGGCCGAGCACCCGGCCATGTCGGCCTGCGGCACGGCGTCCTCGACCACGACCCGGGCGAGGTCGCGGAACGCGTCGCCCGCCGGCCCCTCGCGCAGGGCGACCGGATCGCCGGCGTCGCCCTCGGTCGACACGCTCGGCTCGAGCGGGATCTGGCCGAGCAGCGGGGTGCCCGACTCCTCGGCGAGCGCTCGACCGCCGCCCTCGCCGAACAGCGCGTACCGCTCGCCGTGGTCGCAGACGAAGGCCGTCATGTTCTCGACCACGCCCGCGACGCGCAGGTAGTTCTTGCGCGACATCGAGACGGCGCGGGCGGCGACCTTCTGGGCGTTGACCGCCGGCGTGGTCACGACGAGCACCTCGGCCCGCGGGATCAGCTTCGCCACGCCCATCTGCACGTCGCCGGTGCCGGGCGGCATGTCGACGAGCAGGTAGTCGAGGTCGTCGCCCCAGGCGACGTCCTGCAGGAAGTGCTGCACGCCCCGGTTGAGCATGAGGCCGCGCCACATGAGCGCCGACTGCTCGTCTTCGACGAGGAACCCCATCGACACGATCCGCAGCAGCCCCGCGTCGCCACCGGGCTCGACGTTCGGCACCGACCGCTCGTTGGGGACCATGAACTTGTGACCGTCGCGCTCGATGCTGCCGAGCCGGCCGGACACGCCGAGCAGGCGCGGCACCGAGAAGCCCCAGATGTCGGCGTCGAGGACGCCGACCCGCAGCCCCCGGGCGGCCATCGCGGCGGCCAGGTTCACGGTGACCGACGACTTGCCGACCCCGCCCTTGCCCGACGACACGAGGATGACCTTGGTCAGCGGGGCGACCGAGGAGTCCTCCTCGCGCTGGGAGATGTTCCAGCGGGCCCGCTCCATGGCCGTGGTCTTCTCGTCCTGGGTCATCTCGTCCCAGGCGAGCTTCACCTCGTCGACGCCCGGCAGTGCGGCGACCCGCGTGCGGACGTCCTTCTGGATCTGGGCGCGCAGTGGGCAGCCCGACGTGGTCAGCGCGACGGTCACGGTCACCCGGCCGCCGTCGATGGCGACGCCTCGCACCATGCCGAGCTCGACGATGTTGCTGCCGAGCTCGGGGTCGATGACGCCTCGGAGCATGCCCTGCACGTCGGCCTCGTCCACGACGGGGGGATGGGGCGTGACGGCCATGGTGGCGATCCTACCGCCAATTCTCCCGGTCTCCCCCGTGCAAACCAGTGACGTGCGGCGGTACCCTGCGCCCCGTGACCGACGACGCGGCCGTCGACGAACCGAGCGCACCGGCCCAGCCCGCGCCGCCCCAGCCCCCCCAGCGCGGCATGCCCCGGCTCGAGATCCTCAAGACGCTGGGCGACAACACCCGCTACGCCATCTACCTCGAGCTCGCCCGGTCGGCCCGGCCGCTGACCACCGCCGACGTCGCCGACACGCTCGATCTGCACCCCAACACGGTCCGGCCCCACCTCGAGCGGATGCGCGACCTCGGCCTCGTCGAGGTGTCGAGCGTGTCGACCGGCTCCGTGGGGCGGCCCCAGCACCGCTACGCGATCGCCGCCACCGCGCCGTCCCTCGGCCTCGAACCGCCGATGTTCCCGATGCTGGCCGGCGTGCTGCTCGCCGGCGCCGCCGCCGCCGGGCTCGACGGCGACGACCTCGCCGGCGCGGCCCGGGCCCAGGGCGCGGCCGACGCCGCCCGCCTCGACGGCGACGTGATCGACGACCTCGAGCAGTCCATGGTCGACACCGGCTTCGACCCGGCGCGGGCCGACGTCGGCGACGCCACCACCATCGTGTTCACGCACTGCCCGTTCCGGGAGTTGGCCGAGTCCCACCCCGACCTCGTGTGCGCCGTGCACCGGGGCATGGTGGAGGGGTTCGTCGGCTGCCGAGGTGGCGCCGAGGTCACCCGGTTCCATCCCCTGGTCGATCGCGATCCGTGCCAGGTCGAACTCGCCCGCGGCTGACGGGATCGGATCGTCGTCCGATAGCCTCGCGGGCATGATCACGCTCACGGACAACGCTGCCTCGAAGGTCAAGTCCCTCATCGACGAGGAGGGCGACCAGGCTCTGGCGCTCCGCGTGGCCGTCCGTCCCGGTGGCTGCTCGGGCTTCTCCTACGAGATGTTCTTCGACACCGATGTCGCCGACGACGACAACATCGCCACGTACGGCGACGTCCGGGTCATCGTCGACCCGTCGAGCGCCGTGATGCTCGAGGGGGCGACCCTCGACTTCAAGGACGGCCTCGAGTCCGGGTTCTCCATCAACAACCCGAACGCCCAGCGCACCTGCGGCTGCGGCTCGAGCTTCTCCTAAACCGTCTCGCCCTCCGGCGCATCCGCCGGCACCACGAGCACGACGCGGACGCCCTCGGGCAGCAGCGCGGTCATCGACGCGAACTCGACCGGGTCGATCGGCGCGTCGGCGACCGCCACCGCGTTCCGGGTCTCGACCGCTGCGCTCGCGGTCTGCAGCCGGACCCGGTCGATGCCTTCGTCGCGCAGGCCGTCGACGATGCGGTCCGCATCCGTGACGTCGGGGATGTCGCGACCGAGCGCCCACCACACGACCTTCCAGTCGGCCTCGAGCCGGCGGAGGTGGCGCTCGGCGGCCCGGACGCTCGGTGAGCGCTGCACGACCGACACGGGCAACTGCTCGTACTGCGGGTCGTGGGCGCGGAGCACGCCGTCGAGGTCGTCGGGATCGGCGTCGGGCCCGACGAGCGAGTGCCAGGCGTCCTCGGCGAGGCGGACGCGGCTGCGGGCGGCGGAGACGGCCGCCTCGGCGCGCGCCGACGGCTTCGACTCGTCGGGCAGGCGGTCGGCCTCGCCGCCGTAGGCCTGCCGGGTCAGCGCGTCCACCGTCGCCAGGTTGTCGGCGGCCTCCTCGACCCCGACCTTGTCGGCGCGCTGGCGGGCGATGATGAGGGCGATCCAGACGAGCGCGATGCCCGGCAGCGTCAAGCCGAGGATGCCGCCGCCCGCGAGGAAGACCGCGACCCCGGCGAGTGACTCGAGGACGAGGAGGATGATCGCCCGGCGGATGAGCTGTCGGTCGGCGGCCAGTTGGGCCTCCTCCTCGGGCGTGCGGTCGTCGCGCTCGGGGCGCGCCTCGGTGTCGACGTCGAGGCCGGCGCGCGGCGCCTCGTGCAGCGAGCCGCTGTCGCTGGTCCACCACTGGTCGAAGTCGGAGTCCTCGTCGGCGTCGCCCGACCCGGCGAGGACCCGCTCGGCCCGGCGGAGCTCGGCGCGGGCGTCGTCGAGCGCCGTCTTGGCCGACCGGATGGCGTCGGGGTGGACGGCGAGGCCGGTGGCGGCACTCGCCCGCAGGCGCGTGGCGTCGATCGCGCCGCCGACCATCGAGCGGGCGGCGCCGATGCGGTCGGCGAGGTCGCGCAGCTCGTGCAGCTCGCACAGGACCGCGTCGTCGCCGCGGATCGCCCCCGGGGTACGGGCGGCGATCGCGGCCCGCAGGTCGGCGGTCGGGACCAGCTCGGCGTGCAGCACCTCGAGCAGCTCGAGGGCCACGCCGTCGGGGTCGGTGGAGCGGACCACCATCGAGCCCGGCGCGCGCAGCACGGCCTCGATCTCGTCGTCCGGCCCGTCCTCGGGCCCGTTCCCCGGCTCGCGCTCGCTGGTGCTCATCGTCGCCTCGTCGGAGGGCTCGGTGCCCGCGTCCGATCCACGGTCAGCGTACGAGTCGGTCGACCGCCGCGGCCATCTCGACCGTGTCGAAGACGTAGTCGAGCCGCTCGGCGACCGTGCCGTCGGCACGGACCGTGTACAACACCGGTTCGAACAGGAGCCCGAGTTCGCCGACGGCGGGCGCGAAGTCCTCGGGCGCGGGTGGGGCGTCGAAGCCCGGGCCGGGGTCGCGGTAGACCTCGATGTGGACGAACGGCAGGTCGGGGTGGTCGGCCTCGACGTCGAGGAGCAGGTCGAGGACCGGCCCACACACGACCGTCTGGCAGAAGGCGGGGGTGGCCACGAGGATCACCGACGGACCCTCGGCGATCGCGTCGGCGATCGTGCGCCCGTGGAGGTCGCACGCCGGCTCGCGGGTGCAGATCGGCGTCACGCCGCGGGCGTCGTCTTCCGTCGGCGACAGGATCGCCGGCATGGTGTCGCCCGGGCCGACCATGGCCCCGACGGTGGCGTCGCCGGACGCGACCACCTGCACCTGCGTGAGGCCGGTGGCGCCACCGGTGTCGACCTCGACGTCGTAGAACCCGTCGGCCTCCGGCGTGAACTCGAAGGCGTAGTAGGGCCGGGGCAGCCCGTCGCCGCGGCGCTCGGCCGTCAGGCCGTCGGCCACCGTGGCGCCGTCGGCGTCGCGCACCGTGACCGCCACCTCCGACGGCGACGCCTCGAACGGCAGGATCCCCTCGCTGTCGGCCAGACCGAGCGGCACGCGGCCGGTCTCGCCGGCGACGTAGTACGGCCCGAAGAAGCGCACGATCGACAGGTCGTCGGACGACCCGCCACCCCCACCGTCGTCGTCCCCACACGCGAGGAGCACACCACTGGCGGCGACCCCGCCGATGAACGCGCGACGACTCACGCGGACGGGTCCCGAGCGACGGATCAGCACGAGGTGCGACCGTAGTGTGAGTCCGTGACCGACGGACGTACACCCGAGGCCTCCGGCGCGCCCGCGCCACTGGAGTTGGTCGTCGACGGACAGCCCGTCGTGGTCGACGATCCCTCCTGGTCGCTGCTCGAGGTCCTGCGCGACCAACTCGGCATCCGCACGGCCAAGGACGGGTGCGCGCCGCAGGGCCAGTGCGGCTGCTGCACGGTGCTCGTCGACGGCGCGCCGCGAGTCGCGTGCGTCACGCCGGTCCGGCGGGTGCGGGGCCGGTCGGTGACCACCGCAGGCGCCCTCGACGACGCCGACCGCTGGGCCGACGCGTTCTGCGCGACCGGGGGCTCGCAGTGCGGGTTCTGCACGCCCGGCATCGTCGCTCGCCTGTCGGCGCTGCACGCCCGCAAGCCCGAGGCCGATCACGCCGACGTCGAGCAGGCGCTGCTCGCCCATCTGTGTCGATGCACCGGATGGCGCACGATCCTCGACGCCTGGGACGCCTACGGGACCGTCGAAGACACCGGCACCGATCGAGACCTGGACGCCGCGCGTCGCCGCGCCACGTCGCCGCACTGCGCCGCGCCGCCGCACGCATGGCGACGCGCCGTCGGTCGCGCTGGGCGACGGCGGATTCGCCGACGACACCGCGCCGTCCGAGGCGCTGGTGGCCATGCTCGATCCTGACGGCGGGTGGACGCTCGGCGAATCCGTGGCGGCCGCGCGCGTCACGGCCGGGAAGGTGCAGGGCCGGCGCACCACCGAGGCCGCCGCGCCGCCGATCGCGCCGCCCGACGGCGACTGGGCGGCCGCGCTGCAGACCTCGTGGACCGAGCCAGCCGCCCTCGAGACCGACGCCTCGTGGGCGACGCCCGGTGCCGAGCCGGCGTCGGCGCTGGCCAACGGCGGGGCGTTCGGGGCCAAGGTCGCGACCGAGGTCGAGCCCGTCGCCCGCGAACTCGCCGACGAACACGGTCGCGCCGTCCGGGTGCGCTACTCCCGGGAGGACGCGACCCGCCGGGGTCCCAAGCGACCGCCGCTCGCCGCCGGGCTGCGCGCCGACGGGACCGGCGTGGTCGTCGTCGCCCGGACGGAGGGTGTGGTCGACGCGATCCACGCCGTGCTGCCCGACGTCGAGGTCGTCGAGGTCGATCTCCCGGGACCGCCCACGTCGCTGGCCATCCGCGGGGCCGGTTGGGTCGAGGCCGTGGCGCTGCGCGCCGCGCTCGGCGGGCCGCTCGGCCCCGACGGCGACGGCTGGGTCGGGCCGGTGACACGGCCGGGCCACGGCGAGGCGTGGGCCCGCGTGGTCGGCGGCGGCGACGGCGCGGCGATCGAGGTCCGCGTCGACGCCGGCACGCCGCTCGACGAGGTCGTGCTGCGCTCCTACTGCATCGGCGCGGCGCACCAGGGGGCTTCGCTCGTGACCTCCGAGTCGATCGTGGTCGACGACGACGGCGTGGTCCACGACCTCACCATCCGGTCGTTCGGCATCCTCCGGGCGGTCGACACCCCGCCGATCGACGTCGAGATCGTGGCGCCCGACGGCGAGCCCGTCCCGGTGTCGGCGTGCGTGGTCGCGGCCGTCGCGGCGGCGGTGTGGGTCCACCAGGGCACGCCCCCGCAGTGGCCCACGGGCGTCCCGCTACGGTCGGCCCCATGAGCACCCCGGTCGGCCCGTACTCCCCCGTCGTCCGCGCCGGCGACCTCGTCGTGACGGCCGGCCAGGTCGGCATCGTGGACGGCGCGCTCGCCGACGGCTTCGCGGCCCAGGTCACGCAGGCGATGCGGAACGTCGCGACCGTGCTGGCCGCCGAGGGCGTCACGTGGTCCGACGTCGTCAAGACCACGGTGTTCCTCGTCGACATGGACGACTACGCCGCCATGAACGAGGCCTACGTCGCCTACCTCGACGCCGAGGTCGGCGAGCACCGCCCGGCCCGGTCGGCGGTCGCGGTCGCCGCGCTGCCCATCGGGTCGCTCGTCGAGATCGAGGCGTGGGCGCACCGCCCGGCCTGACCGGCACCGACGTACCACCTCGCCGTCACCGATGCCCGGCGACGCTCGCGGCCGTGGCACGATGAAGCCATGATCGGCGCCGCCATCATCATCGTCGTCCTGCTCGTCGCCATCCCCGTCGGGGTGCTCATGTCGGGCGGGATCGGTTCCGCCATCATCGGCGCCTTCCTCAAGGCCGAGGCCGACCACGGCAACGAGGACAGCGAACTCCTCGACCTCAACGGCTGACGCGCACCGCTCCCCTCAGCCCATCCAGCGGGACTGGCCGAAGCGGTAGCCGACGGAGCGGACGGTCTGGATCAGGCTGGCGTGCTCCTCGCCGAGCTTGGCCCGCAGGCGACGCACGTGGACGTCGACCGTGCGGGCGCCGCCGTAGTACTCGTAGCCCCAGACACGCGACAGCAGCGTCTCGCGGGTGAAGACCTTGCCGGGGTGCGACGCCAGGAACTTGAGCAGCTCGTACTCCATGTAGGTGAGGTCGAGCGGCTTGCCGGCGATGACGGCCTGGTAGGTCTCGAGGTTGAGGGCGAGGTCGCCGTACTCGACCAACTCCGGGCGGGCGCCTCGCCCGGTCTTGTGGAACAGGTGCCGCAGGCGGGCGTCGAGCTCGGGTGCCTTGAACGGCAGGACGCAGAAGTCGTCGAAGAGGTCCTCGCGCATGTCCAGGTCGGGGAGCTGCTCCTCCGACACGACGACGAGCACCGGATCGAGGGGGATGTCGGTCTTGCGCAGCGCCCGGCACATGGCGAACGCGCCGTCGGGGTCGGTGACGGCGACGATCACGGCGCCCGGCCAGCCGTCGGCCGGCTCGAGCTTGGCGATGTCGTCCTCGTTGCCGACCGCGGTCCACGGGTAGCCACAGAGGTCGAGCCCCTGCGACAGGACGGGCGGCGGCGGGTCGGGATAGACCAGGAGCGGTTCCACGGGCTCACCAACTCCCGAGGTACCGCGACAGCTCGAAGGGCGTGACCTGGGCCCGGTACAGGTCCCACTCGGCCCGCTTGTTGCGCAGGAACCACTCGAAGATGTGTTCGCCGAGGGCCTCGGCGACGAGCTCGGAGTCCTCCATGCAGTCGATGGCCTCGGCGAGCGACGCCGGCAGGGGCTCGATGCCCTCGGCGGCCCGCTCGGCGTCGGTCATCGCCCAGACGTTGGAGTCGACCTCCGGGGGCAGCTCGTAGTTGCCGTCGATCCCGGCCAGGCCGGCGGCGAGCAGGACCGAGAAGGCGAGGTAGGGGTTGCAGGCCGGGTCGGGGGCCCGGTACTCGAGGCGGGTCGAGGTCGACTTGCCCGGCTTGGTGACCGGCACCCGCACGAGCGCCGACCGGTTGTTGCGCCCCCACGACACGTGGACCGGCGCCTCGAACTGCGTCTGGCTGCCGTGCCCGGTGCCCTGGATCAGGCGCTTGTAGCTGTTCACCAACTGGTTGGTGACGGCGGTGAACTCCCGGGCGTGGCGGAGCACGCCGGCCATGAACGCCTTGGCGACCTTCGACAGCTGGTACGGGTCGCCCGGGTCGTGGAAGGCGTTGGTGTCGCCCTCGAAGAGCGAGATGTGGGTGTGCATGCCCGAGCCCTGCACGCCCTCGAGGGGCTTGGGCATGAACGTGGCGTGCACGCCGGCCTGCTGTGCGATCTCGCGGACGATCAGCCGACACGCCATGACGTTGTCGGCCATGGCGAGGGCGTCGGTGTAGCGCAGGTCGATCTCGTGCTGGCTGGGGCTGTCCTCGTGGAAGCTGTACTCGACGGGGATGCCGAGCGCCTCGAGCATGTGGATCGTCTTCTTGCGCAGGTCGTTGGCGACGTCGGTGGTCGTCAGATCGAAGTACGACCCCTCGTCGAGCGGGGTGGGCGGGGTCCGGTGTTGGCGGTCGAGCGCCTCGAAGTAGAAGAACTCCATCTCGGGGGCGACGTAGAAGTTGAAGCCCTTGTCGCGGGCGACGGCGAGGTTGCGCTTGAGCACCTGGCGGGGGTCGCCGGCGAAGGGGGCGCCGTCGAGGTCGGTGATGTCGCAGAACATCGCCGCCGACGAGTTGCGCTCGCCGTCGGTGCCCCACGGCAGGATCTCGAAGGTCGTCGCGTCCGGCATGGCGAGCACGTCGGACTCCTGGATGCGGCTGAAGCCGTCGATGGCGCTGCCGTCGAAGTGCATCCCCTCGGTGAAGGCCGCCTCGAGCTCGGCCGGCGAGATCGCGAACGACTTGAGCTGTCCCAGGACGTCGGTGAACCAGAGGCGGATGAGGCGGACGCCTCGTTCCTCGACGGTGCGCAGCACGTACTCTCGTTGCCGTTCCATGGCCCGTGATGCTACGCACTGGGGAGGCCCCGAACGCCGGGGTGAACGCCGCCGAGCCGGCCGGTTCACAAAGCGTTCACACACGGGAAAAGGAAGGGAAAAGCCGGAGGGGCTTGAATGGCTCCCGTCCCCAGTCCCCCTTTTCGCGAGAGGCAAGCACGCACGTGGCAATCAAGGCTGAGTACATCTGGATCGACGGGACGAAGCCGACGGCGCTTCTCCGGTCCAAGACCAAGATCATGGACGACGGGGCCGAGCCTCCCATCTGGGGCTTCGACGGTTCGTCGACCAACCAGGCCGAGGGCCACAGCTCCGACTGCGTCCTCAAGCCGGTGTTCGTCTGCCCGGACCCGATCCGGGGCGGCGACAACATCCTCGTCATGAACGAGGTGCTCAACATCGACATGACCCCGCACGTGACCAACACGCGGGCGGGCGCCGCCGAGGCGGCCGAGAAGTACGCCGACTTCGACATGTGGTTCGGCATGGAGCAGGAGTACACGTTCCTCGAGGACGGGCACCCGCTCGGCTGGCCCCGCGGCGGCTACCCCGGTCCGCAGGGCCCGTACTACTGCGGCGTCGGCGCCGACGAGGTCTACGGCCGCGACATCGTCGAGGCCCACATGGACGCCTGCCTCGAGGCCGGCCTGAAGCTCTCCGGCATCAACGCCGAGGTGATGATGGGCCAGTGGGAGTACCAGATCGGCCCCGCCGGCGTCACCGAGGTCGGCGACCACATGTGGATCGCCCGCTGGCTGCTCTACCGCATCGCCGAGGACTTCGGCGTCGCCGCCACCATCGACCCCAAGCCCATGCCGGGCGACTGGAACGGTGCGGGCTGCCACACCAACTTCTCCACCAAGCAGATGCGCGAGAGCTACGACGCCTGCGTCGCGGCCGCCGAGGCCCTGGGCAAGAACCACCAGGAGCACATCGAGAACTACGGCCCGGGCGTCGAGCGTCGCCTCACCGGCCTGCACGAGACCGCCCCGTGGACCGAGTACTCCTACGGCGTGTCCAACCGCGGTGCGTCGGTGCGCATCCCGTGGCAGGTCGAGGTCGACCAGAAGGGCTACATCGAGGACCGGCGTCCCAACGCCAACATGGACCCCTACGTCGTCGCCCGCCTCATCACCAACACGGTGTGCGGCGCCGCCAGCTGACCTGACGTCTCGCTGACGAACCGGGTGCCCGGGGCCTCGTGCCCCGGGCACCGGCGCGTCCGGGGTCCGGTTTCCGCGGTCGGGCGCGAGCGCGCCGGGCGCCTACGGGTGCGCCGGGCCGGGGCCGTCGGTGCCGTAGCCGTGGTGGGCCTCGGCGTGCGCTGCGTTGATGGCGATGATGCCGCCGACGACGCCGTTCGCCCACGGCGCGCCCGGGATGCGGTCGGCCAGCTGCTCGTCGGTGAGCTCCGACAGCAGCCGGAGGGTGTCACCCCGGACCGCGGCGCCGATGCGGACGAGCTCGTCGAGGGGCTTGCCCCGGTGCTCGACGGCCCACTCCTCCGTGAAGCGGTTGACGGCCGCCATGATGTCCTCCCACGACGACGTCGGCTGCAGTTCGTCGTCGAGCTGCACCGGTGAGCCCGCCATGGCGACCTCACCGGCGACGTGTCGTCGGATCATGTCGTTGAAGTTCCGCTCGATCAGCGTGGTGTGGACGAAGTGGTCGGCCCGCGACCACCACAGCGACGGGTCGTGATCGCTCCGGGTCCGCGGGGCGTGCAGCTCCTCCTCGGTCAGCGCCCGCAGCTCCTCGATGCACGCCGTGCGGGAGCGGTGCAGCTGCAGCTCGATCTCGATGCGATCCACGTCGTCTCGGCCTCCTCGGCGGCGGTCGTCCCGGACCGACCCGGGTCGGACGGCACCCTAGGTCCGGACCCGACACGCGTGTCGGGTTCTCCGCTCGGGCTCCGGTCGACCGCCGTCCGTCCGGGCGGGGGGACGGGTTCGCTACCGTCCGCGCGGTGATCGAACGCACCGCCGACGAGGTCCTGTCCCTGGCCGACGACGAGGGCGTCGAGGTCGTCGACCTCCGCTTCTGCGACCTGCCGGGACTGATGCAGCACTTCTCCGTGCCGCGCCACCAGTTGACGGAAGACCTGTTCGAGGAGGGATCGGGCTTCGACGGCTCGTCGATCCGGGGCTTCCAGGAGATCCAGGAGTCGGACATGATCCTGCTCCCCGACCCGTCGTCGGCGTGGCTCGACCCCTTCGCCCGCCGCAAGACGCTGGTCCTCCACTGCCACGTCCACGACCCGATCACCGGCGAGCCCTACTCGCGCGACCCCCGCCACGTCGTCCGCAAGGCCCAGGACCACCTGCTCGCCTCCGGTATCGCCGACACCTGCTACGTCGGTCCCGAGGCCGAGTTCTTCATCTTCGACTCGGTCAGCTTCGACTCCCGGCCCCACGCCACCCACTACGCGGTCGACTCGGTCGAGGGTCCGTGGAACACGGGTCGCACCCACGACCTCGACGGCAGCCCGAACCGGGGCTACAAGCCGCGGTACAAGGAGGGCTACTTCCCGCTGCCGCCGATGGACCACTTCCAGGACCTGCGCACCGAGATGATGCTGACGCTCGAACAGGTCGGCATCGAGGTCGAGATCCAGCACCACGAGGTCGGGGCGGGCGGCCAGGCCGAGATCGACGTGCGCTTCGACGAACTCGACCGCATGGCCGACAAGCTGATGGTCTTCAAGTACGTCGTCAAGAACGTCGCCTGGCAGCACGGCAAGTCGGTGACCTTCATGCCCAAGCCGATCTACGGCGACAACGGATCGGGCATGCACGTGCACCAGTCGCTGTGGAAGGCGGGCGAGCCGCTGTTCTTCGACGAGACCGGCTACGCCGGCCTGTCCGACGCCGCCCGCTGGTACATCGGCGGACTCCTCGCCCACGCGCCGTCGCTGCTCGCCTTCACGAACCCGACGACCAACTCCTACAAGCGCCTCGTCCCCGGCTACGAGGCGCCCGTCAACCTCGTGTACTCCCAGCGCAACCGGTCGGCCGCGTGCCGCATCCCGCTCTACTCCAAGTCGCCCAAGGCCAAGCGCGTCGAGTTCCGCTGCCCCGACCCCTCGGCCAACCCGTACCTCGCGTTCAGCGCCATGCTGATGGCCGGCCTCGACGGCATCCGCAACCGCATCGAGCCGCCCGAGCCGGTCGACAAGGATCTCTACGACCTGCCCCCCGAGCAGCTCGCCGCCGTCCCCCAGGTCCCCGGCTCGCTCGACCAGGTCCTGCGCGCCCTCGTCGCCGACCACGACTACCTCCTGGCCGGCGACGTCTTCACCACCGACCTGATCGAGACGTGGATCGACCACAAACGCAAGGTCGAGATCGACGGGTTGCGGTTGCGGCCACATCCCTACGAGTTCCAGCTGTACTACGACATCTGATCGGGAAGGCCGCTGACACGAAACTCGTGTTCTGCCGGCGGGGTATTGGCGCGTTGGTCGAGGGGCCGGGCGGAGCCCGGGATCGACTCGATGGACATCCCTCAGGCTGCGGGTTCGAGGGTGACCTCGTGGCCAAGCGCTTCGAGCTGGCGGACGAGTTGATGCTGGCGGGCGTCGGTGTTGCGGCGACGATCGAAGAAGTCCGCGCCCAGTTCGGACCTTGACCCGGTCTGGTGGACACGGGGTTTCGGTTGTCAGTTGAACGTAGCGGCGAACTCGGCCGGGGTGCGGTGGTCGAGAACGGTCTGATGGCGTTGGCGGTTGTAGACCTCGATGAACTCGAACAGGTAGGGGCGGGCCTGGTCGCGGGTGTCGAAGAAGATCGATCCCCGGATCCATCGGATCTCCCGCTTGATGATCGACCAGACGGTCTCCATCGCAGCGGTGTCGTAGCAGTCACCGGTGGGACGTCTGCGGAGGAGTTGGCCATGATCTGCGTATCCTCATCCAGGGAGTTCCGGACTCGACATCGCTGCTCCGGTGGATCCAGGGCCTGTACCTGGCAGCCGAAGATGCCGGATCTGGGCGCGCTATGCACGCCGGATATCGCTCCAGGGCCGTCTGCCACGGGGCAGCCCCCACGAAGCCCCGTAGACTGGGCCCAATGGCACGCAGCGCCGAAGACATGCCGAACGACTCGGTGCTCGTGGTGATCGACGACGAGGTACCGACGATGAGCACCGACGAGTGGCTCGCCCTGGTCGCTGGTGATCCACCCACGGATGCTGAGGTCGATGCCGCCGCGATCCTTCGCGAGATTCGCGAGCACGGCGAGCGTTGAGCGCGGTCGTCCTCGACGCTTCGGCCGGCGTCGAGATCGCCCTCCAGAGCGCGGTCGGCCGGCGGCTCCAGGTCCGCATCCCACCCGGCTCGACGACCTGGGTTCCCGAGCACTACTTCGCCGAAGCCATCGCTGTCCTGCGTCGGCTGGCCAACACCGGCAGCCTCGATCCGGCTCGGGTCCAGCTCGCCCTCGACCGCCTGCTGGCCAGCGCCGCCGTACGTGTTTCGGTGCGGCCGCTGGTGCCGGAGGCGTGGGCGATGCGACACAACCTCACCATCGGGGACGCCCTCTACGTCGTCGTCGCCTCGCATCTCGGCGCGCCGCTCGTCACCACCGACCAGCGGCTCGCGAACGCACCGACGCTGCCGGTGCCGACCATCACGCCGTAGCGGTGTCGTTCCGTCTCTGTTCCGTCTCCGTTCCGTCTGAGGACGGAACGAGGGGGTTGCTGGCGGTCACTCCCGGACACGCGTTTCCCTGTTCAGAGCATGTTTTCGGAGTGTCGGCCCAGGTCAGCGAAGTGCCGTGTTCCGATCTACGACATCCGATCGGCCGCCACGGGTGCGAACACCCAGCGAGTCATCAGCCTGAGCCGAGAGAGGGTAC
>JBHIXO010000061.1:0-14871 GCA_041984725.1 Acidimicrobiales bacterium | reverse complement strand
CCTCGTAGGCCAGCGCGTCGGCCAGCCGCTGCACCGGGCGACTCGACTCGATCACCATCCCGTACCGGTGCAGGAGGCCGTGGAGCTCCGGCAGCGCACACGGCCCGTGGCGGCGCAGCAGGGCGAGGCCGGCCGCGCGGAGTTCGACGCCGCCGACCGGCACGGCGTCGACGCGGGCGGGCGGCATCGGCACCTCGTCGACCCGACGCCGGCGGCGGTACCGGTGGAGCATCGCCGGACGGACCCGGCCGCGCAGCGACTCGAGCCGACGTGCCACCGAGCGGCGCCGGGCACACAGCGTCTCGAGCTCCTGTTCCAGCCCGGCGAGCTCGTCGAGGGCCGCTCGGTGCTGCAGGCGGGCGTAGGCGAGCTGGTCGGTGCGCACGCGGGGCCGGCGCAACCCGGCCACCGCCGCCAGTCGGGGATCGTCGTCTTCCATCCGGGAACCGTACGGATGGGGTCGGACAGGAACCGTCAGCCGCCCTTGCCCGGCACGGCGCGGTAGGCGTCGTAGACCGAGTCGATCGCCTTGATCGACGACAGGGCCGACTCGAGGTGGGCCGGGTCCCCGAGCTCGAGCTCGAAGCGCATCGTCGACACCCGGTCGGAGCCGGTGTTGGTCGCCGAGGCGAGGATGTTGACGGCGTGGTCCGACAACGCCACGGTCACGTCGCGGAGCAGACGGGCCCGGTCGAGCGCCTTGACCTCGATCGAGGCGACGTACACGCCACCCGAACCACCGTCCCACTCGACGTCGATCAGCCGGTCGCGCTGGCCGGTGCCGAGGGAGACGGCGTTGGCGCAGTCGGCCCGGTGCACCGAGACCCCACGGCCCCGTGTGATGAAGCCGATGATCTCGTCGCCGGGGACCGGCGTGCAGCACTTCGACAGCCGCACCATGACGTCGTCGAGACCCTCGACGTGCACCCCCGTGCGCGACCGGCGGCTGCGCGCCCGCGGTCGACGGTCGTGGACCAGGTTGGTGGCGAGCCGTTCCTCCTCGTCGTCGTCGGCGTCGTGCAGCGCCTTGACGATCCGCCCGGCGACCGATTTGGCCGACACGTGGTTCTCGCCGATGGCCGCGTGGAGCGCGTCGAGGTCGGTGTAGTTGGCGGCGTGGGCGATCTCCTCGAGCGCCGTCGTCACCGCCGTGCTCTTCAGCGGCACGTTCTCGCGCCGCAGCGCCTTGGCGAGGTCCTCCCGCCCGGTCTCGATCGCGTCCTCACGCCGCTCCCGCGAGAACCAGTGGCGGATCTTGTTCCGCGCCCGGGGGCTGACCACGGTGCCGAGCCAGTCCCGCGACGGCCCTGCCCCCTCGATCTTCGACGTGACGATCTCGACCGTGTCGCCGGACACGATCGACGAGTCGAGCGGCACCAGGCGGCCGTTCACCTTGGCGCCGATGCAGGCGTGGCCGACCTCGGTGTGGACGGCGTAGGCGAAGTCGACCGGGGTCGCGGCCGGCGGCAGCGTGATGACCCGCCCCTTGGGCGTGAAGGCGAAGACCTCGTCCTGTTCGAGGTCGACCTTCAGGTTCTTCATGAACTCGTCGGGGTCGGTCGACTCCTCCTGCCAGTCGACGATGCGCGACAGCCAGGCCATGTCGTCGCCCTTGGAGCGCTGGTCGGCCTTGTACTGCCAGTGCGCGGCGACGCCCCGCTCGGCGCGGGCGTGCATCTCGGTCGTGCGGATCTGGACCTCGAGCGGCTTGCCCTGCGGACCCACCACCGTCGTGTGCAACGACTGGTACAGGTTGAACTTGGGCATCGCCACGTAGTCCTTGAACCGGCCCGGCACCGGCTTCCAGGTGGCGTGGATCGACCCGAGGGCGGCGTAGCAGTCCTTCACGGACTCGACCACGACCCGGATCGCGACCAGGTCGAAGATCTCGTCGAAGTCGCGCCCCTTCACGACCATCTTCTCGTAGATGCTCCACAGGTGCTTGGGCCGCCCCGTGACCTCGGCCGTGAGGCGCAACTCCCGCAGGCGGTCCTCGACCTGGTCGATCACCTGGTGGAGGTAGAGCTCGCGCTCGGGCGTCCGGTCGGAGACCATGTGGTCGATCTCGGCGAAGCGCTTGGGGTGGAGGGCGGCGAAGCTCAGGTCCTCGAGCTGCTGGCGGACGTCCTGCATGCCGAGCCGGTGCGCCAGCGGTGCGTAGATGTCGAGCGTCTCGCGCGCCGTCCGCTCCTGCTTGAAGTGCGGCATCCCGGCGATGGTCCGCATGTTGTGGAGCCGGTCGGCCAGCTTGATGATGAGCACCCGCAGGTCCTTGCTCATCGCCACGATCATCTTGCGCACCGTGGCGGCCTGCTGCTGCTCCTTGGTGTCGAAGTTGATCCGGTCGAGCTTGGTGACGCCGTCGACGATGGCGGCCACGTCGACCCCGAACTCGGCCTCGACGTCGGCCAGGGTCATGCCCGTGTCCTCGACGGCGTCGTGGAGGAGGGCGGCGGCGATGCTGATGTCGTCGAGGCCCTGCTCGGCGACGATCTTCGCCACCGCGATCGGGTGGTGGATGTAGGCCTCGCCGGTCTTGCGGCTCTGGCCGTCGTGAGCCCGCGCCGAGGCGTGGTAGGCGGCCGAGATCCGGTCGATGTTGACGGTCCGGCCGTGCCGGGAGCGGAACGCGGCGAGGAGGGGCGCGACCTCGTCGGCGGGGGGCGGGCTGCTCCGCCGCCAGGGAAGGACCCGATCGACCGTCGAAACCACTCGCTGGGGCTCCTCTCGTCAGGCGACCACGTGGAGGGACCGCACCGGACGTCCCTCCAATTGTGCCCGACCGGGGAGGAAGCCCAACTCGACCAGGACCGACACCCCGTGCACCTCGCCGCCGAGCTGCTCGACGAGCGCGCACGCGGCCCGGGCCGTGCCCCCGGTGGCGAGCACGTCGTCGACCACCAGGACCCGGGCGCCGGGAGGCACGGCGTCGACGTGGGCGGCGAGCGTGTCGGTGCCGTACTCGAGCTCGTAGGTGTGCTCCACCGTCTCGTACGGGAGCTTCCCGGGCTTGCGCAGCGGCACGCACCCCGCGCCCAGGCGGTGGGCGATCGGCGCCGCGAACAGGAACCCCCGGGCCTCGATGCCCACGACGTGGGTGATGCCGACGTCGACGTGGGGGGCGGCGAGCTCCTCGATCGCCCGGGCGAACGCGGCGGCGTCACCGAGCAGCGGCGTGATGTCGCAGAACACGATCCCCGGCTCGGGGAAGTCCGGGACGTCGCGCAGGTGCGCGGCGAGCCAGCTCAGCGGCGCTTGCCCTTCTTGCGGGGCCGGGGCGGGATCACGCGATCCGACCGGGACGGCGACGAGCCCGTCGGAGGCGAGGGCGCGGCCGCCGGCGTCGCGCCGACCCCGGCCGTCACCGGCGCCACCGGCTCGCTGCGTCGGGCCTCCTGGGTGGCCAGCCGGTTGCGCAGGTTCCGGTAGTAGGGCTCGCGCTCCTTGAGCAGCGCGACGAGCGGCGCCGACACGAAGATCGACGAGTAGGCACCGGTCATCAGGCCGACGAAGAGGGCGATCGCGAACTCCTGGAGCGTCACGGCGCCGAGGAAGAACGACCCGACGACGAGCATGGCGACCACGGGGAGCAGCGACGTGATCGTGGTGTTCAGCGACCGCATCAGCACCTGGTTCAGCGACAGGCTCATGACGTCGGTGTAGGGCTGCTTCTGGGCGACCGCGGGCTTGTCGGCGTTCTCCTGCACCTTGTCGAACACGACGATCGTGTCGTACAGCGAGTAGCCCATGATCGTGAGGAAGGCGATCACGGTGGCCGGCGTCACCTCGAACTGGAACAGGGCGTAGACCCCGACCGAGATCACGATGTCGTGGACGACGGCGACGAGCGCGCCCACCGCCATCTTCCACTCGAGTCGCACGGCGATGTAGGCCGCCACGATCACGAAGAAGAACACGAGGGCCCGCTGCGCCTTCTCGGAGATCTCGTCGCCCCAGGTCGGGCCGACCTCGGACACGGCGACCTCGCTCGCGTCGGTGCCGGCGAGCTCGGCGAGGGCCTCGGTGACGTCCTCGGTGTCGGTCGACGTCCCGGGCTCGGCCTGGACGCGCAGTGTGTCGCCGCCGACGATCTGGATCTTGGCGTTGGCGGCCCCGAACTCGCCGAGGACGTCGCGGGCGTCGGCGACCGAGGCGTCGGGCGCCACGACCTCCCAGGCCGTGCCGCCCTCGAAGTCGATGCCGAGGTTCAGGCCACGGCCGAGGAGCGCCCCGCCGCCGATCAGCACGGCGATCACCGACACGGCGATCCCGACCCGCCACAGGCGCGGGAAGTCGATGTCGTTGTCGTAGCTGGCCATGCGCGAGACGATGCTCATGCCGGCACCCCTTCCTGGGCGACGTCGGCCGACGGTGCGAGCGGCATCCCGAACGCCCGCGGCTTGTCCGAGAGGGCGTTCGACTTGGCGAGCATGAGCGTCATCGGGCGCATGAAGAAGTACGACGTGACGAGGTCGATGATCGTGGCCAGGCCGAGGTAGAAGGCGAAGCCGCGAACCGGGCCGACGGTCAGCCAGTACAGGACGCCGGCACCGATGAGCGACGCGACGTCGGCCTTCACGATGGTCGAGAACGCGGACGTGAACGAGCCGTCGACCGCCGAGCGCAGCGTGCGCCCGTTCGAGACCCGCTCCTTGACGTGCTCGTAGAAGACCACGTTCGAGTCGACGGCGACGCCGATCGACACGATGATGCCGGTGACGCCGGCGAGCGTGAGGGCGAGGCCCTGGCTCTCGCCCAGGAAGGCGATCACCGTCCAGAGCAGCGACGCCGACACCGCGAGCGACAGCACGGCGACCAAGCCGAGCAGGCGGTAGTAGACGAGCATGTAGACCGCCACCAGCGCGAGGCCGACGACGCCGGCGGCGACGCCCGCGTCGAGGGCGTCCTTGCCGATCGTGGCCGACACCGACTGGCTCTGCTGGGCCTCGAGCTCGACCGGCAGGGCGCCGTAGCGCAGGACGAGGGCCAGGTCCTTGGCGGAGCCCTCGGTGAACCCGCCGCTGATCGAGATCTCGTCGGCGGCGAAGGACGCTGCGTTGATGCTGGGCGCCGAGACGACCTCGGAGTCGAGCACGATGGCGAGCTGGCCGGACGGGCAGGTGGCGACACGGTTGAAGCACGCCGACGCCGTCTCGTTGAAGTCGTCGATGCGGTCGCCGCGGATCTCGACGGCGACGATCCACTCGCCGAGGTTCTGCAGCTCGGCGCTCGCGCCGGCCAGGACCTCACCGGTGAGTGGGAGTGTCGCCGGGTCGTCCTCGTCGCCCTCGCCCTCGACGCCGGGCACCGGCCCGAGCTGGTACCAGGCGACGTCGACGTCGTCGTCGGTCTCGGCCAGGGTCACCGTGGCGCCCGGGTCGTCCTCCTCGGGCGGCGTGAGCGCGAGGTCGAGCGCGTCGAGGTCGGCGCCTTCCGGCAGGGACTCGGGGTCGACCTGGTCGAGCGGCGGGAGCGTCTGGAGCACGGGCCGGAAGCGCAGCTCGGCGGTCTGGCCCACCAGCTCGAGGGCCCGCTCCCGGTCGTCGACGCCGGGGAGCTGGACGATGATGTTGTCGCCCTGGATGGCGATCTCGGGCTCGGCGACGCCGAGTCCGTCGACGCGCTGGCGGATGATGTCGCGCGCCTGGCGGAGCGAGTCGGACTCGGTGTCCTCCGCGGGCTCGAGGACGACCGCGACCCCACCCTGGAGGTCGAGTCCGAGCAACGGCTCGTTGCCCGCGGCGAAGGTGCCGATGAGGCCACCCCCGGCGAGCAGGACGATGAACAGCAGCGAGATCAGGCCGTTCCGGCGCATCCGGGACACGCTACGGCCCCGGGCCCGCCGGAGAAGAAATGCGCCAGGCGCCTACTCGTAGACGGCGGCGACGGCGGCCCGCAGGGCGTCGACGGTCCCGGCGACGACCGCCTCGCGGGCCCGGTCGGCGAGGCCGAGCACGAACGCCAGGTTGTGCAGGGTGGCGAGCCGCGGCCCGGTCGGCTCGTGCACGTTGAACAGGTGGCGGACGTACGCCTTGGAGTAGCGGGCGCAGACGCGACAGGTGCAGTCGGGGTCGAGCGGCTCGTCGGTGCGGGCGAACCGCCCGTTGGTGATGTTGAAGCGACCGCCCGTGGACAGGACCGTGCCGTGGCGCCCGAGCCGTGTCGGCAGGACGCAGTCGAAGAGGTCGACGCCGCGGGCGATCGCCTCGACGATGCCGACGGGGTCACCGACGCCCATCAGGTACCGGGGCCGGTCGGCGGGCAGGTGGGCGATGGCGGCCTCGAGCGCGGGGAGCATCGCGTCGCGGGACTCCCCCACCGACAGGCCGCCGATCCCGTAGCCCTCGAAGTCGAGCGCGACGGTGCGCTGGGCGCTCTCGGCCCGCAGGGTCGGGTCGACGCCGCCCTGCACGATCCCGAACTGCGACCGGGCGAAGCCCGCCGCCGCCCGCCGGTCGAGGAAGTGGCGCCGGGCCCGCGCCGCCCAGTCGGCGGTCCGGTCCACGGCGAGGCGCACGACGTCGTCGGGCGACGGCAGCGGCGGGCAGACGTCGAGCACCATCTGGATGTCGCTGCCGAGTTGGAGCTGGACGTCGACGGCACCCTCGGGGGTGAGCCGGTGGGCGTCGCCGTCGTAGCTCGACTTGAACGACACGCCGTCGTCGTCGACCGCGGGGTCGAGCGAGAACACCTGGTAGCCGCCGGAGTCGGTGAGCACGTGGCCGGACCAGGAGCTGAACCCGTGGATGCCGCCCAGCGCCTCCACGACGTCGGCGCCGGGCCGGAAGAGCAGGTGGTACGTGTTCCCCAGCACGACCTGGGCGCCGAGGGCCTCCATGTCGGCCACGTCCACGGCCCGCACCGTGCCCCGGGTGCCCACCGGCATGAAGCACGGCGTCCGGATCGTGCCCCGGCCCGTCGTGATGGTCGTGGCTCGCGCCGCGCCCGCGGTCGCGTCCACCGTGACGCGGAGGACCTCGCCGGCGCCGTTCACGACCCGACCCCGGTGGTCGGGTGGCCGACGCCGCGCCCGGCCCGTCCGAGCAACATGGCGTCGCCGAAGGACAGGAAGCGGTAGTCCGCCGCCAACGCGTGGGCGTAGAGATCTCGCCAGTGGGGGCCGGCGAACGCCTCGATCAGGACGAGCAGCGACGAACGGGGCAGATGGAAGTTCGTGAGGAGGACGTCGACGACGGCGAACTCGCTGCCCGGCCGCAGGAAGAGGTCGGTCCGGCCCGAACGGGTGCCCCGGGCGGCGGCGCTCTCGAGCGCCCGCACCGTCGTCGTCCCGACCGCGATCACCCGATCGGCGGCCTGGCAGGCCGCCCACGTCGCCTCCGGCACCTCGTAGCGCTCCTCGTGCATGTGGTGGTCCTCGACGGCGTCGGCCGTGATCGGCCGGAACGTGCCGAGTCCGACGACGAGGTCGACGCCGACCACGGTGGCCCCGCTGGCCCGGACGCCGTCGAGCACCCCCTCGGTCAGGTGCAGTCCTGCCGTCGGGGCCGCGACCGACCCCGGCCGGTCGGCATACACGGTCTGGTAGCGCTCGGCGTCGGTGAGGGTCTCGTGGATGTAGGGCGGCAGCGGGACCTCGCCGACCCGGTCGAGGGCCGCGAGCAGGTCGCCGTCGGCCTCGACGCGCACGGTGCGGCGCCCGTCCTCCAGGTGGCCGTCGACGACCACGCGCAGCGCGTCGTCCGGCGCGTCGAGCGCGGTGCCGGGCGCGACCTTGCGGCTCGGGCGGACCAACGCCTCCCACGTCCCGTCGGCGTGCTCCTCGAGCAGCAGGACCTCGACCGCGCCGCCGGTCGGCTTGTGCAGGTGGAGACGGGCGGGCAGGACACGGGTCGTGTTCAGCACGACCACGTCGCCCGGGCCGCAGAACGCCGGCAGGTCGAGGATCGTCCGGTCCTCGGGCGGGCAGCCGGGGCCCCGGTCGACGAGCAGCCGGGCGTGGTCGCGAGGCTCGACCGGCGTCTGGGCGACCGCGGCCTCGGGCAGGTCGTAGTCGAAGTCGGCGGTCTCCACGGCGTCCAACGCTACGCAGCGGTGCCGGCGGGGCAGGGATCCCGGTCGCTCGTGGCGAACTCCCTCGTCAGGAGACGTGACAGAAGGTTGACCAACCGGTCATACTGGACGTTCCGGACGGCAGGACCGAGGGAACCAGGGGTTCGGGGACGCATGGCACTACGGGCAGACGACGTCGACCTCGGTCGCGACCGCGACCTCGTCCAGCGCTACCAGAACGGCGACCCTCAGGCCTTCGACGACCTCTACCGCCGCTACTTCGGCCGTCTGCACCGCTTCTGCACCCGCCACACCGCCGACGCCCACGAGGCCGAGGAGGTGGCCCAGGAGGCCTTCGTCCGGGCCTTCCGTTCGATGGACCGCCTCGACGGCGAGCGCCGCTTCTACCCGTGGATGACGGTGATCGCCAAGCGCATCTCGATCGACCGCCATCGCAAGTACGGCCGGGTCGAGTTGACCGACGACCCCGACGCCGGCGCCGTCGAGGCCGACCTCGACCACCTGTTCTCGGCCGTCGACGTCGAGCACGTCCGCGAGGCGATGGCGGCGCTCGGGCCCCGCCACCGTGAGGTCCTCTGGCTCCGGGAGTCCGAGGAACTGAGCTACGCCGACATCGCCGAGCGTCTGGACGTGCCGGTCACGACCGTCGAGGCCCTGCTGCACCGGGCCCGCAAGGCGCTCCGCCGGGAGTACGCCGCCGTGACCGGTGAGTCCCGGGGCTTCTGGGGCCTGCCGCTGCTCGGCGTGCTCGGCGCCCGCATCTCCGACCTGCGGGCCTCCCTCGGCGACCGCTGGGCCGAGATCGCCGCCGTGGCCGCGCCCGCGGCGGTCGCCGCCGTGACGGCCGGCGTCCTCCTCGTCCCGGGCGCCGCCGACGACACCCCGACCGAGGTCGAGACGGCCTCCGCACCGGTCGAGACGACCGAGACGACCACCGCACCCACCACGACGGCGCGGTCCGTACCGGTCGTCATCGACGACTTCGTCGTGCCGCCGGGCATCCCGGTCCCGACCCCGGTGCCCTCCTCGACCGCCCCGTCCGTCGCCCCCACCGTCGAGGCCGGTCCCGTCGACGTGTTCCTCGGCCCCGAGGGTGCCGAGGCGGCCCGCACCGAGGCCGAGCAGATGCCGCTCCACGGCGATGCCGGCCCGGCGTTCGCCGGCGTCGACCCGGCCGGCGTGTCCGACGACGTGTCCGACCTCGTCGAGGACGTGCTCGGCATCGTGCTCGGCCGCGCCGCCGTCGAGGGCGCCCCCGCCGACCCGAACGACCCCGGCCTCACCGACGTCCTCGCCACCCTGCTCGGAGGCTCCCGATGAACCGTCGCCGACTGGCCGCCACCGCGGCCCTGCTCGCCCTCGCCGCCGTGCCGCTCGCCCCGCGGGCCGACGCCGCCCCGGCCGCCGTCACCGCCGACGACTACTGGCTCTGCCTCGGCCTCGACGGCAGCGGCGGGACGTGCATCGAGAACCCCCTCCCCGACCTGTCCGGCACGCCCACCGTGCCCCAGATCCTGCAGGCGCTCCTCGGGGGCCGTCGCTGACGACCCGCTCGGCTCCGAGCCGAGCTGCGACTCGAACCGGGCCTGCGACGCGATCGGGCGTGCTACTCGAACAGGGCCGGGGGCCCGTCGGTCTCGGCCGACCGGGGCACCACGAGCCCGAGGTGCTCGAACGCCGCCGCCGTGCACACGCGGCCCTTCGGGGTCCGCATGAGCAGTCCCTGCTGGATCAGGAACGGCTCGTAGACGTCCTCGACGGTCTCGGTCTGCTCGCCCACGCTGATGGCGAGGGTCGACAGTCCCACCGGGCCACCGCCGAAGCGCTCGCAGATGGCCGACAGCACGGCCCGGTCGACCTTGTCGAGACCGCGCTCGTCGACCCCGAAGGTGGCCAGGCCGTCGGCCGCCGTGGTGGCGTCGACCGTGCCGTCGCCCTTGACCTCGGCGTAGTCGCGCACGCGGCGCAGCAGCCGGTTGGCGATGCGGGGTGTGCCCCGGGCCCGGCGGGCGATCTCGGCGGCACCGGTGGTGGCGAGGGGCACGTCGAGGATGCCGGCCGCCCGGACGACGATCGCCTCGAGATCGGCCGCGGTGTAGAAGTCGAGCCGCTCGACGAGCCCGAACCGGTCGCGCAGCGGACCGGTGATGGCGCCCGTACGGGTCGTGGCGCCGATGAGCGTGAACGGCGGGACGTCGAGGCGGATCGAGCGGGCCGCCGGGCCCTTGCCGATGACGATGTCGAGCTGGAAGTCCTCCATCGCCGGGTAGAGGACCTCCTCGACGGCCCGGGGCAGCCGGTGGATCTCGTCGACGAAGAGGACGTCGCCCTCCTCGAGCTGGGTGAGGATGGCGGCGAGATCGCCCGCCCGCTCGATGGCGGGACCCGAGGTCGGCAGGTAGCGGACGCCGAGCTCGGCGGCGACGATGGCGGCGAGCGTGGTCTTGCCCAGGCCGGGCGGGCCGGCGAAGAGCAGGTGGTCGACGGCCTGGCCGCGCCGGCGGGCCGCCTCGAGGATGATCCCGAGGTGCTCCTTCAGCCGGGACTGGCCGACGAAGTCGTCGAGCGTGCGGGGTCGCAGACCCTGGTCGACCGACCGCTCGTCGGGGGTGGCCTCGGCGTCGAGCAGTTCCTCCCTCACGGGTGGACCACTCCCTCGGCCGGCGCGGCGGCGCCGATCATCGCGACACCGCCAGGCGGGCCAGGGCGTCCTTCAGCATCGCCGAGGCGTCGCCGCTGTCGGCCAGGTCGGCCAGGACGGCCCGGATCTCGTCCGGGCCGTATCCGAGCCCGCTGAGCGCCTCGCGGACGTCGGCCCGGGCCGAAGCGGGGCCTGTCTGCCCGGCGGCGGGCGCGCTCGGCGGCACGGTGTCGATCGGGATGTCGAGCCGGCTCTTGAGCTCGACGAGGAGCCGGGCGGCGGTCTTCTTGCCCACCCCCGGGACGAGGCACAGGGCCGCCACGTCGTCGTCGGCGAGGACCTGGGCGAGGTCGGCCGGGCCGTGCACCGAGAGGATGGCCAGCGCGAGGGCCGGGCCCACGCCGTGGGCGCCGAGCAGCGCGGTGAAGCAGCGCCGACCCTCCTCGGCGGCGAAGCCGTAGAGCGTCTGGGCGTCCTCCCGGATGTGGTGGTGGATCCACACGAACACCTCGTCGCCGGCGTCGCCGAGCGACACGGCGGTGGTCGGGCTCACGAGCACCCGGTACCCGACGCCCGCGACCTCGACGAGCACCTCGTCGTCGCGACGGGCGAGGAGCGTGCCCCGCAGCGAGCCGATCATCGCCCGGCTCCCCCGGCCGCGGCCACGCGTTGGCGCATCGGCGCCCGCGCCAGATGGCACAGGGCCACGGCGGCGGCGTCGGCCGCGTCGACCGGGCGGATGGGTGTGTCGATCCGGAGCAGGCGTTGCACCATGGCCTCCATCTGGGACTTGTCGGCGGCGCCGTCGCCGGTGACCGACGACTTGATCTCGTTGGGCGAGTACTCGGCGACGGTGGCCCCGGCCGCGACCGCCTCGGCCATGATCACGCCGGCGGCCTGGGCGACGCCGATGGCGGTCCGGACGTTGACCGAGAACAGGATCCGTTCGATCGCCACCTCGCGGGGCGGGTACTCGCACAGCAGCGACCGGACGTCGGATCGGATCTGGTGGAGGCGTTCGGGCACGGAGTCGTCGGGCGGGGTCCGGAGCACGCCCATGGCGACCGCGACGGCGGGCACCGGACCCACGGCGCGCCGACCGGCCGGCGCGGTGTCGAGCACCGCGTAGCCACAACGCGACAGACCGGGGTCGATGCCGAGGACGAACACGGGTTCGGATGGTACCGACGCTCGCCGACGAGAACGCGGAGCCCCGCCCGCCCGGCCGGTGACCGGACCGGCCGGGGCGCGTTCTGCTCAACTGCGAACGTCCCGGTGCCGATGGAAGAACCGTGGTGATGACCCCGACGTCCGCACGCGCGCCCGAGCACGACCCGGCGCCGGCCGCCCCGCCAGCCGGAGCGGCGCCCGTGCCCACCGTCCTGCTCGACTGCGTGCACCGGCGCTTCGGCGACACCCCGGCGCTCGCCGGGCTGTCGCTCGCCGTCCCGCAACGCTCGATCACCGTCCTGCTCGGCCCGAACGGTGCGGGCAAGACGACCTGCACCCGGGTCGTCACCGGTGCCCTGGCCCCCGACGCCGGCGAGGTGCGGGTCTTCGGGCTCGACCCGGTGGAGCACGGGGCCGAGATCCGGCGCCGGGTCGGGATCGTGTCGGCCAAGCCGGCCCTCTACGACCGCCTGTCGGGCCTCGACAACCTCCGCTACGCCGCCGAGCTCTACGGCCTCGGGCGCCGCGAACCCGCCGCCCGGGCCATCGCCGACGCCGCCGAGCGCTTCGGCATCTCGGGGGCGCTCGACCAGCAGGTCGGCGGGTACTCGACGGGCATGAAGACCCGGCTGGCGCTGGCCCGGTCGGTCCTCCACGGGCCCGAGCTGGTCCTCTACGACGAGCCGACGTCGGGGCTCGACCCCGAGTCGTCGCAGGCCGTGCTGCGTCTCATCCGGGAGATGACCGACGAGGGCAACACCGTCATCATGTGCACGCACCTGCTCGTCGAGGCCGAGGGTCTCGCCGACCAGGTCGTGATGCTCCAGGACGGCCACGCGCTCGTGCAGGGGCGACCCGACGACCTCGTCAGCACGTACTGGCCCGACGCCACCGTCGTCTTCGACGCCGAGGACCGCGCCGGGCTCGCCCGGCTGCGCGACCTGCCCGGCGTCCGCGAGGTGCGCGGCGACGGTCCCGTCGTCGCCGTGGTCGACGACACCGGCCGGGTCCCCGACCTGGTCCAGGCGCTGGCCGCCGCGGGCGTCCGCCTCACCCGGGTCGAAGCCGAGCGCCACTCCCTCGAGGACCTCTACTTCGCCGTGCGCCGCTCGAGCGGCCACAACCGGATCGGCGAGGTCCTCGACGGCGCCACCGGCGGCACCACCCCGCCTGCCGTCGCCCACGAGGAGGTGCGGGCGTGACGACCGTGACCCCGGCACCCGGGTGGCCCGGTCGGCGGGTCATCCGCGAGTCCGGCCCGCTCGACTGGAACCAGATCGGCGTGGTCGCCCGCACCGACCTCAAGCAACTGCTGCAGGCCAAGGACTTCTGGGGCCCGATGGTCGGCCTCGGCGGCATCTTCTTCGTGGTCGTCCCCACGATCCTGCTGCTCGCCATCACCGCGATCGGCAGCGTCGACGTCGTCAACCAGATCACCGAGACGCTCGAGGTCCTCCCCGACCGCGCCCAGGCGGCGATCAAGGGCGACACGCCCGAGGGCCAGTCCGGGTACGCGCTCGCCGTCTACCTGTTCGCACCGGTCGCCGTCGTGGTGCCGCTGACGATCTCGACCGCCGTCGGCGCGGCCACGATCGTGGGCGAGCGCGAGCGGGGCACCGGCGAGTTCCTCGCCCACTCCCCCGCCGGGATCCGCGAGATCTACCTCGGCAAGCTCGTCGCCTCGATGCTGCCCGGCTACGCCACGACCATCGTCGGGTTCGGGATGTACTCGATCATCGTGAACACGATCGTCGGGCCCGAGGTCGGCGGCTGGTTCTTCCCCACGACCCAGTGGTGGATCCTGATGCTCTGGGTCGTGCCGCCGTTCCTGGCGCTCACGCTCTCGCTCGTGCTCCGCCTGTCGGCGCGGGTGAAGTCGACGGCCGCCGCCCAGCAGGCGTCCGGCCTCGTCAGCCTCCCGCTCATCATGGTCGCCTACTCGCAGTCGACCGGCGCCCTCTTCGGTGGGACCGAGATCACCTGGATCGTCGGCGCCATCGCCTGGGTCCTCGCCGTCATCGGCCTCCGCCGCGGCATGCGGGCCGTGTCGCGGGGCCGTCTGCTCGGCGTCGCCGACGAGCAGTGACCACCGTCGAGCAGGTCGCCGGCGCGGTCCACCGCGACACCGACGACGTGCTCGCGGCCTGCGACGAGCTCGGCATCGTCGCCAGCTCCGGGGCGTCGGGCCTCTCCGGTGACGAACACCGCCGGCTGCTCGACCGCTTCGGGGTCGACGGCACGGCCCTGCGGGCCGGCTCGCATACCGACGACCCCAGGGCCGCACCCCCGACGGCGGCCGGGTTCGAGGCCCGTGCCGGTGCGCTCGTCGCCGAGGCCCGGCGGGTGCGCACCGTGTCGGTCCGCCGCATCACCCGGGTCGCGGTCGGCGCGTTCCTGCTGGTGGCCGTGGCCGTCGCCGTCGTCGTCCTCGGCGCCCGCAGCGAAGACGACGGTGAGGCGGCCTCGCCGTCGGCGGCCGGCGCCTGCGTCGACTGGCCGGCGAGCGGTTCGGGCGGCGCGCCGACCCCCGTGCCGTGCGACGCGCCCCACGACGCCGAGATCGTCGCGGTCGAGACCCTCTCCGAGGCGGGCGCCTTCCCCGGTGCGGGCGAGGTCGCCCGGCTCGCCGAACGTGCCTGTGCGGCCGCGACCGCCGAGCACGTCGCCGCCGGCCTCGTGGCGGCCTACCTCGCGCCGACGGCGACGACCTGGGCCACCGGCGACCGCACCGTCACCTGCCTCGTCGAGGACCCCGACGGACCCCGCACCGCCCCCGTGGGCTGACCGGGGAAATCTGCCCGTCCACCGCGTCGCGGTCCGGGTAGGGTCGCCCCCGATGCGCTGAGCCCCCGTCCGTCGACCGCCCGACCGCCGGAGGAGCCCCCGTGTCCGCACAACTCATCGCCCGCGACCTGCGCTTCGCGCACGGCCCCGAGACCGTCCTCGACGGAGTCTCCGTCACCGTCGCCCCCGGACACCGCATCGGGGTCGTCGGCCCCAACGGCGTCGGCAAGTCGACGCTGCTCGCC
>JBHIXO010000060.1:0-15118 GCA_041984725.1 Acidimicrobiales bacterium | reverse complement strand
GGTCGGTGGCGAGGCCCGCCGCACCGTCGGAGGCCCCGACCTCGACGGCATCACCTTCACGGCCCGACCCCAGATCGAGAACCTGTTCACCATCGCCGAGCGGATGGGCCGTCACGACGAGCTGTTCGACGCCTTCGCCGGCGACTCGCTGGCCGTCATCTGCGTCGGTCCCGTCTGCGCGTCCGCGCTGACGGACATGGGTCTGCCCGACCCCGTCCAGCCCGAGCGCTACCGGCTCGGGTCGATGGTGCTCGCGGTCGCCGCGACGTTCGACCGGCTCGCCACCGAGATCGTGCTCGCCGGCATCCCCGCCCGGATCCAGGGTCGCGCCGTGTGCCTCGAGACCGGCGACCCCGAGACGACCGAACCCGTGCTGCTCACCGACAAGGAGCGCGACGTCCTCGCCGCCCTCGCCGAGCGTCCCGGCGTGGTCCTGTCGAAGGAGGACCTGCTGCGCCGCGTGTGGCGTGGCGCCGAGTCCGACCCCCACGTCGTCGAGGTCACCGTCGGACGCCTGCGCAAGCAGCTCGGCGCGGCCGGGCACGGGATCGAGACCGTGATCCGGCGCGGCTACCGCCTGACCGACCGATGACCTCTCACCCGGCCACCCGCACCTGTGAGCCCACTCTCCGACCCGGGTCACGGCCGGTGCGAGGGATGCCGCAACGACGTCACGGCGGGGGAACCGACGCGAAAACCCGGGCGGCGACGATCGTCCCATGACCACCGCACCCCCCTCCCCGCACGTGGCCGGCGGTTCGCCGTCGCGCAGCCGCGATGCCGTCGACCGTGTCCGGAACCTGCTGTCGTTCCAGGGCAAGTACCGGATCCTCCACCTCACCTGGTTCGCGTTCTTCCTGACGTTCGTCGTCTGGTTCAACTTCGCGCCGTTCGCCAACACGATCGCCGCCGACCTGGGTCTGACCGCCGCGCAGAAGAAGACGATCGGGCTCTGCAACGTGGCGCTCACGGTGCCCGCCCGGATCTTCATCGGCATGGCCCTCGACCGCTGGGGCCCGCGCCGGGTCTTCTCGACGATCCTGCTGTTCGCCGTCGTGCCGAACACGCTGTTCGCGTTCGCCAACAGCTTCGAGGCGATGGTCTTCAGCCGCCTCGCGCTCTCGGTCGTCGGCGCCGGGTTCGTGGTCGGCATCCGCATGGTGTCGGAGTGGTTCCCGCCCCGCGAGGTCGGCACCGCCGAGGGCGTCTACGGCGGTTGGGGCAACTTCGGGTCGGCCGCCGCGGCGTTCTCGCTGCCGGTCCTCGCCGGCGTGCTCGGTGGTGGTGAGGCGTGGCGCTGGTCGATCTTCGTCACCGGCGTGCTCGCCGCGGCGTACGGCCTCGTCTACCTGCGGTCGGTCGCCGACACCCCCGAGGGCGTCACGTACGCCAAGCCGCGCCGCCAGGGCGCGCTCGAGGTCACGAGCCGCAAGAGCGTCTTCGGTCTGGCGCTGCTCACGATCCCGTTCAACGCGATCCTCGGGCTCATCGCCTGGCGCATCTGGCGAGAGGACGTCATCTCCGACGGCGCCTTCGTCGCCACGCTCGTCGTGATCGGCGCACTGCTCGCCTTCCAGGAGTTCACGGTGTTCCGGGTGAACAAGCCGGCGCTCGAGGACAGCTACCCGCCCGAGGACCAGTACCCGGTGCGCAACGTGGCCGTACTGTGCATCGCCTACTTCGCCACGTTCGGCTCCGAGCTCGCCGTCGTCACGATGCTACCGACGTTCTTCGCCGACACCTGGGGCCTCGGCCCCGCGGCCGCCGGCGTCGCCGCCTCGGCGTTCGCCTTCATGAACCTCGTGTCCCGCCCGGCCGGCGGGTTGCTGTCCGACCTGCTCGGCAGCCGCAAGAAGACGCTGTCGGCGCTGATGGCCGGCCTGGTCGTCGGCTACCTGCTCATGGCGACGCTCGGATCGGCGTGGCCCTGGGTCGCCGCCGTCGGCGTGTGCATGTTCTGTTCGTTCTTCGTGCAGTCGGGCGAGGGCGCGGTCTACGCCATCGTCCCGCTGGTGAAGAAGCGGGTGAGCGGGCAGGTCGCCGGCATGGCGGGCGCGATGGGCAACGTCGGCGCCGTCACGTTCCTCACGATCAACATCTTCGTGAGCGAGACGGTGTTCTTCCTCTGCATCGGCGCCGCCGCCTTCGTCGCCCTGCTGTGCACCCGGTTCCTCGTCGAGCCCGAGAACTCGTTCTCCGACGAGCTCCTCACCGATGGCCCGGCCGCCGCGCCGGCCCCGACCGCCGGCGCCGACACGGTCGACGACACGATCGACGACACGGGCGATGCCGGCGATCCCGAGCCCGCCGTCACCCCCGCCCTGGTCGACTGACGACCCCCGACGACCCCCCGACGATGACGACGCTGACCACCCACTCCCACCACCCCCATGGGAACTGGCAGGACGAGCGGAACACCGAGCTGCGCACGCCGCTCGACGACTACCTCGACCGCCAGCGTGACCTCACCGCCGTCGAACGGTTCTCGGCCCACCACGACCGGGACGCCGGCCCGGCCCACGAGCGCTGGTATCGCGAGCTGCTGCCCGCGACCCCGCCGGGGCCGGGCCAGCAGTACCGGTTCGAGGTCGACATGGACCGGTGCACGAGCTGCAAGTCGTGCGTGTCGGCCTGCCACTCGCTGAACGGGCTCGACGAGGGCGAGTCGTGGCGGTCGGTCGGCGTCGTCATCGGGGCGGGGCCGACGGGGCCGACCCAGCAGACCGTCACCACGGCCTGCCACCACTGCGTCGACCCGGCGTGCCTGAAGGGGTGCCCGGTCGACGCCTACGAGAAGGACCCGATCACCGGCATCGTCGCCCACCTCGACGACCAGTGCATCGGCTGTTCGTACTGCACCTGGACGTGCCCGTACGAGGTGCCCCGCTTCAACGAGCGCCTCGGCATCGTCCGCAAGTGCGACCTGTGTCGCGACCGTCTGGCGGAGGGGGAGGCGCCTGCGTGCGTGCAGGCGTGTCCCACCGGTGCCATCGCCGTCGGGGTCGTGGCGATCGAGGAGGTCGTCGGCGGGACCAGCGCCGACTACCGCCTCGTGCCCGGCGCACCGTCGTCGGCCCTCACCGTGCCGACCACCCGCTACCACCGCAGCGACGAGCTCCCCGCCGACGCCGTCCCGGCCGACGAGTGGACCGAACGCCCCAACCACGCCCACCCGCCGCTCGTCCTCATGCTCGTGCTGACCCAGCTCTCGGTCGGCACCTTCGGCGCGCTCGCCGCCGCGTCGGCGTTCGTCGACGGTCTGTCGGCCACCACGGCGCGCGTCGGCGCGCTGGTCGCGGCCGGAGCCGGTCTCGTGGCCATCGGCGCCAGCGTCGGTCACCTCGGCCGGCCCCGCCTCGCCTGGAAGGCGGTGCTCGGCGTGCGGCACTCGTGGCTGAGCCGCGAGATCCTCGCGTTCGGCGTCTTCGCCGCGTGCGCCGCCGTCGCCGCCGGGTCGCGGCTGGTCGCGCCCGCCTCGGCCGTCGCCGACGTGCTCGGCGGCGTGGTCACCGGCGTGGGCGTCGCCGCCGTCGCCTGCTCGGCCCTGATCTACGCCGCCACCGGACGGCGCTTCTGGCGGCTCGACCGCACGGCGAGGGAGTTCGCGGCCACCGCGGTCGCGACCGGCGCCGCCACCGCCACGGTCGTCCTCGTCGCCACCGCCGAGCCGGCCGCGATCGTCTCCCCGGCCCGCACGCTCGCGCTGCTCGCGGCCGCCGCCACCACGGTGGCGCTCGTCGCCGACGCCGTGCTCGTCGGGCCCGGTGCGCGGCGCGACGCCGACCTCGCCCGTTCGGCCCGTCTGCTCGCGGGCCCGCTCGGCGGCGCCAACCTGGCGCAGGCCGCGTGGCGAGCCGTCGGCGGCATCCTGTTGCCCCTGCTCGTCGCCGGCCTCCTCACCGAGCCCCAGCCCGCCCGACCGGCGGTCGTCGCCGTCGCGGTCGCCGCCCTCGTGGTCCTCGTCCGGGGCGAGCTCCTGCGACGCTCGCTGTTCTTCCGGGCGATGGCGTCGCCCCGCATGCCGGGCATCCCCCGATGAGCGGCACGACGGGCGGCCCGCCGATCCTCGACCGCATCCGCCGAGCGCTGCGGCGCCACGACGGCCCCTACCGCGACGAGCTGTCGCGCACGCCGGGCGGCTTCGGGCTCGGCCAGGTACCCGCCCGGCTCCGCCCCGAGCGCACCACGTCGATGATCTGTGGCTTCTGCTCGACCGGCTGCTCGCTCGACGTGCACCTCGTCGACGGCGAGGCGGTCAACCTCACGCCCACGGTCGGTCACCCCGTCAACCTCGGGATGGCGTGCCCCAAGGGCTGGGAGTCGCTCGCGCCGATGGAGGCACCCGACCGGGCCACCACCCCGATGATCCGCCGGCGGCGGGGCGGGCCGCTCGAACCGGTCCCGTGGGACGAGGCGCTGCGCACCTTCACCGACCGGATGCGACAGGTGCAGGCCGACCACGGTCCCGACTCGGTCGCCTTCCTCTCGACCGGGCAGATCCCCACCGAGGAGATGGCGCTGCTCGGCGCGCTCGCCCGGTTCGGGATGGGCATCCGCCACGGCGACGGCAACACCCGCCAGTGCATGGCCACGTCGGTCGTCGCCTACAAGCAGGCGTTCGGGTTCGACGCGCCGCCCTACACCTACGCCGACTTCGAGGAGTCCGACGTCATCGTCCTCGTCGGGTCGAACCTCACCATCACCCACCCGATCATGTGGGAGCGGATCGCCCGCAACCCCCACGACCCCGAGATCGTCGTCCTCGACCCCCGCCGGACCGAGACCGCCGTCGCCGCCGCCCAGCACGTCGCCCTCGCCCCCAAGTCCGACCTCGACGTGCTCTACGCCGTTGCCAAGCTCCTGATCGAGTGGGACGCCGTCGACCACGACTTCGTCCGCGACCACACCAGCGGGTTCGAGGAGTTCGCCGCCCACGTCGCCGCCGTCGACGTCGCCGACGTCGCGGACGCGGCGGGCCTCGACGTCGCCGACATCGAACGCCTGGCCCGCACCATCGCCGGCGGCGAGCGCGTGTCGTTCTGGTGGACGATGGGCGTGAACCAGAGCCACCAGGGCGTGCGCACCGCCCAGGCGATCATCGACCTCGCGCTGCTCACGGGCAACATCGGCCGGCCGGGCACCGGCGCCAACTCGATCACCGGCCAGTGCAACGCGATGGGCAGCCGCCTCTTCTCGAACACCTCGGGCCTGCTCGGCGGCCGCGACTTCGCCGACGAGCAGCATCGCGACGAGGTCGCCGGCGCGCTCGGCATCGACGTCGCCCACGTCCCCGACCGGGGCGGCTGGGCCTACGACCAGATCATGGAGGGGATCGCGTCGGGCGCGATCCGTGGGCTGTGGGTGATCGCCACCAACACCGCCCACAGTTGGATCAACCAGACCGACGCCCGCGACCTCCTCGACCGGCTCGACTTCCTCGTCGTCCAGGACCTCTACGCCGACACCGAGACCGCGGCGCACGCCGACCTCGTGCTGCCGGCCGCCGGCTGGGGCGAGAAGGAGGGCACGTTCGTCAACAGCGAGCGCCGGTTGGGCGTCGTGAAGCAGGTTCGGCGGGCACCGGGCGAGGCGCTGGCCGACTTCTGGATCTTCAAGCTGATCGCCGAGGCCTGGGGCGTCGCCGACCGTGTCGCCGCGTTCGAGGACCCCGAGACGACCTTCCGGCTGCTCGCCCGGCTCAGCGCGGGGACGCCGTGCGACTTCAGCGCGGTGGACGGCTACGTGACCATCGACGACGCCCGTGGCATCCAGTGGCCGTACCGGCCGGGCCACGACGAGGACCGCGAACCCGAGCGGCGACTCTTCGCCGACGGCCGCTTCTTCACGCCCGACGGCCGGGCCCGCTTCGTCGTCGAGGAGTCGCGGCCGGTCCCCGAGCCGACCGACGAGCGCTACCCGCTCGCCCTGCTCACCGGACGGGGCACGAGCAACCAGTGGCACACCCAGACCCGCACCAAGCGGTCGAAGATCCTGCGCGACCTCGCCCCCGAGACCCTCCTCGTGGAGGTCTCGCCCGCCGACGCCGCGGCGGCCGAGGTCGTCGCCGGCCAGCGGGTCGTGGTCGAGTCCCGTCGCGGCTCGATCCACGCCACCGCCCAGGTGACCCCGACCGTGCAGGCGGGCCAGGTCTTCCTCCCGATGCACGACGAGGCCACCAACGTCCTCACGTTCCCCCGGGTCGATCCCTACTCCCGCCAGCCCGCCTACAAGCACGCCGCCGTCCGCATCCGCCCCCTCCACCACTGGGAGCACTGACGCCCCTCCGCTTCTGGCAGGACGAGCGGAACACGGGCCCCCGCTTCTGGCAGGACGAGCGGAACACCCGTCACGCTCGCAGCCCGGCTCCCTACGCTCGGGGTGTGGGAGATCCGGCCTGCTGGGCGACCGCCGTGTGCCCCCGGTGCGGAGCGGTCGACGAGCCCGGGCACCGGTGCGGGAGGCCGAGCCGGGCGCTGCTCGGGGTGCTCCCCGCCGGCCTCGAACATCGGCGCACCACCGACGTGTTCGACCAGGCGTCCGTCCCGAGCGGCCTCCTCCGGTCCCACCGTCTGGCGCCGGGGGTCTGGGGCCGGCTCGTCGTCCACGAGGGCGCGGTGCGCTTCCGTCACGAGGACGGCGGCGAACCGCTGCTCGTCTCGGCGGGGGACTGGGTCGTGATCGAGCCCGAACGGCCCCATCGCCTCGAGCTGCTCGGCCCGGTGCGGCTGGCGGTCGAGTTCCACGCCGCAGCCGGGTGAGCGAGCCGGGCGACCGGCCGGACCCGGTCAGCCTGCGGGCGTCAGGCGGTGGACGACGTCGGCGGTGTGCTCGACGATCCAGGCGGTGCCGTCCGGTCCGACCGTGAGCATGCCCCGGTCGCCGTCGACGGGCTCACGGCGCACGACGGCGAGCGTCGCCAGGTCGACCACGAGCAGCTCGGTCCGGGTCGTGAGCAGCAGCTCGGTGCTGGTCACGGCCGGCCGGTGGGCGAAGTACGGGATCTCGAGGTTCGTCCGCACGAGGTCGCCGAACGACTCGGTCTCGGTCACCGCACCCGTCGCCAGGTCGAGTCTGATCACGACGCCCGACTGGTCGTAGGCGTAGGCGGCGTCCTCGGTGAGATCGGCGCCCACCAACCAGTCGAGCTCGGCGGACGCGACCGTCTCGCCGGTCGTCACGTCGATGACCGCGACGAGCTCCTGACCCTGCTGGTCGCCCAGGAGGACGAACCGGCCGGCACTGCGGACCACGTGGGCGTCCACGTCGACGGGCAGTGCGGCGACGACCTCGTCGGTCGAGGCGTCGATCTGCAGGAGCCGGCCGTCGAGGTCGCTGACCCAGACGGAACCGTCGGAGACGTCGAGGTCGCCGAGGCGGCTGAACGCGTTCGACTCCCCGTCGCCCGCCGGCTGGCCGGGCCGGCCGGCGCGGAAGCCGCTTCCGCCGGTGGCGATGCCCGTCTCGACCGTGGCCACGACCTCGGCGGTCGCCGGGTCGATCCGCAGCACGGTGCCGGCGACCGTGTCGCCGACCCAGACGGCGTCGGCGTCGGCGGCGAGCATCGACCCGGGTGCGACCTGGAGCTGCCCGGTCGGCGCGAGCGTCGCCGGGTCGCGCCGGACGATCAGGCCCTCGAGCGACATCGTCCAGACCGCGTCCGCGGTGGCGACGACGCGGTAGGGGTCGACCTGATCGGCGAGCGGGAACGTGTCGAACCCGCCCCCGACGAACGAGCGCGGCTCGGCGGCGGGATCGGGGTCGAGCACGACGGTGGTCGTCTCGCTCGCCTCGGGCGCGGGTTCGACGTCGGTCGTGACCGGGTCACGGTCCGAGTCGAAGGGATCGTCGGGCTGTGACGTGACGACGCCGGTGTCGGGATCGGCGTCGTCGTCGGTGAGGAGCAGCACGCCACCACCGACGAGGGCGAGGAGTGCGACGGCGGCCGCGACGAGCAGGCGCGGGCCGAGGCGGTGACGCACGCGGGAGACGGCGTCGTCGAAGCGGTTGGGAATGTCCACGAGGGTGATCTCCTGCGGTTGGGTCGGGTCGTCCGACCGGACCCCGCGCAGCTCGTGGGCCAGGCGCGAGCGCAGGGCGTCGGAGAACGCGGGGTCCGGGTCGACCCGCTCGGGAAGGGAACGCAGGAGCTCTTCGATCGTCGGCTCGTCGTCGCGGCCGGGAACGGTGCGTCGGGTCACGGGGTCACCTCCAGGGCCGTCCGCAGACGGCGACGGGCCCGGACCAGGAGCGACTCCGTGGCCCGGACCGACTTCCCCAGCCGGTCGGCCACCTCGACGACCGGGAGGTCGTCGAGGTGGTGGAGCACGAGCGCGGTCCGTTGCGGGACCGGCAGGCTCATCAGCGCCGCTTCCGTCGCGGCGCTCAGCGCCCGCTCGGCGGACGACGTCTCGGCGCTCGGCGCGTCGGTCGGTCGGTCCGCCGACCAGGCCAGCGCGAGCGTGCGCTCGCGCCGTCCCGTCGCGCGGTAGTGGTCGACGAGGCGACTCTTCGTCACCGTCATGAGCCAGGGGAGCGTGACCTTCGCACCGTCGCCGCCCGCCACGGTGCGGGCCGCGGTCACGAAGACCTCCTGGGTGAGATCCTCGGCCAGCGCCCGGTCGCAACGACGGACCAGGTAGCCGAAGACGTGGGGCAGCGCGTCGTCGTAGAGCGCCCAGAACCGGTCGTCGCCGGTCGGGGACCTCGTGTCGGGGGCTGCGTCCTCTCTCACCGACCCCTCCAACGACGGCTGGGGCGATCACCCGTCGCGCGGCGCGGGATCGTCTGGCACCATCGGATCATGTCCGACGCCGCCGATGTGCGCTCCGCTGCGATCCCGAGGGTTCCCTTCGACGCCGGCGAGATCCTCGTGGCGATGGACGCCACCGGCGCCGCCATCTGCGAACGCGTCCTCGACCCTGGCCGCGTGGCGGCGATGCACGCCGAGCTCGACACGGTCCTCGCCACGACGCCGACGGGCCGGAACGAGTTCGAGGGCTTCGGGACGCAGCGGATCTACCGGCTCTTCGCGAAGACGCGGATCTTCGACGACCTCGCCGTCGACCCCGTCGTGCTCGGCGTCGCCGACGGGCTGATCGGCCCCAGCCAGCTGAGCGCGCCGACCGGGATCTGCATCGGCCCCGGCGAGCCCGCGCAGGTCCTCCACACCGACGACTCGATCTACCCGTTGCCCCAGCCCCACCAGGAGGTCGTGCTCAACACGATGTGGGCGTTCGACGACTTCACCGTCGAGAACGGGGCCACCCGCTTCGTGCCGGGGAGCCACCGGTGGGAACCGGGACGTCAGCCCACCGCGGCGGACGCGATCGTCCAGGCCGAGATGCCGGCCGGGAGCGTGGCCTTCTACACGGGCTCGATTCGCCACGGCGGCGGCGCCAACCGGACCGACCGGCCCCGGCTCGGCGTGATCCTCGAGTACGCGGCGGCGTGGCTGCGCCCGCAGGAGAACCACGTGATCGGCGTGCCGCCCGAGGTCGTGGCGACGCTGCCCGAACGCCTCCAGGAGCTCCTCGGCTACGGCATCTACCCGCCCTTCGTCGGCTACGTCGACGGCCGGCACCCGCGCCGCTTCCTCCCGGACGGCACCGACGAGGGCGCCGGCGGCCCGGGCTGAGCCGACCCGCTGACCGGACCGGCTACCCGGCCAGCAGCACCTCGTAGTCGGGGTGGGCCCGCACGAAGTCGTCGACGAACCAACAGTGGGACCCGATCCTGCGGTCGTCGGCGCGGAGGGCGTCGAGCACGTCGCGCACGAGCAGTTCGCCGAGGCCCCGGCCGCGCTGGTTCGGGTCGATCTGCGTGGAGCGGATGACGACCACGCCGTCGTCGCGGACGGCGTAGGCGATGAAGCCGGCATCGAGGCCGGCGCGCCGGAGCACGTAGCGACTCGCCTCCTCGTCGTGGACGACGTCGAGCTCTTCGTGTGCGGCGGTGGACATGGTCCCGCTCTACCCCGCGAGACGCGTGAGGCACCACACCTGTTCGCACGGGAAGCGCTCGGCCCACGACCGGGGCATGCCGAAGCGGACCTCGTCGGGGTCGTCGCCGGGCCCGGCCGGCGGTGCGAACAGCTCGTGGTAGGCGTCGACCCGGAACCCCACGTCGGCGAAGAGGCGCAGCCACGACGAGATCGTCCGGTTGAACTCGATGCCGCCGGGATCGACCTCGACGTCGCGCCAGTCGAACCGGTGCATGTCGACGAGCGGGCGCTGCAGCGTGGGGGTGATGGTGCCGCCGTCGGCCGGGATGCACGCCATGGCCAGCGGATGGTTGCCGAGGAAGACGAGCCGGCCGTCGGGGCGGAGGAGCCGGTGCGCCTCGGGGATCCACACCTCGGGGTCGCACCAGATGGCGGCGCCGTACTCGGAGATCGCGAAGTCGAACGAGCCGTCGGGCTCCGGGACCGTCTCGGCGTTGCCGTGGTGCAGCACGAGGTCGACGCCGTGCTCGGCGGCCAGCCGGGCGGCGGTGGCCAACTGGCGTTCGCTGTTGTCGATCCCGACGACGGTCGCGCCTCGCCGGGCGAGCCAGGCCGACACGTAGGCCGTGCCACAGCCCAGCTCGATGGCGCGCACGCCCGCCATGTCGGACGGGAGCAGCCCGAGCTCGGTCTCGGGCAGGTGCCAGACGCCCCACGCCGGATCGTCGGTCCAGCCGTGCTAGCCACCGTCGACCCACTCGTCGGCGACCGCGTCCCAGAACCGGCGGTTCTCCGCGACGTGTTCCGGGAGATCGGGATGCTCGGGGAGATCCGGGTGCGTCACGGTTTGCTCCTATGTCAAGCGGCCACTGCGAGGTCGTTGGTCGCAGGGGTCGCGGGGCGGGCGTCTGTGAGCAGGGAGCGGTAGACGACGTCGGAGAGACGGCGTTTGAGTGCTCGCAGCGCTTCAGTCCTGGTGTTGCCGTTCTCGAGTCGGCGGGTCAGGTAGGTCTTGGCTTCGTCGTGGCAGCGAATCTGGGTGATGGCGATGCGGTGGATCGCGGCGTTGAGTTGGCGGTTCCCGGTTCGGGACAGGCGGTGACGTTCCCGGTTGCCTGACCAGACGGGCAGTGGGGCGGTGCCGTTGTGACGTGCGAAGGCGTCCTTGGAACGGAAGCGGCGCACGTCCGCGGTCTCGGCCACGATCTTGGCGGCGGTCAACGCGCCCACGCCGACGACGGCGAGCAAGGCCGGTGCCAGCGCGGTGACGATCCGGGTGATGTCACGTTCGAGGGCGCGTTCGCGCACGGTCAGGTCACGGACGTGGGCGACGATCTCGACCGCGATCCTCACGACTGGACCCTCGAGTGATGCCAACCGGGTGGCGATGGCATCGAGGTTCTTCAGGGCGGTCAGGGAGCGGGCGGGCGGGTCCCAGGACGGGTCGAGGTCATGGAGATGCCAGCGGAGCCGGTTGATGCACCGGGTTCGCTCGGCGACCAGGTCCTCACGATGGTCGACCAACAAGCGCAGCTCCCGAGACGGGCCGTCGAGCTGGGCGGTGGGCAGGTCGGGGTGACGAAGCGCAGCCCGAGCCACCGCGAGCGCGTCGATCGGGTCGGACTTGCCGTAGGTCCGGGCCGAGTCGCGGGCATGGGCCATCAACTTCGGTGGCACCCGCACGATCCGCTCGCCCGCAGCGATCATGTCGGCTTCGAGCCGTCGTGACAGGTGCCGGCAATCCTCGACCGCCCACTGCCGTTCCGGGCCGAACCGGTCGGCCCACCGGACCAGACCGAGGTGGTCGTCGCTCGTCGTGGCCGTCGTTGTCTTGCATCCGAGCTGTCGGCCGAGCTCGTCGACCGCGACGACGGTGTGGGTGCGCTTGTGCGCATCGATCCCGAGAGTGATCATGGTGTTCTGGTCGCCTTTCGCAGAGGTGACTGGGACCAGAACCGGTCGGTGGGCACACCTCAGTGGGGGCGAAGCCACGCTCCTATCAAGCCACGCCGGCCGGTTCTGCGCGCCCGGGAGCCGGCAGAAACCGTGTGGTCCACGAAGGACAGGCACGCTACGAGCCAAGCTCCCGGGCAACGACCAGAGTGACACTGACGCGCACGGTAGCCACGACGGACGGCGTCGACAGACGCCTTGACCGCGGGTCGGGCCAGTTGGCTACGCTTGTTGCCAGTTCGACGCGGATGGCCACCAGGGGGACACGATGACGACGACCGAACCGGCACCCACCGACGCACCGGGGGAGATCGATACCGACGAGCTGCGGCGCCGCTACCTCGCCGAGCGCGACAAGCGCCTGCGCGCCGACGGCAACGAGCAGTACGTCGAGATGACCGGGCAGTTCGCCCACTACCTCGAGGACCCCTACGTCGAGGTCACGCCGCGCGAGCCGCTCTTCGACGAGGTCACCGTCGCCCTCATCGGCGGCGGCTTCGCCGGCCTCGTCACCGGCGCCCGCCTCAAGGAGGCCGGGATCGACGACGTCCGCATCATCGAGAAGGGCGGCGACTTCGGCGGCACCTGGTACTGGAACCGCTATCCGGGCGCGCAGTGCGACGTCGAGTCGTACATCTACCTCCCGCTGCTGGAGGAGACCGGGTACCTGCCGAAGGAGAAGTACACGAGGGCGCCCGAGATCCTGGCCCACTGCCGCCGGATCGCCGAGCACTACGACCTGTACGACAACGCCTGCCTGTCGACCGAGGTGACGGGGATCGAGTGGAGCGCCGAGCGCGGCCGCTGGCTCATCCGCACCAACCGGGGCGACGAGATGGCGGCCCGCTACCTGCTGATGGGCAACGGCCCCCTCCACCGGCCCAAGCTCCCCGGCATCCCCGGCGTCGAGTCCTTCGCCGGGCACAGCTTCCACACGAGCCGCTGGGACTACGACTACACCGGCGGCGGCCCGGATGGTGGCCTCGACCGCCTGGCCGACAAGCGGGTCGCGATCATCGGCACCGGCGCGACGGCCGTGCAGTGCATCCCGCACCTGGCCGAGACCGCCCAGCAGCTCTACGTGTTCCAGCGCACCCCGTCGTCGATCGACGTACGCGCCAACCGCCCGACCGATCCCGACTGGGCTGCGACCCTCGAGCCCGGCTGGCAGAAGGAGCGGATGGAGAACTTCACCGTCCTGACCTCCGGCGGCATCGCCGAGCACGACCTGGTCATGGACGGCTGGACCGACATCATCGGCAAGCTCCTCACCCGCCTGCGCGACATGGACGGCGGCACCGACCCGATGGCGGCGATGGAGCTGGCCGACTTCGAGAAGATGAACGAGATCCGCGACCGGGTCGACGAGCTGGTCGAGGACCCGGCCACGGCCGCGGCCCTCAAGCCCTGGTACCGCCAGTTCTGCAAGCGCCCCTGCTTCCACGACGAGTACCTGCAGGCCTACAACCGGCCCAACGTGACCCTCGTCGACACCGACGGCAAGGGCGTGGCCCGCATCACCGAGCACGGCGTCGTGGTCGCCGGACCCGACGGCGAGCAGGAGTACGAGATCGACTGCCTGATCTACGGCACCGGCTTCGAGGTCGGGACCAGCTACACGCGGCGGGCCGGCTACGACGTGGTCGGGTCGCGCGGCGAGACGCTGTCGGAGCACTGGGCCGACGGGATCAAGACGCTCCACGGCATGCACGTCCACGGGTTCCCCAACATGTTCGTCATCAGCCACATCCAGGGCGGGTTCACGGCGAACTACCCGCACCTGCTCGAGGAGGTGGCCAAGAACCTCACGTACCTGCTGCGCCACGCCCTCGACAACGACATCGCCGAGATCGAGGTGACGCCCGACGCCGAGGCCGCCTGGGTGCAGACGATCGACGACACGTCCCGCGACATGCGCCGCTTCCAGGAGTCGTGCACGCCCGGCTACTACAACAACGAGGGCCAGCCCCTGGAGGGTGGCGGCAGCGTCGGTGCGAGCTACGGCGGGGGCGCGATGGCGTTCTTCGCCCTGCTCGACCGGTGGCGCGAGGCCGGCGATCTCGAGGGCCTGGAGTTGCGCCCCGCCTGACCGTCGCCCGACCCACCGGCTGACCACGGGCCGCGGCCCGCAGCTGCCAGACTCCGGACCGCGCGCCCGAGCCGTGGCGCCGGATCCGGGGAGGTGGGGTGGCTGCACGACCGAGACGTCGCGCCGGACTCGTCGTGGCGCTCGTCCTGCTCGCCGCGCTCCTGGTCACGGGCCCGGCTGCGCCGGCCGACCCGGGGACCGCGGGCGCCGAGCCGGCCGCCCGGGCCGACGTCCCGCCCGGGCACGACGAGCTCGGCCGGGCCATTGACCGCTTCTACCGCGGCTTCTTCCTGCGTCGCCCCGACGACGGCGGCTTCACGCAGTGGTACTGCCTGGCGTCGAAGGGCCGGGTCGACCTGGCGACGATCGCCCAGTCGTTCGTCGACTCCGCCGAGTTCGCCGCCCGCTACGGCCGCCTCGACCACCCGGCCTTCGTCGACCTCGCGTACCGCAACGTCTTCGCCCGGCCGCCCGAGCCCAGCGGCCGCGCCTACTGGCTGGGGCAGCTGGACGGTGGGCTCCCGCCGGGCTGGATGATGGTCCACCTGACCGAGTCGTCGGAGTTCCGGGCCCGGACCGCCGCCGCCCGTCCGCCCGTCGTCGACCCGGCCGTGCTCGCCGCCGAGACCTGCGGTCCGACGTTGCTGACCTGGATCTCGCGCGGTCTGCCCGCCGGGTTCGCCACCGCGGTCGCCGGCCATCCGGCGGTGAGCCAGCACACGACCGTCCACGGCGACCTGATCGAGCTCGTCTCGACGCGTGACGCCGGCGGGGGCGCGGTCGACACCGCGCCCGGCGGATGGGCCTACCCGATCGACGCGCTCGCCATCGACCCGGCGAGCTACGCCGCCTTCTGGTCCGGACGCGACCGCGACGTCCTCGCCGGCCTCGCGCCGGGCGGGGTGATCCTGACCGAGTCGTCCGCCCGCGTGCGCCGCCTCGGGATCGGCGGCACGCTGGCGTTCCGGGGCGGCGCGGTCACGGTCGCCGGCATCGTCAGCGATCGGGCCGGCGGTGCCGCCGAGGTCCTCCTCCATCGCGCCGACGCCGCCCGCCTGGGGGTGCACCGGGAGCGGTTCATGCTGCTGCGCGACACCGACCGGGTCGCAATCGAGCGCCACATCCGGGCCAGCACG
>JBHIXO010000059.1:0-15412 GCA_041984725.1 Acidimicrobiales bacterium | reverse complement strand
CTGCTGGCGATCGTCGCCGCGGTCTGCCTGCTCGCGGCGACGTGGGGGCTGCGCCGCCTGCAGCTCACCGGCGCCCGGGACTGACGTCGGCGACCGGCCGCCGACGATCGTGCTGGGCCGCTAGAGGACCGTCGGGTTGCGGGTCAGGTTCCAGATCACCGCGGCGAGGATGCGCTCGCGGCGCTCGTCGTCGTCGGCGACGAACCGCAGGCCGTACTGGTGCAGGGTCGTGCCCGCCGGCGTGCGCCCGTACATCGACGCGCCCATCACCTCGACGGTCTCCTCGACGACGACCTCGCCGTCGGGTCCGGGCACGTCGCAGGTGACCGTCACGGTCGTGCCGAGCTCGAACTCGTCGCCGCAGATGAGGCCGAGCCCGCCGGCCGACAGGTCGACGACCTTGCCCTCGCCCGCCACGCCGTCGGCGCGGTAGGCGGCGTCGAGCACGAGCGCCAGGCGGGCGTCGGCCCGGTGCGGGCGGCGGTCGACGTGGACCGGCATCGCCAGACCGAACGGCGCACGGTCGTCCTCGCGCACGTCGGCGACGACGGAGTCGAAGGTGTAGACGGCGTCGTCGGTGCGGTCGAAGCGGACGCTCACCAGTTCGCCGAGCGAGAGGTCGAGCAACCCGTCGCGCCGGATCGGCAGGTCGATCCAGATCAGCCGGCCCTCGACCTCGACGACCGAGCACGCGTAGCCGCCGAGGGCGTCGCGCAGGTCGGAGATGCGCAGGGCGAGGCCGGGCTCGAGGTAGCGGAGCCGGGCCGCCGTGTCGCTGCGGTCGGTGGCGTCGTCGATGTCGAGCATGTTCCCTCCCCTGGGATCAACGTCATCGTACGCCGCCGTCCACCGACCCGGAGGGCCGGAGCGCCGGCGGGTGGGGGCGGCGGGCCGGAGCGACGGCGCTGGCTACGTTGGCCGCCATGGCGCACACGCTCGTCCTGCTCCGCCACGGCCAGTCGCAGTGGAACCTGGAGAACCTGTTCACCGGCTGGTACGACGCCCACCTCACCGCGCAGGGCGAGGCCGAGGCCCGCGCCGGCGGCGAGCTGCTGGCCGAGAAGGGCGTGCTGCCCGACGTCGTCCACACCTCGCTGCAGACCCGGGCCATCCGCACCGCCGAACTGGCCCTCGGGGCGTGCGACCGGTCGTGGATCCCGGTACGGCGGCACTGGCGGCTCAACGAGCGCCACTACGGCGACCTGACCGGCCGCGACAAGGCCGCGACGGCGGCTCGCTACGGCGACGAGCAGGTGCACATCTGGCGGCGCAGCTACGACACCCCGCCGCCGCCCATCGCGGCCGACAACGAGTTCGACCCGAACGACGACCCCCGCTACGCCGCCATCCCGCCCGAGCTGCGCCCGGCGAGCGAGTGCCTGCAGGACGTCGTCGAGCGGATGCTCCCCTACTGGTTCGACGCGATCGTCCCCGACCTCGCCGCGGGCGGCACCGTCCTGGTCGCCGCGCACGGCAACTCGCTGCGCGCGCTCGTCAAGCACCTCGACCAGATCTCCGACGACGAGATCACCGGCCTCAACATCCCCACCGGGCAGCCGCTCGTGTACGAACTCGGTGCCGACTTCCGCCCGGTCGAGGCGAAGCCGGTGGCCGAGCGCTACCTGGCCGACCCGGCCGAGGTCGAGGCCGCGGCGAAGGCGGTCGCCGACCAGGCCAAGGGCTGACGCCGCCGGCGACGGATCAGCCCGACACCCGGTGGTCGTCGGGCCAGGTGAGCACCCGCTGCGGGAACGGGATCTCGATGCCCGCGGCGTCGAGGGCGCGCTTGGCCTCCTGGATCACGCGGTGGCGGATGAAGAAGATGTCGCCGAACGCGTCGTGCCACACGTAGGCGACCAGGTTGACGGCGCTGTCGTCGAGGCTGTCGACCAGGACCCGCGGCGCGGGCTCGGCGAGCACCTCGTCGATCTCGGCGAGCCGGGGCTGGATCGCGTCGATGGCGTCCTGGGGTTCGTGGCGGTAGTGGATGCCGATGGGGACGGGGAGCCGGTGTCGGCCTCGCGCCGTCCAGTTCACGATCGGGTTCTTCAACACCTCGGCGGCGGGCAGCACGATCCGGTCGCCGGCGAACGTGTCGATGATGACCGAGCGGGAGTCGATCTCCTGCACGATCCCGAACAGCTGTGACTCGCCGATCTCGACGTAGTCGCCGGCCCGGAACGGACGCTTGGCCTGGAGGATCACGCCGGCCATGAAGTTCTCGAGGATGTCCTGGAACGCGAAGGCGAGGGCGATGCCGCCGATGCCGAGCGCGCCGACGAAGAGGCCGACGTCGACGCCGATCGACGACAGCGCGTACACGAAGCCGCAGACGACGACGACCAACCCGGCGACCCGACTGATCAGCTGCAGCGACCCCGGTGGGACCCGGGGTGCCCACCGGGCGACGAGCCGGTTCAGGACCTTGCGGCCGACGACGGCCAGGAGGATCGAGCCGACGAAGATGGCGAGGGCCACCAGCCAGTCGCCGACGGTGAGCCCCTCCACGGCGTCGGCGACGGCGTCGGTGTCGGGCTCGACCTGGGCGAGGATCGACTCGGGGAACAGGGCGGACACCGGGACGCGCGACCAGATCATGACGACGGCGGCCGTACCCCGCCGCCCGGTCGTCCGAAACGTCGGGTGGCGGCGCCCCGGACGCGACGCACCCCCCGGCCGGGGCCGGGGGGTGCGAGGCGTCAGGTCTCCCGCCGGGGGTGCGCCTAGACGGCGTCGGCCCCCATCTCGCCGGTGCGGATCCGGGTGAGTCGGTCGACCGACGTCATCCAGACCTTGCCGTCACCGATCTTGCCGGTCTGGGCCGAGGTGGTGATGGCCTCGGCGACCTTCTCGGCCTCGTCGGTGCCGCACACCACTTCGATCTTCACCTTGGGGACGAAGTCGATGGTGTACTCGGCGCCTCGGTAGGTCTCGGTGTGGCCGCCCTGGCGACCGAAGCCCTTGACCTCCGAGACCGTCATGCCCTGGACGCCGACGCCCTTGAGGGCCTCCTTCACGTCGTCCAGCTTGTGCGGCTTGATCACCGCAGTCACGAGATGCAACACGTCTTGCTCCTTGCTCCGTAGGTGATCGGGTCAGACCGTGATGGTCGTGCCGGACGGGGCGCCGACACCGGCGCCGGACCCGGCCATGTCGCCGGCGTAGCCCGCGTGGCCGTGCTCCTCGATGTCGAGGCCGGCGATCTCCTCCTCCTCGGTGACCCGCAGGCCGATGGTGGCCTTGATCACCGAGAACAGGATGTACGCAGCGCCGAAGACGAACACGAAGTGCGCCCCGACCATGATCGCCTGGGTGCCGAGCTGGTCGACGCCGCCGCCGTAGATGAGACCGGCGTCCTCACGACCGAGGAAGGCGTCGTCGTACTTGGCGAAGATGGCGATCGACAGGGTGCCCCAGGTGCCGGCGAAGCCGTGGACGGCGATGGCGCCGACCGGGTCGTCGATGCCGGACCGGTCGACGAGGCTGACGGCGCCGACCACGACGAGGCCGCCGACGGCGCCGATGACGAGGGCAGCCCAGGTCTCGACCGCACCGCACGGAGCGGTGATGGCGACGAGGCCGCCGAGCAGGCCGTTGGCGGCCATGGTGACGTCGGGCTTGCCCGAGCTCATCCAGTTGAGGGCCATGGCGACCACGGCACCGGCGCAGGCGGCCAGCAGGGTCTTGACGGCGATCTGCATGACGAACTCGTCGGCGAGCAGCTCGGAGCCGGGGTTGAAGCCCATCCAGCCGATGAAGAGGATCATGGCGCCGAGCACCACGAAGGGCACGTTGTGCCCGGGGATGGCCCGAGGCTTGCCGTCGGGGCCGTACTTGCCGATGCGGGGCCCGAGGACCATGGCGCCCGCGAGGGCCGCCCAGCCGCCCGTGGCGTGCACGATGGTCGAGCCGGCGAAGTCCGAGAACGGGATGTCGAGCTGGGCGAGCCAGCCGCCGCCCCACGTCCAGCGCAGCACGATCGGGTAGATGATGGCGGTGAGGGCGAAGCTGTAGACGAAGTAGCTCTTGAACTTCGTCCGCTCGGCCATGGCGCCCGACACGATCGTGGCGGCCGCCGCGGCGAACGCCGCCTGGAAGAAGAAGAACGTCGAGGGCCACAGGGCGCCGTCGGGCGCCGCGGTCTCGATGCCGTCGATCCAGAAGTCGAAGCCGATGACGGCGCCGATGCCGTCACGGCTGCCGGACCCGAACGCGATGCCGTAGCCGATGAGGGCGAAGGCGAGGACACCGGCGCTCATGTCCATGAGGTTCTTCATCATGATGTTCGAGACGTTCTTGGCCCGGGTGAGGCCGGCCTCGACGAGGGCGAACCCGGCCTGCATGAAGAAGACCAGGACGCCGGCGATGAAGATCCAGAGGTTGTCGAGGACCTGTCGGTCGGTGATGACCGCTTCCTCGGCTTCCTGCGCCGCAGCGGGATTGGCGAGCACCAGCATCGCTGCTGCGGCCACGCCCGCTCCGATGAGCAACTTGCGCTTCACTTCAGACTCCTTTTCGGAGGGGATTGGGTGGGTGGTGGGTTGGGACCACGGGTGCCGTGTGCGATCCGGGCGGGGGTTCCGGCCGTTTCCAGCGGGCGGCGACGTCGGCGCCCGCTGACGGTGATCTGACGACGATCTGACGGTAAGCACCGCCCGTTGCACGCTTGTTCGTGGTTCGTTGCGGTCGACGCAACGGTGTGTGTCGTGAATGTTTCGTGCGCCGCCCGTCGTGCCACGTCAGTGCGTTCCGTTGGCGACGGCGGCCGGTTCGAGCAGGTAGCCGCGGGAGCGGACGGTGCGGATGGCGAGGCGGACGGGCTCGAGCCGCCGGCGCAGCCGTAGGACGTGCACGTCGAGCGCGTTGCGTCCGGGCGCACCGTCGGGCCAGCCGGCGGCCGACAGTTCGGCCCGGCTCACGACGGCGCCGAACCGGTGGAGCAGCGCGTTGGTGAGGCGCGCCTCGACCGGGGGCAGCGAGGCCCACCGTTCGCCGAAGCGGATGACCCCGTCCTCGTCGAGCTCGGGCACGAGCTCGAGCGTCTGCTCGAGCCGGAGGCGCAGGCCCTCGAGCCGGGCCCGCACGTCGAGCTCGCCGGTCGATTCGCGCACCCAGTCCTCGAGGGGGTCGGAGGCGATCGGCGGCGCAGCGTCCTGATCCACGATGAGCAGCCGAGCCCGTCCTGCTCGGGCGAGATCTTCCCGGACGGCACGCTCGCTCGGCCATCGGAGCACGGCCACGTCGTTCATCCGGATCGAAGGTACGGACGGTTGGTTTCTCGATTGTTTCGTGGTCGTGACGGGTCCGGGGCGCCCGATTCGCGCCCGGCCGCGGCGCCGATCGCCCGGCGTGTCCGGTTCCCCGGCACGCGATCGGGCGAATCCGTATGCTCCGGCCATGGCCAAGAGCTCAGTGATCGATCACCTGCAGGAAGTCCCCTTGTTCTCCGCGTGCTCCAAGAAGGAGCTCGGCCGGATCGCCAAGGCGGGCACCGTGATGTCCATGCCCGACGGCAAGGTCCTGATGGAACAGGACTCGGCGGCGCGCGAGGCGTTCGTGCTGCTCGAGGGCACCGCCCTCGTGAAGCGCAACAACCGCAAGATCGCCGAGCTCGGCCCGGGCTCGATGCTCGGCGAGCTGGGCCTGCTCGACCGGGGGCCGCGCACCGCGACGGTGACCGCCGACGGCCCGATCGAGGTGCTGGTGCTGGCGCCCCGCGAGTTCGCGGCCCTCCTCGACGACGTGCCGAGCATCAACCACAAGCTGCTCCGGGCCCTCGCCGCCCGGGTGCGCGACCTCGATCGCCAGCACTTCGGCTGATCGACCACCCGCCGGTCCACCACGAGTGGATCGGCACCGGGGAACGGGGGACGCTGGGGGAACGGCCCGCACACGTGCGGGCCACACCGGGGTCAGTGGGATGGATCCGTCCGGGTCAGCGCAGGCGGCGGAAGGCGACACCCACGCCGATGCCGGCGAGGGCCAGTGACGCGGCCGCCGCGACCGTCGCGCCCGCCGGGACGCCGTCGTCCTCGTCGGTGATGCCGATCGCGAGGTCGTCGCCCGCGCCGTCGGGCCCGGTCGACGACCCCGTGGTCGCCGCGCCGGTCGTGGGCGCTCCGGTGGACGGGGTGCCGGCGTCGTCGCCGGGCGTCGAGCCAGGCGATGGATCGGCCGTGGCGCCGCTCGTGGCCGGCGCGCTCGTCACGGACCCGGTTGCGGCGGTGCTCGGGGTGGTCGTGCCGGAGTCGTCGGGGGCCACGGTGGCCGGCGGCGGGGGCAGCGAGGTCAGCGGCCGGGTCGTGGTCGTGGGCGCCGGATCGGCGGTGGTCGGTGCGAGCGTCGTGGTCGTGGCCGGCGCGACCCCGACGGCGGCGGCGACGTCGACGAGGCCGTGGCCGTACGTCGCGGACGAGCCGAGGTCGCGCGCCGTGGCGAGCAGCCGGTCGACGGCCTGGCGCGGGGTGAGCCCGCGCGCCCGCAGCAGGGCGAGGGCGCCGGAGACGTGCGGCGCGGCCATCGACGTCCCGGCCGAGAGGGCACAGCCGTTGTCGGGGAAGGCCGACACGATGTCGCCGTCCGCGTCGCCGCTGTTGTCGCCCCCGGGCGCGGCGATGCCCCAGTCGGCCGAGCCGATCGAGGTCGCGTAGTAGGCGGCGCGGTCGCGGTTGTCGGTGGCGGTCACGACCACCGCCGGGATGCCGCGGTAGCCGGAGCCGAGGAGCCCGCCGACCACGCCGTCGTTGCCGGCCGCCAGCACCGGGATCGAGCCGCGGTCCCACGCGTACTGGATGGCCTCGCCGAGACCCGACCCGGCGACGGCCCGGAGGACGACGTCGGAGCCGAGGGAGAGGTTGATGACGTGGGCGCCGGCGTCGGCCGCGGCGCGGATGCCCTCGGCGACCGTGCTGCTGGAGCCGCTGCCGTCGGCGCCCAGGACACGGACCGGGAGGATGCGGGCCTCGGGGGCGACGCCGATGACCCCGCAGCCGCCGCCCTCGGCGCCGGCGGCGGTACCTGCGACGTGGGTGCCGTGGCCGTGGGGGTCGCCGCCGGAGCCGCCGACGAGGTCGATGGCCGGGAGCATCCGGCCGGCGAAGGCGGGGTGGGCGGCGTCGACCCCGGTGTCGACGACCGCGATCGTCACCCCGCTCCCGGGGAGCGGGGCGTTCACGCGGGCGATGTTCCACACGGGGTCCGCCGCGGACGCGGGCGTCGCACCGGTGGCGGCGAGCAGCGCGAGCACCACCGCCACGATCACGACCCCGGCGCCCCTGCGAACCCCACGCACGGTGCTCATGTTGGTCGCTGCGGACCCGGCGGCGCCACGCGGGCCGGTGCCCTACCTTCGGGACGTGGCAGGCACGACGGCTCCGGGACCGGAACCCACGGTGGCGCCCCGGCCGCCGGACCTGCCCGGCTCCCCGGGCGCGTGGGACCCCGAGGCCGTCGACCCCCAGTACCCCGACGTCGACGGCGTCGGCGCCCAGGGCACCACGATCACCCTCCCCGACGCCCGCACCCTCTCCCTCCTGCGGACGCGGCTCGAGGACTGCGAGCTCGACCTCCCCGACGACACGCCGATCGACGCCCAGGACGCCGTGCTCGTCGGGGTCGACCTCACCGGCCGCCGGTTCGAGGGCCTGCGCCGGGTCCGCCTCGAGCGCTGCCGGCTGGGCGGGGCCGACCTCGGCGACGCTCCGGTCCGCGACGTCGTCCTGGTCGACTGCATCCTCGACCTGGCCTCGGCCCGCCAGGCGCAACTCGAGCGCGTCGTCGTCGGCCCCGGCCGGATCGAGGGCCTCGACCTGACCCGGGCGAGGTTGACGGACGTCGCCTTCGTCGACGTCGAGCTCGGCACGGTCGCCCTCGACGGCGTCCGCTGCGAGCGCGTCGACCTGACCCGCGCCGACCTCAGCGCCGTCGCCGACCTGGCCTCGCTGCGCGGGTGCACCGTGTCGGCGGTGCAGGCCGTGGGGCTGGCCGAGCGCCTCGCCCGGGCCGTCGGACTGACGGTGGCGCGGGGCACCGACGGCGACGCCGCGCCGGCGTGACCTGACCCCCTACTTTCCCCCGAATCCGGCCCGGCGGTACCGTCCGGGTCGATATGGAGACCGCCACGGAAACCACGGGCCCCACCGAGACCCGACGGATCCGGCCGCACCACCTGGCCCTCGGGCTGGGCACGGTGATGGCCGTCGTCACCGTCGTGTCCGGGATCGCCGCCACCGTCTTCCAGTTCCACGACGACTCCGAGGTGACCCGCGAGGTCTTCGAGAACATCCCGTCGGCGGTGAAGGCCGCCTTCTACATGGTCGTCCCGATCATGCTGCTGTACGGCGCCGTGCTGTTCTCCCAGCGCATGAAGAACTGGGAGCGGGGCACGCCCGAGAACCGCCGGACCACGCCGAAGAACTTCGCGCAGCGCATGAAGGACTTCCGCGCCGGCGTCTACATGCAGACGCTGCTGCGCGACCCGGCCGCCGGCGTCATGCACAGCCTCATCTACTTCCCCTTCCTCGTGCTGCTCGCCGTCACCACGGTCCTGGAGATCAACCACCAGCTCCCCGAGGGCGCGAAGTTCCTGCACGGCGACATCTACCGCGCCTATGCCTTCGTCGGCGACGCCGCCGGCATCCTGTTCCTCGTCGGCGTGACGTGGGCGCTCGTGCGGCGCTACGTCCAGCGCCCCTACCGGATCCGCATCAAGACCAAGCCCGAGCACGCGGCCGGCCTGATCGTCCTCTTCCTCCTCGGCGTCACCGGCTTCCTCGCCGAGATGTTCCGCATCGCCGTCGACGGCCGCCCCGACTTCGAGCAGTGGGCGTTCATCGGCTACCCGCTGTCCGCGCTCGTCGACTCGCTCGACACCGTGCACGGCTGGCACCAGGCGATGTGGATCGCCCACGTCGTCACGTTCCTGGCGTTCCTCGCGCTGCTGCCGATCACGATGCTGCGCCACATGTTCACGAGCCCGATGAACATGTACCTGAAGGACCGTGACCGCCCGAAGGGCGCCATGAAGGCGATGCCGAACCTGATGGAGACCGAGCTCGAGAGCTTCGGTGCCTCCACGGTCGAGGACTTCACCTGGAAGCAGCTGCTCGACCTCGACGCCTGCACCATGTGCGGCCGCTGCACGAGCGTCTGCCCGGCGCACGCCACCGGCAAGCCGCTCGACCCGCGCGAGATCGTGCTGAAGTCGGGCGAGGTCATGGCCGCCACCGGCACGCCGCAGGTGAGCCCGCCGCTCGGCACCGTGCCCGAGATCACCGTCGAGGCGAACAACCTGTTCGAGCGCATCTCGTCCGAGGAGCTGTGGGCCTGCACGACGTGCAAGGCGTGCGACGAGAACTGCCCGGTCGGCATCGAGATCCTCGACAAGATCCTCGACATGCGGCGCTACCTGTCGCTCATGGAGTCGGACTTCCCGACCGAGCTCGGCAACGCCTACATGAACATGGAGAACCAGATGAACCCCTGGGGCATCTCGAACTCCACGCGCGGCGACTGGGCCGAGAAGGTCGAGGGCATCCCCATCGTCGATCCGGGCGACACGTTCGACCACGAGTACCTCTACTGGGTCGGCTGCGCCGGGTCGTTCGACGACAAGAACCAGAAGGTGTCCGAGGCGATGGCCAAGCTGATGAAGCGGGCCGGCCTCGACTTCGCCATCCTCGGCCCGAACGAGGCCTGCACGGGCGACTCGGCCCGCCGCTCGGGCAACGAGTACATCTTCCAGATGCTGGCCATGCAGAACATCGAGATGCTCGACGGCATGGGCGTGAAGAAGATCGTCACCCAGTGCCCGCACTGCTTCAACACGCTGGGCAACGAGTACCCCCAACTCGACGGGCACTACGAGGTCATCCACCACACCCAGCTGCTCGAGAACCTCGTCGCCGAGGGCAAGCTCGACCTGTCGCGGGCCCGCCTCGACGAGCGCATCGTGTACCACGACTCGTGCTACCTGGGCCGCCACAACGACATCTACATGAGCCCCCGCAAGGTGATCGGCTCGCTCGGCGGCGTCGAGATCGTCGAGGCGCCCCGCAACGGCACCAAGGGCATGTGCTGCGGCGCCGGCGGCGCCCGCATGTGGATGGAGGAGTCGATCGGCACGAAGGTCAACGACGAACGCTCCCGCGAACTCGTCGAGACCGGCGCCAGCCGCGTCGCCACCGCCTGCCCGTTCTGCTACGTGATGATGGACGACGGCGTGAAGGCGGCCGGCAAGGACGAGGACGAGGTCAAGGTCGCCGACATCGCCATGCACGTGCTCGAGGCGATCGAGGCCGGCGAGGCCGAGTCCACGTCTCCGCTCACCTTGACGGACTGAGCGCCGCCCTACACTCCGGCCCGACACGAGGTGGGAGTGCGGTGGCCAAGAAGCCGAAGAAGTGGAGCGGTCAGGAACGACGAGCGGCGCCGATGCTGCTCGTCGCGAGCGACGACGAGAAGGTCAACGACCTGCTCGACCGGCTGCTCGAGGCGCGCGGCTACCGGGTCGTGACGGCCAGCAGGGTCGAGGACGCCCTCGCCCGGGCCAGCGAGCAGCTCCCCCGCGCCGTGGTGATCGACCTGTCGTCGAAGGGCATGGGGTCGTCGATGCAGTTGCTCGACGGGATCCGCCAGCACGGTGACGGCCGGGTCCGCAACACCCGCACCGTGCTCGTCGCCACCTCGGCCAAGAACCGCAACTACGCCTTCCAGTCCGGCACCGACGGCTTCCTGATGCGCCCGTTCCACATCGACGAGCTCGCCACGCTGATCGCCGAGGTGCTCGCCATCGAACCCACCGACCGGGCCAAGCACCGCCGCCGCATGCTCGACCTCGAACCCCGCTGACGCTTCTGGCAGGACGAGCGGAACACCCCCACCCCGCTTCTGGCAGGACGAGCGGAACGGTCGCTACTGGAAGTTCTTCCAGTACTGCGACGGGGTCGGGCCCTGCTGGCCGTGGTACTTCGACCCGAGTGCCCCCTGGCCGTAGGGGACGTCGGCCGCGGTGGTCATCCGCAGGAAGCTGATCTGGCCGATCTTCATGCCCGCGTAGAGCGTGATGGGCAGGTTGTGCACGTTCGACAGCTCGAGGGTGATCTGGCCGTCGAAGCCGGGGTCGATGAAGCCGGCCGTCGAGTGGATGAGCAGCCCCAGCCGGCCGAGGCTGGACTTGCCGTCGAGGCGGGCGACGAGGTCCTCGGCGACGGCGATGCGCTCGAGCGTCGCCCCGAGCACGAACTCCCCGGGATGGAGGATGAACGGCGTGTCGCCCGCGACCTCGACCTGTTCGGTCAGGTCGGACAGGTCCTGCTTGACGTCGATCAGGCCGCGGGTGTGGTTGCGGAAGACGAGGAAGCGCGGGTCGAGCGTGAGGTCGACCGACGACGGCTGGATGCACGACTCGTCGAGCGGGTCGATGACGATCCGGCCCGCGGCCAGTTCCTCGCGGATCGAGTGGTCGGAGAGGATCACGGGGCCCGAATGTAGGCGGCCGGCCTCGGCGGCCGGCGCGGCCTCAGCCCTCGGTGGAGACGTACCGGTACTTCTGGTGCGCGGCCTGGGTGGACACGCCGAGGGTCTCGCCGATGTCGGACCAGGTGGCGCCCTCGTCCCGGGCGGTGGCCACCAGCTCGGAGACGAGCGCCTCGGAGGCGTGACGGAGACGGGCGGCGGCCTGCAGCCGCTGGCCGACATCGCCCCGGGTGAGCTCGTTGAGCGCGAGACGGATGGCGGCGTCCGCGGCCAGATCGATCTCGATGTCGTGTCCCCGTGTCCGGCCGCTCATCAACCGTCCTCCGATTCCGGTACCGGGCGCCACGCTACGCAACCGGCGCGGACGCCGTGGGGATGACCTCGGGGAATGTCGCAGAACTGTGACATTGGGGATGAATCCGGTGGACGGTACGCGGCGGTATGAACCGCTCTGCGTGACCTTACCGCTGCGTGACGCGTCGGCGCCCCGGATCCGGTCGTTCCCGACATGCGCTCCGCACCCGTCGCCTACACTGCCGATCCACGCCGTTCGACCCCTCGGGTCGAGCACGCGGGTGTAGTTCAATGGCAGAACATGAGCTTCCCAAGCTCACAACGCGGGTTCGATTCCCGTCACCCGCTCGCAATGTCGCTCGACGACGTCGTCGCCGATGCCGACCGCCACGGCACGACCGACCTCGTCGTCGTCCACGACAGCACCACGGTCGTCGAGCACGTCGGTCCCCTCGACGAGACGACCCGCGGCGTCCTGCACGGCACGACCGCCGACGGTCGACCGATCCAGGACGTGGCGTCGGCCCAGAAGTCGGTGGTGGCCGTGCTGGTGGGAATGGCCGTGTGGCGCGGCGTGCTCGACCTGGACGACCCGGTGCGCCGCCACCTCGGCGACGACTGGGACCCGGCGGTCACGCTCCGCCACCTGCTGACGATGACCTCGGGGCTCGCCGAGGACCTCACCGTCGTCGCGCCGCCGGGTGCGCGCTGGGACTACAACCTCGGCGCCGCGTACCACTCGACCAAGCGGGTGCTCGCCGCGGCGGCCGGCACGACGCTCGACGACCTCACCCGCGACTGGCTGACCACGCCGCTCGGGATGGACGACAGCGCCTGGGTTCCTCGGACCTGGATCGACGGGCTGCCCGAGGCCTTCCGCCCGTCGTTCGAGTACCCCGACGGCACGCCCGTCGAGGCGTTCGTGACGACGGGCCGCGACCTGGCCCGCCTCGGCGAGGCGATCCGCACCGCGAGCCCGCCGATCGACCCGGCCTTCGCCGCGGCGATGGGCCGTCCGAGCCAGGCCCTGAACCCCGCCTACGGGTTGCTCTGGTGGTCGAACGGGGGTGACTGGGCGCTGGCGCCCAAGCAGCCCGAACGCATCGAGGGACCCTGGTTCCCCGACGTGCCCACCGACGCCTCGTTCGCCCTCGGGATGGGCGACCGGATGGTCGCCGTCGTACCCAGCCTCGGGTTGGTCGTCGTCCGGCTCGGCGCGCCCGCCGGCGGCGCGGCCGCGGCGGGGTCGTCGTTCCTGCGCGACCTGCTGGCCCGCATCTGCTCGGCCGTCACTGGGTCGGCAGGCGGACCACCGTGAGCCAGTAGGACTCGAGCGCCCGGACCGTGGCGAGGAACTCGTCGGGCCGGATCGGCTTGGAGATGAAGCTGTTCGCGTGACGCCGGTAGGACTCCATGATGTCCTCGGGCGCGGAGGAGCTCGTCATGATGATGACCGGCAGGTGCTTGAGGCCGTCCTCGGCGCGGATGTGCTCGAGCACCTGGAGCCCGCTGAGGCCGGGCAGGTTGAGGTCGAGGAGGATGAGGTCGGGGACCTCGGGACCGCCGTCGCCGAGGGTCGAGAGCAGGTAGTCCAGCGCCTTGGTGCCGTCGTCCTGCACGACGATGTTCACGGCGATCTTGGCGTCCTCGAACGCCTCGACGGTGAGGAGGGCGTCGCCGGGGTTGTCCTCGACGAGCAGCACCTCGGCCGGTCGCATGCTCTGGGTGATGTTCACGCGGATCCTGGGGGGTCGGCGGCGGGGAGGGTGAACGTGAACCGGGTGCCGGGACCCGGGTGGCGGTCGTCGACCCACACCCGCCCGCCGTGGCTCTCGACGAGGCGTTGCACGAGGGAGAGGCCGATGCCGGTGCCAGCGTACGTGCCCCGCCCGTGGAGCCGCCGGAACACCTGGAAGATCTGGCTCCGGTACTCCGGGGCGATGCCGATGCCGTTGTCGGTCACCGACACCTCGACGACCGTGCCGGCCCGGGTCGCGGAAACCTGCACCTCGGGCGGGCGCTCGTCGGTGACGAACTTCAGCGCGTTGGCGACGAGGTTCTGCACGATCTGGCGGAGCAGCACCGGGTCGGCCGCGACGGCGGGGAGATCGGGGTCGACGACCACGGTGGCGCCGACCTCCTCGGCGCGACCCCGCAGGGTCTGGACCACCTGGTCGACGAGGGGGCCGAGGGCGACCGGCTGCGCGTCGACCTCGACCCGGCCGGCCCGGGAGTACTGCAGAAGGCCGTCGATGAGCTGCGACATGCGGGCGGCGCCGTCGGTGGCGTACTCGACGTAGGTGCGGGAGCGGTCGTCGAGGTCGTCGCCGAGCCGGTCGGCCAGCTTCTCGACGAAGGCCGACACCATGCGGAGCGGCTCCTGGAGGTCGTGCGAGGCCAGGTAGGCGAACTGCTCGAGGTCGGCGTTGGTCCGGGCGAGGTGCTCGTTGGCGACGTGCAGCTCGGCGGTCCGCTCGGCGACCTGGTCCTCGAGGTTGGCGGTCAGTGCGGCGAGGTCGTCGCGGGCGGCGGCGAGCTCGGAGGTGTCGCGGACGGACACGGCGACCTCCTCGCCCGTGAGGGGTGCGACGCGGAGCTCGAGGTGGCGGCCGTCGACGGCGAAGCTGAGGGTCGCCTCGACGCGGTCGGCCCGGGCCGATCGCAGGGCGTGCGCGAGGTTCCGGCGCTCGGTCGCCGGCACGAGGCCGTCGACGGGCAGCGACGACGTCACCGTCGACCCCGTGACCAGCCGGGCCTCGTCGGTCGCGCTGACGCGGTAGTGGCGGTCGGCGAACGCGGCGAGCACGGTGTCGAGGTCTCGGCGGGCGTCGTCGACCTTGCTGTCGAGGTCGTTCACCGTGCCCGCGATCGTGGCGATGACGACGCCGGCCAGCACGAGGATCGACATCGAGAACACGGCCAGGCGCATCTCGGGCTGCTCGACGACCCCGGCGGCGGTGAGCGCCTCGACCCCGAAGCCGGCGAGCACCACGCTGCCGAGCCCGAGCGGGAGGATGCGCCGCGCGAACCGGCCGCCGCCGCGGCGATCGGTCACGGTGGCGAGCACCCCGCCGTGCTGGGTCACGGTGAGCGCACCGACCCCGGCGGCGAGCGCACCGACCGCGGTGTGCAACGCCATCTCGGTGCTGCTGGCCAGTCCGGCTTCGCCCGATGCCCCGAAGACGTAGCCGAGGAAACCCAGCCCGGCGACGATCATCGCGGCGAGCGTCACGAGTTGGGAGGCGATGAGCGCGCCGGCCCGCCGCACGGTGTCGAGCGCCTGCCCGGCGGCCAGCAGGACGAACGCCGTCGCCGTGTTGAGCCCCATCCGACCCGGAGTGGACCCGTCGTCGGTGAAGGTGTCGGTGGCGAGCAGGTCGTCGACGCCGAGGTCGACGTCGAGGAGCGACTCGGCGAGCGTGCCCGAGGCCAGGACGGCGACGACGGCGAGCGGCAGGAAGCGCCACCGGCCCCGCCCGACGAGCGCGAGGCCGGCCCCGAGGCCCATGAGGCAGGCCGCGGTGTTGGCCTTCATCGACGACAACCCCGGCGCGAGGACGGTGACCGACTCCACGCCGAGCCACCAGCCGACCACGAGCACCACTGCGCCGAGGGCGACGAGCGCGGCGGCGCAGACGGTGCG